>CBFGSA010000036.1:0-22310 GCA_965651365.1 uncultured Rhodanobacteraceae bacterium | reverse complement strand
ACCAACCACCTCGACATGGACATGCGCGAGGCGCTGGCCGAGGCACTCAACGAATATGACGGCGCGCTGGTGCTGGTGTCGCATGACCGCCATCTGCTGGGTCTGGTGTGCGACGAGTTCTGGCATGTGGCCGAAGGCCGCGCGCTGCCCTTTGACGGCGACCTGGACGACTACGCCGAATGGTCGCGCAAGCACAATACGCAGGCCGCAGTCGGCAACAGGCAGCGCAAGGCCCGCAGCAAACCGGCCGGCCCCTCGCGCCAGCAACTCAAGCAGTGGCGCCAGCAGCAGCGCAGCCTGGAAAGGCAGGTCGAGCAGATCGACCGGAAACTGGGCGAAATCGAACAACATTTGGCCGACCCCGATGTGTGGCAGCAGCCCACTGCCGAACTGGCTGACCTCGGCCGCAAGCAGGCGACCCTGCGCGCGGACAAGGAACGCCTGGAAAGCGAGTGGTTTGAAGTCGGCGAACAGTTGGAAAAGGCGGGCGCATGAAACGCCTGCATGTGCTGCTGCCCACGCACGAACGGGCTGGCCTGGACGCCGATATCCGCCGGCACTTGGCGCGGGCCGATCAACTTGAGCCGCAATCGCCCGGATTGCGATCCATGCTGGCCGAGACGTTCAGCTGGCCCGGCACGCTGCTGGCAGCCGGTGCGCTGACCCGCCAGGCGGCCGCGGGCGATGCCGAACACGAGGTCTGGCTGTGTGCCGATCCGGCCCGGGTCGAGGCCGACATCAACGGCGCACGGATGATGGCCTGCGCCAATCTGGGGCTGAGCGCGGAGGAGGCCGAGCAGCTTGCCGCACCGCTGCGCCCGATCCTGGGCGATGCCGGCGCACTGCTGGAGCTGACCACGCCCGATCGCTGGCATCTGCGTCTGCCGGCCGGTACGCCGGTGCCGAAGTTTGCCACCCCGGACCAGGTGCTCGGGGAAAACCTGCTGCTCCACCTCGAAGGTGACGGCGAGAAACGGCGCTGGCGACGCCTGTTTACCGAGGTGCAGACCGAGCTGCACCGCAGCCTGGTCAATGTGGCCCGCAAGGAGCGCGGCCTGGCACCGGTCAACGCGCTGTGGTTCTGGGGTGGCGGTGCCTTGCCGGCCTGGGTGCGCAGCACGCTGCAACGGGTGTACAGCGACGATCCTCTGCTCCAGGCGCTGGCGCAACGGGCCGGCGTGGCGAACGCAGCACTTGCCGCCTTCGAGCAAGACCAGGAGGAACTTGCCGAGCACAGCCTGCTCGATCTTGGCCAGCATGCGATGCAGGCCGCCGCCTGGCAGGAATTGCTGGGTCTGCTGCGCAATCGGCGTGTCGATGAACTGGCCCTGCGCTTTGCCGATGGCCGCCGAGTGCAACTCAAGCGTTGGCATCACTGGCGCTTCTGGCGTCGCGGCTGATGGGGCAAGCGCAGATTCGTCGGCGCACGGTGGCCGAAATGCGGGGTACCTGGCCTGCAGACGTGCCGGCGGTGGTGCGCCGGGTGTATGCGGCCCGCGGCATCCGCGACCCGCGCGAAATGGTGCACCGCCTGGCTGGATTGGAGCGGCCGGATACGCTTGGCGGCCTGGGTGAGGCGGTGGCACTGCTGGATGCAGCCATCCAGCAGGACCAGTCGATTGTGGTGGCCGGCGACTACGATTGCGACGGTGCCACCGGATGCGCCGTGGCCGTGCGCGGGCTGCGCATGCTGGGCGCGCACCGGGTCGATTTCGCGGTGCCGGATCGCCGCCGCCACGGCTACGGCCTCAGTCCCGCGTTGCTCGACGACCTGCCGGACACACCCGACTTGATCGTCACCGTCGACAACGGCATTGCCGCCCACGACGGCGTGGCGGCGGCGCGCGAACAGGGCATGCGGGTGATCGTCACCGACCACCACCTGCCCGCGGCGACCCTGCCCGCCGCCGATGCCATCGTCAATCCCAACCGGCCGGGTGACGAATTTCCCAGCAAGGCCCTGGCCGGCGTCGGCGTGATGTTCTATCTGCTGCTGGCCCTGCGCGCGCAACTGAACCGGCGCGAAGTCGACCTGGCCAGTCTGCTGGACCTGGTGGCCCTGGGCACCGTCGCCGACATGGTGCCGCTGGATCGCAACAACCGCATCCTGGTCGATGCCGGATTGAAACGCATCCGCGCCGGGCGTGCCTGCGCCGGCGTGCGCGCACTGGCCGAGGTGGCCGGACGCAACCTCGATACGCTCACCGCGACCGATTTCGGCTTCGCGCTGGCACCGCGCCTGAATGCAGCCGGGCGACTGGAAAACATGCGCCTGGGTGTCGAATGCCTGCTCAGCGACGAAACGCAAGCCGCCCGCGACATGGCGGCCAAGCTGTCGGCAATCAATCACGAGCGGCGCCAGTTGCAGGCCGACATGGTGGCCGAGGCCAAAGCCTCGGTCGCGGCACTTGCGGGCAGCGAAACCCAGGCGGATGGCGTGGTCGTGTTTCAGCCACACTGGCACCCCGGCGTGATTGGCCTGGTGGCGTCCAAACTCAAGGAGCGCCTGCACCGGCCGGTAGTGGCCCTGGCGCCGGCCGATGAAGGCAGCGGCACGCTGCGCGGTTCGGCGCGCTCGATTGCCGGCGTGCATATCCGCGACGTGCTGGTGTCGATTGCCACCCGTGAACCCGGCCTGCTGCCGCGCTTCGGCGGCCACGCGATGGCTGCAGGGCTGGAGCTCGCCGAACGGAACATGGCGTTGTTCACCAAGCTGTTCGATGACGCGGTCCGCGAGGTTCTGGACGATGACCTGCGCCAGGCCGCAATCTGGAGCGACGGCGAACTGACCGCAGCGGAAATCACCCTCGCCACCGCCGAGGCGCTCCGCTTCGCCGGACCATGGGGCCAGGGCTTTCCGCAACCGGTATTCGACAACGTGCTGATCTGCGACCAACAGCGCGCCATGGGCCAGACCGGCAATCACCGCCGCCTCAAACTGCGCGACCCGCGCAACAACCGCATCCACGACGCCGTGATGTTCAACGTCGACACCGACATCCCCACCCAAACACCACTGCGCATCGCCTACGAGCCAACCGTCAACGACTGGAACAACCGCCAAACCCTGCGCCTGCTCATACGCCACATCCAAGCGGAAGACTTGTAGCGCACCGTGGGAGCGGGTACTGATGATGCGCTCCATGTCTTTTCTCAGCAGCTTGTCGGTAGCCGCATCTGGTGCGCTTCGCTACGCTCAACAGCCCCTACGTGCTCATGTGCATCCACCTTCACCGGGTCGCAACGTATACCGGCTCAAGGCGGGTGTGGACTTTCAGCTTGCCCAAATGCGCTTAGTGTGCGTATGATCGCCACATGAACCTTCCTTGCACATTTTGTGTGCTCATCTCCAGCCATTCTGCCGGGCGTCGCGAGATTGTGTGCACCAACAACAATCGCGTGAATAATCCGACCGTGACACGGTGGGCTCGCGCGTAGCTGGAAGCAACATTTCTGTACGCATCGAAGGCCCGCCCAGCGCGGGCCTTCGCCGTTTCTGACGAGGAGAAATGCATGTGTTCGATTCTGGGAATATTTGATCTGGAAGCCGGGGATGATCTGGTGGCCTTGCGGCGGCGGGCGCTGGCGCTGTCGGCACGGCAGCGGCATCGGGGGCCGGACTGGAGTGGGGTGCATTCGGATGCGGGCGCGATTCTGGTGCACGAGCGGCTGGGCATTGTCGATCCGGTCAGCGGCGCGCAGCCGCTGGTGTCGGCCGATGGCGAGCTGGTGCTGGCGGTCAATGGCGAGATCTACAACCACGCCGAGTTGCGCGAGGGGCTGGACTACACCTTTGTCAGCGGTTCGGACTGCGAGGTGATCAATGCCTTGTATCGGGCGCACGGCAGCGAGTTTCTGCCGCAACTCAACGGGATTTTCGCCTTTGCCTTGTGGGATCGCCGTGCGCGGCGCTACCTGATCGGGCGCGATCCGTTCGGGGTGTGTCCGCTGTACTGGGGGCACGATGATGCCGGACGCTTGTGCGTCGCATCGGAGATGAAGACGCTGGCCGATGTGTGCGCTGACGTGTCGGTATTTCCGCCCGGGCATGTGTACGACAGCCGCGATGGCGAATTGCGGCGCTGGTACGAAAAACCTTGGCGCGAATACGCATACACGCGCGGCCAGTCGGTCACACCGCAGGATTTGCGCGAAGGCTTCCAGCAGGCGGTGCACCGCCAGTTGATGAGTGACGTGCCCTACGGCGTGCTGCTGTCGGGCGGTCTGGATTCTTCGCTGGTGGCAGCATGCGCGGCGCAGTATGCGCGCCAGCGCATCGAGGACGGCGACCGCAGCGAGGCCTGGTGGCCGCGTCTGCATTCGTTTGCGATTGGCCTGGAAGGCTCGCCCGATCTGGCGGCTGCGGCACGTGCCGCCGTGGCCATCGGCACGGTACATCACGGTTTTGTCTATAGCGTGCAGGAAGGTCTGGATGCGATTCCCGAGGTGATCCGTCACATCGAGACTTGCGATGTCACGACCGTGCGTGCGTCGACTCCGATGTACCTGCTGGCGCGGCGGATCAAGGCCATGGGGGTGAAGATGGTGCTGTCGGGGGAGGGTTCGGACGAGATTTTCGGCGGCTACCTGTATTTTCACAAGGCGCCCGATGCCGAGGCCTTTCACGAGGAAACCGTGCGCAAGCTCGATGCCCTGCACAGCTACGACTGCCTGCGCGCCAACAAGTCGATGATGGCCTGGGGCGTCGAGGCGCGGGTGCCGTTTCTGGATCTGGAGTTCGTCGATCTGGCCATGGGCATGGATGCGGCGCACAAGATGGCGAGTGGTGATCGGATCGAGAAGGGGGTATTGCGCGAGGCTTTCGACGGCCTTTTGCCCGACGAAATCCTGTGGCGGCAGAAAGAGCAGTTCAGCGACGGCGTCGGTTACGGCTGGATCGACAGTCTCAAGGCGCATGCCGAAACCGAAATCAGCGATCGGGAAATGGCCTCGGCCGCGGCGCGCTACCCGCACAATCCGCCGCAGTCCAAAGAGGCGCTGTGGTATCGACGGATTTTCGAGCAGCACTTCCCCGGTCCGGCCTGCGCCGCCACCGTACCCGGCGGCAAGTCGATCGCCTGCTCGACCCCGGCGGCGCTGGCCTGGGATGCCGCATTCGCCGCCAGCGCCGACCCGTCGGGCCGTGCTGTGGCTGGCGTGCATCGGCAGGCGCTTGGGTAGGACAAGCGCGCCATGCGCGCGATCAAAAGCAGTTTGTCCGCGAAGGACGCAAAGGACGCGAAGAATTACCAGGCTTGATCTTTTGCTCTATTCGCGTTTCTTTGCGTTCTTTGCGGACCGCTTTGCTTTTTGCTTTTTGCTCTCGCGCGCATGGGGCGCTCCTGCATTCGCTGCGCAGGGATTTGCCCGTTCAGGCTGGATGATGTTGCCGCACGTTTTGTTGCCAGGCGCGCAGGCCGATGATGGCCAGGCCGATGAAGACCAGGTACAGCGCCGAGGTGATCCACAGGTCCTTGTAGAGGTATTCGCCAATGTAGATGGCATCGACGAGGATCCACAGCCACCAGGCGGCGATGTGGCGGCGGGCTTGCCAGAACTGGGCTACCAGACTGAAGGCGGCCAGCGCGGCATCCAGCCAGGGCAGGGCGGCGTTGGTGCCGTAGTGCATGCCTGCGCCCAGCGCCAGAGCACCGATCGCGCCTATGATGATGTGCACCGTTGCGCGGTGTCGCGGCAATGCTGCAATCTCGACCTTGCCATCATCGCCCAGATTTTGCCTCCAGCGAATCCAGCCGTACACGATGAACACGGCAAAGGCCCCCTGCAGCAATGCATCGGAATACAGCCGGGCCTCGATAAATACCGCCGAATAGACGATCACCGAGGCCAGGCCGACCGGCCAGCACAGCAGGTGGCGGCGCGCAGTCAGCCACACGCCGAGAATGCTCAGTGCCGCGCCGATCAGCTCGGTCCAGTTCATGTCAGAAGGACCAGTCCACGCTCAGGCGCGCTTCGCGCGGCGCGCCGGGAAACAGGTAGTGGTCGCCGTAGGCGCTGCCGGTGTCGCGCCAGTAGAAACGGTTGGCCAGGTTGCTGATCATCAGGCGCCAGGTCACGGCGTGGTTACCCCAGGTGCTGCGGTAGCGGAGACCGGCATCGAACAGGTTGAAGGCGGCGGTGCGCGTGGTCGCACCGGCGGTTGCGCTGCGCGGCCCCGAGTGGCGCCAGCCGGCCAGCAGGCTGAGGCCCGGCGCGGTGGTGAGCTGGTAGTTGGCCATCACCGCACCCTGCAGGCGCGGCACATTGACCAGTTGATGGCCTTCGTAGGCCGACGTGCCGGTGTCGCGGGCGCGCGCTCGAATCCAGGCCAGGCTGGCATCGATGCGCAGGCGCTCGGTGAGCTGGCCGTGCGCACCGAGCTCCAGACCGCTGTGCACGGCTTCGCCTTGTTGCACGAAGGTGTAACCGGCGCTGCTAGTGTCCGGCCTGGCGTACTGATAGGGTCGGCGCATCCGGAACAGCGCCGCGCTCAGGGCCAGCTTGTCGCTGGCGCGGTACTTGGCGCCCAGTTCCAGTTGGCGTGACAGCACGGGCGCAAGAATCTCGCCGTCGTTGCTGGTCCAGAACGGCGCTTCCTGCCCCAGTGACAGACCTTCGCTGTAGCTGAGGTAACCCGTGAGCGCCTCGTCGGGCAGCCAGATCAGGGCCGCGTTGGGCAGCGAACGGGACAGGCGGGTATGCCGCTCGAGTGTCCCGGCATCATCGTAGGCGCGCTCGTCCAGGCGCACGAAGCGGGTACCCAGCAAAAGCTGCCAGTCGTCGCCGAAGCCGAGCCGATCCTGGGCCAGCAGCGAGCGCTGCCAGTTGCCGAGGCGTCGCGCCAGCGGGCCGGGTTCGAGCGGCGAGGGTGCAAACACCGGCGGATCGCGCTGGTCGATATTGGCGGTACCGACATACTCATTGACATCGGGGCGCTGATCGACGGTGCGACGCACGGCATCGAGTCCGAAGCTCCAGGTGTGCGATACCGGACCGGTGCCGAAGCGGCCAACCAGAATCGCGCGGGCCTCGTCGGCGCGGCGGGTGTCGTCGGGGCTGCGGTAGTCGTAGATGTCGTAGCTGCCGTCAGGGGCGAAGAAGTTGCCCGGCGAGCCACCGTCGTAGCAGGCCTCGACGTAGAAGCAACCGTAGGCGAAGGCCACGTTGTCCTGGATTACGCTGCGGCTGTGGCCGCTGGCCAGCTTCAGTGTCCAGCGCTCGGCCAATTGCCAGTCCAGGCGCGCCGTGGTGTTATTCGATCGGATGCCGACCGGCTGCTGCCAGGGCTGGTAGCCCGGCATCCAGTTTGCGTGAGGATTGTCGGGAAGCTCGGTGCCGCCCAGCAACTGGTAACCCGATACCGAGCGCTGGGCGCTGGTCTGGTAGTCGCTGTCGATCCGCAGGCTGATCGTGTCGCCCGGGTTCCAGTCCAGCGCCAGCGCGTACAGGTTGCGCCGGCCGTCGGCATGGTCGACGTGGCTGTGCACGCCATTCCAGGCGCCGTTGACGCGAATGCCCAGATCCGGGGTGAGCCAGGTGCCGAAATCAATGGCCGTGCGGCGCGAACCGTGGCTGTCGGTGCCCAGGCTGAGCCGACGCACTTCGGCTGGGCGCTTGCTGACGAAATTGACCAGACCGCCGGGCGCCACGACGCCGGCCTCGATGCCGGCCAGGCCCTTGAGCACCTCGACGCGCTGCTTGTCCTCCAGCGCGAGACGCTGCTGCCCGACCATGGCCAGGCCATTGATGCGGTAGCCGGTGGCCAGATCCAGCGTGAAGCCGCGGATGGCGAGGTTCTGGTAGTAGCCGACCGGCGCGTAGTTGTCGCCCACTGAAGCATCGGCGCGCATCACTTCGCTCAGGCTCTGCGGCTGCAGATCATCCAGTTGCCAGCGGTCGATGACATCGACGCTGACCGGGCTGTTGTGCAGCGATGTGCCGTCGATGCTGCCGAGATGGGTGTCTGCGCGCGAACTGACTGCCTCGACCTTGACCGGTGCAAGTGGTGTAGCCGTGGACTGCGCGCTTGCCGGTACGCCCGTTTCCGCGGCCTGCAGCGGGCTGGCGAGCAGGGGCAGCAGGAAGATAGCAATGGGACATTTGTACATCGTCGCCTCGTCACGTCAAAGTTCGAAGCGACGGCGACCCGCCGGCACGCAAGCATGCCGACGACTCGAAGCTCCCTACGCTGGTCCAAACCAGGTCAGGTTCGAAGGGTCTTTCTCAGCCCGGCTACTGCCGGGCACCCCCGCTTCACGAAGGCGCCATTGAAACACGAAACGCGGCAAATGTGTAGGAGCGGCCCATGGCCGCGATCACGAAGAACCCCATCGCGCGCATAGCGCACTCCTGCAGTTGGAGTCAGGCTGCGGCGATGGCATCCAGCAGTGCGCGCGCTGGCGGCGTGTCGAACCAGCAGGCGTGGCCGAGCAGGAAGGTGCTCCAGGCGACTTCCGCGTCTTGCCGCGAGCGGGTGATGGCGTGGAAGTACTCGAGTTCCGACAGCGCAAAGTCGATGTGCACCAGGGGCAGCAGGTCGGCCAGCAATTGAAGATCGGCCGAGGCCAGCGGCCGCACGGATCGATAGCCTTCGATCAGCGCCAGCGCAATGTCGGTGTGCGCGGCCTCATCACCGCTGTCCAGTTCAAGCCAGGCGATGGCGTTGCGTTCGATCGCCGTGGCCAGGTCGAACAGGGCGAAAGTGGGGGAGGTCAGGCCAAAGTCGAATGCCGCGCTAACCCTGGCGCTGGTACCGCGATCGCTCCAGGCCAGGTTGGAGACGTGCCAGTCGTTGTGGGTCCACAGGCGCGGTTGCGCATTGATGCGTTTGAACACCGTTTGCTGGCGAGGCACAATCACGCTTTCAAATTGTCGGCGCCAACCCTTTTTGTCATGCAGGAAATTGGCCAATCCGGGTCGCAGCGGAAGTTGCGCTTCAAGCGTCGCCAGCGGATCGTCGGTCTGCAACAAATCATCGCGCGTGACCAGGATGAAAGTGCTGCGCTGCGGCGCCTGATAACCCATTGCTGACTGGTGCAATTGCGCCAGTGCGCGGCCAGCCTGTACCGCATGTTGCGCTTCGGGTGGCGGTACCCACGATTCCAGATCGCGGTACAGATCGACACCGGCGGCCAGCTCCTGCACCTCGTAAACCCAGTCAGCGCGCACAACCGCACTGACGCCGTGAACGTCTCGCAGCACTTGCGGCACATAAAAGCCGGCACAGCGCAGATGGTCGATGAAGCGGTGTTCCTCGCGCAGAGCCCTGGCACTGCGCACGCTCAGGTGATGGCGTTTGACGAACAATGCTCCGCTGCCGGTTTCGACGATGGCGGCGGCCGACAACGGACGCGGGCTGCGCCACTGGATACGCCGCAGTTCGCGAGCCCGCGCATAGCCTGCCAGTACGGCTTTCACTTCCTCGCTGCGCAATGCTGGCCAGTCCGCCGGCCGATCGTTTCCGTCCACGCCATGCACGTAGTCCTGTGCGTGATCGAGCGTCACGGCGGTGGGTACCGGGTGTGCGTGAATTTCATTGGATGCCGATGCGGTGTGACGCAGTCAAACACGCAGTGTATCGCCGATTCAGCCGCAGTGGCTCTTTGACATGCGCTGTCCGGCTCGTTACGGTCGATCGGGTATGCGGGAGTTCGGCATCCGCTGTTTTCAGCATTCCTGTCGCCGCGCGTCCTGTCCTTCCATGGAATCAAGCAGGGGATCGCCTGTCATGAGCAACGACGCAAGCATCGAGCAACTGGACGAAGTCTACGAGACCGACTACGAGATCGGCCAGGACAATGTGCACCCGTTCGGACTGGACCTGCACAACCCCGTGTTCGTGTGGAGCGCGGCGCTGATCGTTGTCTTCGTGCTCGGCTCGATTCTGTTTCCGGAGGCAGCCAAGACCGCGCTGTCCGGCGGCAAGAACTGGGTCATCAACACCTTCGACTGGCTGTTCCTCAGTGCGGGCAACATTTTCGTGCTGTTTTCCCTGGCCCTGATTTTTCTGCCTTACGGCAGGATTCGCATCGGTGGTCAGGATGCGCGACCCGAATACTCGCGCATGTCCTGGTTCGCGATGCTGTTCGCGGCCGGCATGGGCATCGGCCTGATGTTCTGGAGCGTGGCCGAGCCAGTCGGCTATTTCACCGACTGGGCCGGCACGCCGCTCAATATGCCAGGAGGCACGGAGGCATCAAAGACCGCGGCCATGGGCGCGGTGATGTACCACTGGGGCATTCATCCCTGGGCGATTTACGGGGTGGTGGCTCTGTCGCTTGCGTTTTTCGCCTACAACAAGGGCTTGCCCCTGACCATCCGCTCGGCGTTTTATCCATTGCTGGGTGACCGGGTCTGGGGTGTCACCGGTAATGTGATCGACACGCTGGCGGTGCTGGCGACGATTTTTGGTCTGGCGACTTCGCTGGGTTTTGGCGCCCAGCAGGCTGCGGGCGGACTGCACTTCCTGTTCGGCGCACCGGCGACTCTGGGTGTGGAGGTGCTGATTATCGCGGGCGTCACCGCGGTTGCGCTGGCTTCGGTGGTGCGCGGCATCGACGGCGGCGTCAAGCTGCTCAGCAACATCAACATGGGGTTGGCCTTCCTGCTACTGCTGTTCGTGATCCTGGCCAGTTCCCTGACCGGCTTTCTCGCCAATGTGGGCACCACGGTGGCCGGCTATGTCGAGTACTTCCTGCCGCTCAGCAACCCGGTGGGGCGCGACGACCAGACCTTCTACCATGGCTGGACCATCTTCTACTGGGCCTGGTGGATTTCCTGGTCGCCGTTCGTGGGCATGTTCATCGCGCGCGTGTCCAGGGGACGCACCATCCGCGAGTTCCTCACCGCGGTGCTGATCGTGCCGATGATTGTGACTATCGTGTGGATGAGTGCCTTCGGCGGCAACGGACTGGATCAGGCGATGAACGGCATCGGCTCGCTGGCTGGGGGCATCAAGGACTCCTCGCTGACCCTGTTCCACATGCTGGACAACCTGCCGATGAGCGGCATCACCTCGTTCCTCGGCATTGTGCTGGTGCTGGTGTTTTTCATCACCTCGTCGGACTCGGGATCGCTGGTGATCGACTCGATCACCGCCGGTGGCAAGGTCCAGGCGCCGGTGGCGCAGCGCGTGTTCTGGGCCAGCGCCGAGGGTTTCATTGCCGCGGTGTTGCTGGCCGTGGGCGGCGCCGACGCGCTGTCGGCGCTGCAGGCGGCCGCCGTGACGACCGGACTGCCATTTACCATCGTGCTGCTGGCCATGTGCGTGTCGCTGGCCAAGGGGCTCAACCACGAGCTGGCCTTGCTGCGGGTGGAGGAGCAGGCTGCCGCATCCACCGGCTGATGGCAGGAGCAGCCATGGGCCAATGGCGCTTGGTCAAGCATCCCAATGGGAAACCCCGTCATCCTGGGGCCGCCGCAGGCGACGCGGGGAGCGCCCATGGATGGGTGCGTTTTGAGGAGCGAGGAAACCCGGGATCCATTTTCAAGCAGTTGGGAAACTGCGGTTGCGCGGGAACTCCCGTCAAAATCAAGATGGATCCCGGATCACCGCTTCGCGGTGTCCAGGATGACGAGAATCGGCTTGACCAAGGGCCATTGGCCCATTGGCCCATGGCCGCTCCTGCGGAGGCAGGCTCAGCCCGTGCGGTTGTGTGCGCGCAGCGTGCGCTGCTTGTCGCGTTCCCAGTCGCGCTGCTTGACGGTTTCACGCTTGTCGTGGGTCTGCTTGCCCTTGGCCAGGCCGATCTCGACCTTGACGTGGTTCTTCTTCCAGTACATCGCGGTTGGCACCAGGGTATAGCCCTTGCGCTCGACGGCGCCGATCAGTTCGTCGATCTCGCGCCGGTTGAGCAGCAGCTTGCGGGTACGGCGGTCGTCGGCAACGACATGCGTCGATGCCGTGCTGAGGGGCGGGATGGATGTTCCGAACAGGAAGATTTCGCCATTCTTGACAATGGCGTAGCTGTCGCCGAAGTTGATCCGGCCCGCTCGCAAGGCCTTCACTTCCCAGCCTTGCAAGGCGATCCCGGCCTCGAAACGGCGGTCGATGTGGTACTCGTGCCGGGCGCGCTTGTTGAGCGCGATCGTGGTGCTGCCGCTTTTGTCCTTGCCTTTGGCCATGTCGGTTAAACTGTCTTTTTTGACTGTACGTATTGAATGATCGAGATCAAGCGCAGCGCTCTGGTGCGCTACAGCCCGGAACAGATGTTCGAGCTGGTGAACGACGTGGAAGCATATCCCAAGCGCTTCACCTGGTGCACCGGGGCCGATGTGCAAAGCCACGATGAGCACAATCTGACCGCGCGCCTGGATCTCAGCTTCGCCGGGTTGCGGCACAGTTTCAGCACCCGCAACACCTTGCACCGGCCCGATCGCATCGAGATGCATCTGGTTGGAGGCCCCTTGCGCAGCCTCGATGGCACCTGGACCTTCGATCCGCTGGGCGAGAAGGGCTGCAAGGTCAGTCTGGACTTGCGTTTCGATTTTCGCCAGCGATTGCTGGGTCCGGCGCTGCGGCTGGGCTTTCGTGGGCTGGCCGACCGCATGGTGGATGATTTTTGTGCCGAGGCCGCCCTGACCTATGCCTGATTCAATCCGGGTCGAAGTCGTCTGCGCCTGGCCGGACGAGGTTTTCAGGTGCGAGCTGGAGTTGCCCGAGGGCAGCACGGTCGCCGCGGCGGTAGAGCGGTCGGCGGTTTGTGTCCGCTGGCCGGAAGCGGCCGACCCTGAAGCGCGCTTCGGGATTTTCTCGCGGCAGGTTGCGCGTGATCATGTACTCCGTGATGGCGACCGGGTCGAGGTGTACCGGCCGCTCCTGCTGGACCCGAAGGAGGCCCGCAGGCGGCGCGCTGCCAGGCGCGGCTGATGGGTCGCAAGGCCCCGTCTGTATCCAGGGCCTACCCGCCGGAGCCGCGCTTGCGGCGTTCCTCGGCTTCCTTTTCCTTGTCATGCAAAATCAGCGGGTAGTGGCGTACCTGCTTCAGCATCTCGGTGCCGTCGTCCTCGCGCCAGGTGCCTTCGGTCCGCGCCAACACGCCATTTTCGAAGTATACGGTGAAGTCGCGCACGTCGATCTTGCCGCCGCGATGTTGCAGCGTGTTGACGTAGTCCCAGCGTTCCTGGTCAAACGGACTGGCCATGGATGGCTGCCCCAGCAGCGCCAGCACCTGCTCCTTGCTCATGCCGGGCTTGAGCTGGTCGACATTGGCCTTGTCGAGCACGTTGCCCTGCTGGATGTCCGGCTTGTAGACGATGGCGCAGGCACCGAGGCCGAGTGTGGCCAGGGCCATGGCGGCCAGAAGGGGAAGCTTGTGCATAAAGCGCTTGTCTCGCTCGAAAGGCAATGGCCAATGATACACTACCCATCCACGTATACCGAACAGGTCAGGCATGGAAACCCAGGAACTGCGCAACGCAGGACTCAAGGTGACGCATCCACGGATGAGTGTCCTGAAGCTGCTGGAAAAGTGCGCGGATTGCCACTTGTCGGCCGAAGACATTTATCGTCGTCTGCTGGACGAGGGGGAGGATATCGGCCTGGCCACGGTGTACCGGGTTCTGACCCAGTTCGAGGCTGCCGGACTGGTACTCAAGCACAATTTCGAGAGTGGGCAGGCGGTCTACGAGCTGGACCGCGGCAAGCATCACGATCACATGATCGATGTCGATACTGGTGATGTCATCGAATTCACCAACGAGGACATCGAGCGTCTGCAACATGAAATTGCGGCCAGGCACGGCTACGAGATCGAGGACCACTCCCTGGTCTTGTATGTGCGCGCCAGGAAGCGCAAATAGACACGCCCGCTCCGGATGATGCAATGGTGCCCCCGGCTGGATCAGTGGCAGAGATTTCGGGTTCCGCGAGCCGCGAGGCAACGCGACTGCTGAGCCAATGGAGTGCCGGTGACTCCGGGGCTGGCGACCGGCTGGTGAGCATGCTTTATCCCGAATTGCGCCGTCTGGCGAATTACCAGCTTCAGAGCATGCCGTCGATGACCTTGCAGCCCACGGCCCTGGTGCACGAGATGTGGCTGAAGTTGAACCGGGCTGATGTGCCAAACCTTGATTCGCGCGCCCACTTCATGTCGCTTATTGCGCGCGTGATGCGCCAGATCGCGATTGACCATGCGCGGCGGCGCAATGCCGGCAAGCGCGATGGCGGCGTGCGGGTGACCCTGGATGAGCGCGTGCTCGGGCAGTCCGATCAAGACGTCGATGTGCTGGCGCTGGATGCCGCCCTGTCCGAGCTTGCCGCAGTGGACTCTGCCAAGGCCAGGATTGTCGAAATGCACTATTTTGGCGGCATGAACAGTGATGAAATCGCCGCGGTCATGGGCTGCTCCGGCATCACCGTCAAGCGCGGCTGGCGCACCGCGCGCGCGTGGTTGCGGGAGAAGCTGGAGTAGGCGCCTGGCAATTTCGGGGTGCATGTATGCGCTGCATCAAGGCATCTGCGCAACCAATTCCAGAATGCGGCCGGTGACCGACTGCACCTTGTACTCGTCGATGCCGCCGGTGGAATTGTTCGACATGGCGATTACCACCCAGGGTTCCGCGCCGGCATTTTCCAGCATCCAGGCGTGGGTCAGCACGTAGTGCCCGGCGCTGCCGTCCAGGCTGCCGCCCTTGTACCAGACCCGATCCCACTTGTTGCGCACTTCCGGCTGCGCCGCACCAGCGCCCAGGGCATGATCGACCAGATCGATCGCGTCCGAGCCTTGCGGCAATTCGCGCAAGTGGGCAAAGGCGCGGCAGATGTCCATCGGCGTGGCGCGCCAGGTTCCGCTGAGAAAAATCTGGTAGTTGGCGTAGGAGCCGCCCATGACCGGGGTGATGGGCGCGATCTGGTTTTGCAGAAACTGGCGCTGGTAGGCCTCCGTACCGTTCACGTAGTTCATGGCCGTGGCCAGCGGGAAGGAGAAGTACAGCGAGAACTGCTCGCTGATGTTGAGGAAGGGCTTGAGCACGTTGGGCTGGGAAAAGGCAAACGCGTCCACCGTCTGCTCGATCGTGTCGCGGCCGACCAGGGCGTGCAGGTGGTCGGTGGCGGTATTGTCGCTGATGCCCATCATCAGCTCGGCCATGTCCTTGAGCGGGAACAGCGTGCCCAGCGGCTCGGGATTGATCGTGCCGCCGAGTGCCAGCCTGGAGGCGACCAGTGGAATGGTGGTTTCCGGATCCAGCGCGCCTTCGGCCACGGCGCGACCGAGCGCGCCCAGCACCCAGGTCTTGAAGATCGAACCGGTCGCACGCAAGGCGTTGGCGTTGCGGTCAACGACCGCCGTACACTGACCGCTGCTGCCGATGCGGCCAACCAGCAGGGCGGGTGTATCCGACAGCGTGACAAACTTGTCGGCTGCCTGGGTCAGCGTCAGGGACTGGTCTTCCGGATACTGGACCGAGCCGGAGTAGTTGGACACGGACAGCAAATCAATCTTCTTGCTTCCCGTGTACTGCGCGCCGATGTTGACGTAGCCCCAGGGCATACTGCCACCTGGCGCACTGATGACCACGGTCGCGCGTACCGGGGTGAGCATGACCACGTCGCGCAGCACTGCGTTGGGCCAGTAGGCTCGCAGGGTATTGTTGATCCAGTCGGATATCGCTTGCGGGTCATACCCGGAGACGAAATGCGCGCTGACCTCGGCCGGGGTCGTGTTCTGGCCGCTGGCCAGCTCGCTGATGAGCCAGTTGAGCTGATTGGCCGTGGGTCCGGCTGGCAGTTGGTGGGTCTGCCCGGCCTTGGGGAACAAGGGGTCGATGTGCGGCGGCTCGAAGCCGTCCACGAACAGGCGGTCGGCCAGCACCGGGCTGATCCACAGCAGGCCAAACAGCAACAGGGGCAGACGCTTCATTGTGCGCTCTCCACTTCCGGAAGACAGATCAGGCTCTGCCACCAGATACGCAAAAACGCACCGCCGAGTATCAGAAGCCGCGATCGCCGCTGACGATGTCGCCCAGCGTGCCCAGCACGGAGCCTTCGCCGCGGTCCTTGCCTCCGCCCTTGGGCGCGGCGGCCAGCATGCGCCCGGCCATGCGCGAGAACGGCAGGGATTGCAGCCAGACCTTGCCCGGGCCGGTCAGCGAGGCCAGGAACACGCCTTCGCCGCCAAACAGCATGCTCTTGATGCCACCCACGCGGTGCACGTCCATGTCGACGGTATCGTGGATGGCCACCACGCAGCCGGTGTCGACATCGATGCGCTCGCCGGCAGCCAGCTCGCGCTCGACCACGGTGCCGCCGGCGTGCACGAACACCCAGCCGTCGCCTTCCAGCTTTTGCATGATGAAGCCCTCGCCGCCGAACAGGCCGGTGAGGATCTTGCGCTGCAGAAAGATGCCCAGCGACACGCCGCGCGCACCGGCCAGAAAACTGTCCTTCTGGCAGATCAGGCGACCGCCGTGTTCGGACAATTTCATCGCCATCACGGTGCCGGGGTAGGGCGCGGCAAAGGCCACGTGCGCCTTGCCGCCGGAACCGGTGTGGGCGAACACGGTCGTGAACAGGCTTTCGCCGGTGATCACGCGCTTGCCGGCCGACAGCAGCGAATCCATCAGGCCGCCGCCATGGCTGCGCGAGCCGTCGCCGAAGATCGTGTCCATCTCGACCACGGCGTCCTTGTACATCAAAGCCCCCGCCTCGGCGATCGCGCTTTCACCCGGATCCAGCTCGATCTCGACGAACTGCATGTCGGTGCCGCAGATGCGGTAGTCGACCTCGTCGGCAACGCCGCTTGATGACTGGGCGGGAACCGGTGGCGGCGTGGCGCGTTGTCCCGACAGGTCGGCGACACTGGCAATCGGCAGCCACTCGCCGAAACCTTCGCGCCAGCAATGGCCATCGGGACGGCGCTGCGCCTGCTCGCGTGCCGCGGCATCATCCAACGGGCCACTGCGTTCGCCGTTGTAGCTGAAAAACCACTGCGCCATGAAGTTGTCTCCGGATTTGCAGGAAGGCCGATTATACGGAGCTGTCATGCGGCCTGATACCGCATGCCCCGCAACTGCGTAGCTGGACAAGAGAACAACATCGCTATCCATGGGGAGATTGCATGAACCGTCGCGCTCATCTTGTCCTGGCGCTGTGCGCCATCGCGCCCATTTGCAGCCTGGGCGCTGCCACCTTGCCGGTGGCCTGCTCGGTACCGGCCCTGATTGCGGCCATCAACACGGCAAACACCAACGCAGAGCCGGACACCGTCGAGCTCGCGGCGGGGTGTACCTATGACTTGAGCGCGATCGACAATACCAGCCTGGGCGATCCTGAAGGCCTGCCGATCATCCTGACCGACGATGCAGTGCTCATTCATGGCCACGGTGCCACCATCAGGCGCAGTTCGGCTTCCGGCACACCGGAATTCAGAGTGATGCACGTGCGCGTGGCGAATTCGGCCGGCACGGGTGGCAGCGCCTTGTTCGCGATGGACGACGTGTCGGTCGAAAACGGTGATGTACGCACGGCACAAGGCTCCGGCGGCGGCATTTACCTCGATCCGGCCCAGTCGACGCCAGGCCTCGTTCAGTTAAGCCAGGTCCGGGTCGTCGGCAACCACGCATTCACCGGTGGCGGTATCAGCACTTCGGCGCCGCTGGATTTGTCCGGCAGCACGGTCGAAGGCAATCATGCCGATGCCTATGCCGGTGGTATTCTGGTCGCTTCGGCGCCGTTGACCGTGACGTCGAGCCGCATTGCCGACAACACGCAGGGCTCGGCCAGTTTGATCGCCCAGCTCGGCGATACCGCATACCTGATCAGCGGCGGGGGCGGCATTGGGGCCTTTCTCGCGCAAAATCTGGTCGTGCTGGATTCGGAAGTCAGCGGCAACGAGGCCTGGGGCATTGGTGGTGGGGGCATCGGCGCCCTGGCCACGCCGGGTGTCATGATCAATACCCGCGTGCACAACAACCTGATTCGACAGCCCGACAACGTGGACCCGGCCAAGGGCGAGATGGGCAGCGGCGGTGGCGTGGCCGTGGGCAGCTTTTCGGGCGGTGAGGCCTTGTCGTTCACCATCATCCGCAGCGCCATACACGACAATTCCGCCGACACCTCCGGCGGCGGCCTGGGTTTTGCCGGTGCCATCCAGGCCGCGGTCGACCACACCACGGTGGCGCGCAATACCGCCGGTGTTCGCGCCGGCGGCATCGGCGATGCCGCCGACCAGGTGTTGCTCAACAACGTGACCGTGGCGGGCAACACGGCGCCACGCGGTGCCGGAGTCGATATCGGCCTGTACACCGACTTCGGCGGTACCAACACCACCGGCCAGGCGTGGTTCATCAACACGGCCATTGGTGACAACAGCGGCGGCACGGACTGCTACAACGAGGGTGGCAGCGTGTTCGACAATATCGGCAGCCTGCTGGAAACCGATGCCGCTGGCGCCAAGGCCTGCGACGGTGCCAGCGGCAAGAACTTTGCCCATCGTGGCGATCCCGGGTTGTCGGTATTCACTGACCATGGCGGCCCCGATTCGAGCTACCTGCCGCAGCCCGGCAGCGTGCTCATTGATGCCGGTGCCGCGGGCTGGAACAACAGTCCAACCGACCAGCGCGGCACCTGCTACCTGCGGGTTCGCGGGACCGCCATCGACATTGGCTCGATCGAAACCGGCAATGGCGAGGTGATCTTCTGCGCCAGCTTTGATCCTTCGATCGTCGCCGACTGAAGGCACCGTTCTTCCGCGGCTCAAGCGGGTGAAATCGGCACCCGGAATGCGTCCGCGCAGCACTGCACTGACTCCATCGAGGGGCCGGTGCGTCCGACCCTGCGCAGGTGCCCGGGAAAATTTGCCATTGCACTTTCCTGACTCAAGCTGTAACTTTGGCGCGCAAGTACCCAGAATGTGACGCAGTTCGCATCCTGGCGGGGTAAATCGCAAGGAAGTGACCATTTTTGCGAACGGATTCACACTCGACTGCTGGAGCAGTTCGACCAGGCGCGGCATTTTTTGCTTTGTGCAGGCGCCAATCGGGTTGCAAAGCGCGGGGTACTGGCTTGATTGGCCAGGCAATTTTTGCCATTACGGTTCCGGGCGCGGTAGACCTGGAACGGTTTTTGCTTGGCTTGCATGTCAGGGATCCGCTCAAGGAAGTGTGGATTGATCGCAGTACACACGCGGGGCGCGTGCAGCATGCGTCCGCGGGCCAACCAACTGAATGTCACAATTGTTACAGGGGCAAACGATGAATACCTCAACTCGATCGACATCCGCGTCAGTCGTGGCAAATTCGCCTGTGCGGCACCCGCACCCGCGCAGCGACGGATCCCTGGCAAACCGACGCCGCTGGGTGACATTGACGTTGGGGCTGCTGTTCGCCCTGCTCATGCCGGCGATGGCCAGCGCTGCGCTCAACCAGCGGTCGAGCGACGATACCCGGGGCGACATCGTGCTGGTGGGCAACACCTTGTCGACCAAGTGTTCCGGCAGCCCAAGTGTTTGCGGCGCCGACGGCGAAAACAACAACAACACGACCGTGCAGTATGTAAATACTGATCCGGTCGGTGGCGGTGCCCCGGCCAATTCCTCGAAGGCGACATTGTCGCTACCCGGTACGGCCACCGTACTGCACGCTTACCTGTACTGGGGTGGGCGTGCGAATGAATCTGACAGTTCCGACAATCGCAAATACATCTGGCTGAAAACGCCGGGTGGCAGCTACCAGAAAATTACAGCCACGGAGACAATCAACACCTTCTCTGGCTATACGCACAAGGAGCCATATCACACGCTTGCCGATCTGTCCGATCCGGCCTCCGGCTTCAGCGGCGGCCTTTCCAGCGTCGTCAGTGGCACCTACTCTGTTGGTGGCGAGACCACTCTGACAGGCAATGGTGACAGCCTCGGCTACTACGGTGGCTGGGCGCTGGTTGTGGTGTACGAGGATCCGAACAAGCCCTTCCGTCGCCTGGCCGTCTATGACGCCACTGCAATCGTGGTGGACGATGACAACAACACCGCCACGGTGACTCCTACCGGTTTGCTTGCACCGACCAGCGGCCCATTTACTGCACGCATGGGCGCACTGGTCTGGGAAGGCGACAATACCCTGACCGGCGACCAGTTCCAGTTGCTCGACCCATCCAGCGGCAATGTCGTGAATCCCGGCCCGCTGTCCGATGCCCTGAGTGATTCGACGAATTTCTGGAACGGCGGCATCACCTATCTCGGCTCGGACGTCACCACCCGCAACCCCGACTACCCGAACAACTTGGGTGTCGACCTGAAAATGGTCGACATTTCCAATACCGGCGGTGGCAGCAAGCCGCAGTTGGCGAACAATGCCACTTCGGTCACCCTCAAGTTCACCACCAACAGTGACGTCTATTATCCGCAGGCACTCGTTTTCGTGACCGACCAGCGCCCGGCACAGACGCTGGTGAAAACCCAGACGTCCTACGACGACAATGACGGCAATAGTGAAGTCAGTCTGGGCGACACGATCCATTACAATATTACCTTGACCAATACCGGTAATGTCAGCTTCCCCTCGGTGACCGTCACCGACACCCTGACCGGTTTTTCATCGCCCACCAGCACGACCTGTTCCAACGTCGCGGTCAACGGCACCTGCGTGCTCACCGGCACTTATACCGTCACCCAGGCCGACGTCAATGCCGGCCAGGTACTCAACACCGCAACCAGCACCAGCCCGGTCTGTCCAGTTGGCAGCAGTGACGATTTCTGCAGCACTACCTACACCACACCGGTACCGCAGCATCCTTCCCTGCAGTTGACCAAGACGGCCAACCCGACCAGCGTGACCGGTCCGAACCAGGCGATCAACTACAGCTTCTCGGTGGAAAACACCGGCAACGTCACGATCACCGACATCAACCTCAGTGACACCTTGCTGTCGGGCCTGAGCTGCACGGCCATTTCCAGTCTGGCGCCGGGCGCCACGGCCAGCTTCACCTGCACGGGTGCAAGCTACACCGTCACCCAGGCCGACATCGACAACAACGGCGGTGGCGATGGTGACATCGACAACACCGCGACAGCCACCGGCAAGGACCCGGACAACCACAACGTCAGCGACAGCGACAGCGCAGCGGTGACTCTGCCCGCATTGGTGCCAAACCTTGACTCGACCAAGGACTCGGCATTGACGGGTGACGTGAACAGCAACGGTCAGGTGGACGTGGGCGACACCCTGACCTTCACGATTACGGCGACCAACACGGGCAACACGACGCTGACCAATGTGGTGGTTAGCGACCCGCTTATTACCCCCAATTCGCATACATGCGCGACGGTTGCGCCAACCGCGACCTGCGTTTTGACCGGCACTTACGTGGTGCAGCAGTCTGATGCCGACGCAGGCCAGGTGGTGAACACAGGTCGCGTACGTGATGACGACGTGTGCCTGACAGGTGACAGCTCGGTCAAATGCAACCCGCCGAAGAACGTGCCGGTTCCGCAAAATCCGTCCATCAGCATCGTCAAGACCGACAATGCCACGGCGTCCACCGGCACCGGCGACACCATCACCTACAGCTTCAAGGTGACAAACACCGGCAATGTGACCCTCAATTCGGTATCCGTCACCGATCCGCTGACCGATCTGTCCGCGATCACTTGCCCGTCCGCCATCAATCCGCTGGACCCGGGCGAGACCCAGACCTGCACGGCGACCTACCAGGTCAAGCAATCCGATGTGGACGCGGGCAAGATCGACAACACCGCCACGGCGCACGGCACGCCACCCGGTGGCGGCACGCCGGTTACCGATACCGGCACCGATCATGTGCCGCTGACGCAAAGCCCCGACCTGAGCTCGGTCAAGCAACTGACGGGCTATGCCGATGCGGACGGCAGCACCACGGTCAGCGTCGGCGACACCCTGCATTTCAAGATCACGGTAAGCAACACCGGCAACACCACGCTGACCAATGTCACGGTGACCGACAACCTGACGCTGACCAACATCGCCGGCACATCGCCATGCGCCTCAGTCGCGCCCGGCGGCACCTGCACGCTGCTCGGCGACTACGTGGTCACACAAGCCGACGCCAATGCGGGCAAGGTTCACAACACGGCCGTGGTCACCGATGACGATGTGTGTGCGGCGGGTTCCAGTGCGCCGAAATGCAACCCGAGCAAAGACGTGCCGATGCCGGTGGTTTCGATCGCCAAGGCGCTGACCGCTGAAGACGGCAGCATTGCCGGTCAGGCGGAGCCGAATGAGACGCTGACCTACCAGATCACGCTGACCAATAGCGGCGCCGCGGCTGCGACCAGCTACGAAGTGACCGACCCGCTGGATGCCAACGTGAGCTTCGTCAGTGCCGACAACGGCGGCAC
>CBFGSA010000035.1:0-22811 GCA_965651365.1 uncultured Rhodanobacteraceae bacterium | reverse complement strand
ATTCGTTGAGTGCCTCGGCCAGCGCCTCGCGCATGTCCATGTCGAGGTGGTTGGTCGGTTCGTCCAGCAACAGCAGATTGGGTTTGCGCCAGGCAATCAGGGCCAGCGCCAGGCGCGCGCGCTCGCCACCGGAAAACCGGTCCACATCCTCGAACGCGCGATCACCGGCAAAGTGCCAGCGGCCCAACCAGTCGCGTAGCGACTGCTGCGGCTCGTCCGGTGCCAGATCGCGCATGTGCTCGAAGGGACTGCGGCCGGATTCCAGCGCCTCGACCGTGTGCTGGGCGAAATAGCCGATGTCCAGATCCTTGTGCGCGGTGCGGGTACCGGCCAGCAGTGGCAGCTCGCCCGCCAGGCTGCGCACCAGGGTGGTCTTGCCGGCGCCGTTGACGCCCAGCAGGCCGATGCGGTCGCCGGGTTCGAGGCCGAGCTTGATGTTGGCGACGATGATGTTTTTCTCGGTCTCCGGCCCCGCATCCCTGCCCTCTCCCCCATCTGGAAAGGGCTCCTGTCGACTTCCCCTTCTCCCGCTTGCGGGAGAAGGTGCCCGCAGGGCGGATGAGGGCGGCACCGAAGGTGTCGGGGGAGAGGACGCTGCGACGCCTTTGTAACCGGCGGCAGCATCGACCAGTTTCAGCATCGACTGCGGGACGCGGGCAGGCTCCGGGAAGCGGAAATGGAAAGCTCGTTCGATACGTACCGCTTCGGTGCCGGCCAGTTTCTCCAGGCGCTTGACACGCGACTGCGCCTGGCGCGCCTTGGTGGCCTTGGCGCCAAAGCGGCGGATGAACGCTTCCAGGTGGGCGCGTTCGGCCTGCTCCTTTTCGTGGCTGGCCTGCTGCTGATGCAGTTGCTCGGCACGCTGGCGCTCGAAAGCGCTGTAGTTGCCGCTGTAGAGCTGGCCACTACCCTGCTCCAGATGCAGCACGTGATCGGCGACTGCGTCGAGAAATTCGCGATCGTGCGAGATCACCATCAGCACGCCCTGGTAATGCTTCAGCCATTGCTCCAGCCACAACACAGCATCCAGATCCAGATGGTTGGTCGGCTCGTCCAGCAGCAGCAGGTCGGACGGTGCCATCAGCGCCGCCGCGAGATTCAGGCGCACACGCCAGCCGCCGGAAAACTCCGCCACGGCCCGGCTGTGGGTTTCCGGTGCGAAGCCCAGGCCGTGCAACAGGCGTCCGGCCCGGGCGCGCGCGTCGTAGGCATTGAGCGACTCGATGCGCTGGTGGGCTTTTGCCGCGGCCGCGTGATCGCCTTCTGCTTCGGCGCGCTCGGCGGCCAGCACCGCCGCGGCGGCCTCGGCGTCGCCCTTGAGCACGTAGTCGATGGCCAGCTCGCTCGTGGCTGGTGTTTCCTGCGCCACCGAGGCGACGCGCAAGCCGGCGGGCTGGTCGATCTGGCCGCTGTCACTGTCCAGCTCGCCACGAATGGCCGCGAACAGGCTCGACTTGCCGCAGCCGTTGCGACCGGTGACGGCGAGCTTCCAGCCGCTGTGGATGGCCGCATCCAGATCGGAGAACAGCAGGTGCGGGCCGCGCCGCAGGGCCAGCTTGCGGAAGGCGATCATGGCAGAAACCCAATCACACGCTGCGCCCGCCCTTCGTCATCCTGGGGCCGAGCGCAGCGAGGAACCCGGGATCCATTGGAACAGGCGTCGGGTGTGCTCACTGTGCAACGGCCCAGGGAAAGATCAAAATGGGTCCCGGGTTTCCTCGCTCCTCAAAACGCACCCATCCATGGGCGCTCCCCGCGTCGCCTTCGGCGGCCCCGGGACGACGGTGTGGGTAGTCCCGAGTTGCAGCCTGGCAGCCGGCCCAGGATGGCGGGGCGGGTAGTCCAGGATTGCGGCCTGGCGCCAAGCCCAGGACGACAGGGATCGCGTCATCCTGGAGCCGAGCGTGAAATCCGGGCTCCACCACACTCACTCGCCGCCGTAACGCACTTCGACGATTTCGTAGTTCCTGACACCGTTGGGGGCGGTGAATTCGAAGCTGTCGCCTTCGCTCTTGCCGATCAGGGCGCGCGCGATGGGCGAGCTGACGGCGATGCGGTTGTGCTTGATGTCGGCTTCCAGGTCACCCACGATGTGGTAGGTCACTTCCTGCTCGCTGTCCTCGTCGAACAGCTCGACGGTGGCGCCGAATACGACCTTGGGTGCGGCCTTGAGCGTGGCGACATCGATCACCTGCGCGTTCGACAGCGTGGCCTCGATTTCCTTGATCCGGCCTTCGACGAAACTCTGCTGCTCGCGCGCGGCGTGGTATTCGGCGTTCTCCTTGAGATCGCCGTGGGCGCGCGCCTCGGCGATGGCCTCGATGATGCGCGGGCGCTCTTCGCGCTTGAGGCGGTCGACTTCGGTGCGCAGTCGTTCCGCACCGGCCTTGGTCAGCGGGGGACGGTTCATGCGTGTAACTCCTTGTGCAGTTCCTGCAGGCTGTGCACCTGCCTGCCGTCGCGACTGTCCAGCGAATGCAGCAGGGCACGGGCGCCTGCAATGGTTGTTGAATACGTGACGCGCTGGTGCAGTGCTTCACGTCGAATGGAAAACGAGTCGGCGATGGCCTGCCGACCTTCGGTGGTATTGACGATGTAGACGATCTCGCCGTTCTTGATCAGGTCGACAATGTGCGGCCGACCTTCCATGACCTTGTTGATGTGTTCGCACGCCACGCCATGGGCGTTGAGATGGTCGGCGGTGCCGTGGGTTCCAACCAGTCCGTAGCCGCGCGCGGCGATGTCCCTGGCGATCTCGACCAGGCGGCTCTTGTCGGCGTCGCGCACCGACACGAACACCTTGCCCGGCGGTGGCCTGCGGATGCCGGCGGCTTCGTGGGCACGCCCGAAGGCGCCGCCGAAATCGCGGGCAATGCCCATGACTTCGCCGGTCGATCGCATCTCCGGTCCGAGAATGGGATCGACATTCTGGAACTTCAAGAACGGGAAGATCGCCTCCTTGACACAATAAAACTCCGGAACCACCTCCTGCGTGGCTCCCTGGCTGTCGAGTCGGGTACCGGCCATGGCCAGGGCCGCGATGCGGGCCAGTGGCAGGCCGGTTGCCTTGGAAACGAACGGTACCGTGCGCGATGCGCGCGGATTGACCTCCAGTATAAACACGTTCTCGCCCTGCACCGCAAACTGGGTGTTCATCAAGCCGACCACTTTCAGCTCGCGTGCCATCACGCTCACCTGGCGGCGAAGCTCGTCCTGAATTTCAGCCGACAGCGAATACGGCGGCAGCGAGCAGGAGGAATCGCCCGAGTGCACGCCGGCCTCCTCGATGTGTTCCATGATGCCGCCGATCAGCACCAGACCGTCGGCGTCGGCAATGATGTCGACATCGACCTCGACCGCGTGATCGAGAAAGCGGTCCAGCAGCACCGGCGAGGAGTCGGACACGCGCACCGCCTCGCGGATGTAGCGCTCCAGATCCTCGTCGGCGTAGACGATCTCCATGGCCCGGCCACCCAGCACATAGCTGGGCCGCACCACCAGCGGATAGCCGATCTCGCGCGCCAGGGTCAGGGCTTCCTCGGCGCTTCGTGCGATCCGGTTGGGTGGCTGTCTGAGACCCAGCCGCTCGATCATCTGCTGGAAGCGCTCGCGGTCTTCGGCCAGATCGATCGAGTCCGGACTGGTGCCGATGATCGGCACGCCGGCAGCTTCCAGCTCGCGTGCCAGTTTCAGCGGCGTCTGGCCACCGAACTGCACGATCACGCCTTCGGGCTTTTCCTTGTCGACGATCTCGAGCACGTCCTCCAGGGTCAACGGCTCGAAGTACAGGCGGTCGGAGGTGTCGTAGTCGGTCGAGACGGTTTCCGGGTTGCAGTTGACCATGATGGTCTCGAAGCCGGCCTCGCGCAGCGCCAGCGAGGCGTGCACGCAGCAGTAGTCGAACTCGATGCCCTGGCCGATGCGGTTGGGTCCGCCACCGAGCACCATGATCTTGCGCCGCTCGCTGGGGTCGGACTCGCATTCTTGTTCATAGGTCGAATACATGTAGGCGGTGCTGGTGGCGAACTCGGCCGCACAGGAATCGACCCGCTTGTACACCGGGCGCACGCCCAGGGTCTGGCGCAGGTGGCGCACGGCGCTCTGGTCGGTGCCCAGCAGGGCCGCCAGGCGCAGGTCGGAAAAACCCAGGCGCTTCAGTTCGCGCATGCGATCGGCATCCAGCGCCTGCAAGCCTTGCCCGGCGACCTCGGTCTCGGCCGTGATGATGTCCTCGATCACCGCCAGGAACCACGGATCGATCGCAGTCAGCTCGTGTATGCGCTCCAGGCTCAGGCCGGCGCGGAAGGCATCGCCGACATGAAAGATGCGCTCGGCACCGGGCTGGCGCAGCTCGCGCCGCAGCGTCGACAGGTCTTCTTCGCTGGCCAGGTCCAGGCCCGTTGGATCAAGACCGTTCTTGCCGGTCTCCAGCCCGCGCAAGGCCTTTTGCAGCGACTCGTGCATGCTGCGGCCGATCGCCATCACCTCGCCGACCGATTTCATCTGCGTGGTCAGATGGGCATCGGTGGCCGGAAACTTCTCGAACGCGAAGCGCGGAATCTTGGTCACCACGTAGTCGAGCGAAGGCTCGAACGATGCCGGGGTCAATCCGCCGGTGATCTCGTTGTCGAGCTCGTCCAGGGTGTAGCCGACCGCGAGCTTGGCCGCAACCTTGGCAATCGGAAAGCCGGTGGCCTTGGAGGCCAGCGCCGAGGAGCGCGACACACGCGGGTTCATCTCGATCACCACCATGCGACCGCAGCTCGGGTCGAGGCCGAACTGCACGTTGGAACCGCCGGTGTCGACGCCGACCTTGCGCAGCACCGCCAGCGAGGCGTCGCGCATCACCTGGTATTCCTTGTCGGTCAGGGTCTGCGCCGGCGCGACCGTGATCGAGTCGCCGGTGTGCACGCCCATCGGATCGAAGTTCTCGATCGCGCACACGATGATGCAGTTGTCCGCATGATCGCGCACCACTTCCATCTCGAACTCCTTCCAGCCCAGCAGCGACTCGTCCAGCAACACTTGGTGCGTCGGTGACATCTCCAGGCCGCGCTTGACGATCTCCTCGAATTCCTCGCGGTTGTAGGCGATGCCGCCACCGGTGCCGCCCATGGTGAACGAGGGCCGGATGATCACCGGAAAGCCCAGCGACTCCTGCACGGCCCAGGCCTCGTCCATGCTCTCGGCGATTTCCGCGCGCGGCGATTCCAGGCCGATCCCGGTCATCGCATCACGAAACAGCTCGCGGTCCTCGGCCAGGCGGATCGCATCGCGCGAGGCGCCGATCATCTCCACGCCGTATTTTTCCAGCACGCCGTGATCGGCCAGTTCCAGCGCGCAGTTGAGCGCGGTCTGCCCACCCATCGTCGGCAGCAGCGCGTCGGGCCGTTCCCTGTCGATGATGCGCTCGACCATCTCCCAGGTGATCGGCTCGATGTACACCGCATCGGCCATCTCCGGGTCGGTCATGATCGTGGCCGGATTGGAGTTCACCAGGATCACCCGGTAACCCTCCTCGCGCAGCGCCTTGCACGCCTGCGCCCCCGAGTAATCAAACTCGCAAGCCTGCCCGATCACGATCGGCCCGGCGCCGATGATGAGGATGCTTTGAATGTCGGTACGTTTGGGCATGAAAGAAAACCGGTCCGCAAATGAACGCGAATGAACGCAAATTTATATTCTCTGGGAGTCGTTGTGATTCATCACTACGCGCTGTACTTCGAGTCTCGCCGTCCCAAAGTTGAGTAACAGGCCAACCGTCAACTTGCTTGCGCGCAAGTAGTTCATGACTTGCGCCTTGTGTTCAGGAACCAATCCACTCAAGGCCTTCAACTCCACAATCAAGTTACCCTCAACGACGAAGTCGGCATAGTAGGCGCCCACCTTGTGTTGCTTGTATCGCACATCAAGTGGCTTCTCACGCGCAAACTCCAGTCCCTGAATTGTCAGTTCCACCGCCAGAGCATTTGAGTACACCGACTCCAGAAATCCGGCACCCAAAGTGTTGCTGACAGTCATCGCACAGCCGATGACACGTGCAGAAAGCGTCTTTCCAGCCGTATTCATTTGCGTTTATTTGCGTTCATTTGCGGACTGCAGTTCTTCCGCAAATTTGGAGAACAGGTAGCGAATGTCGTGCGGCCCCGGGCTGGCTTCCGGGTGGCCTTGAAAGCAGAAGGCGGGGCGGTCGGTGAGGCGGAAGCCTTGCAGGGAGCCGTCGAACAGGGAGCGGTGGGTGACTTCGACGTTGGCCGGCAGGGTGTCGGGATCGACGGCGAAGCCGTGGTTCTGGCTGGTGATCAGGACGCGACCGTTGCGCAGGTCCTTGACCGGGTGGTTGGCACCGTGGTGGCCGAACTTCATCTTCACCGTTTTTGCACCCAGTGCCAGCGCCATCAACTGGTGCCCAAGGCAGATGCCGAACAGCGGCAGACCGCTGTCGAGCAGCGCGCGCGTGGTGTCGATGGCGTAGCCACAGGCCGCCGGGTCGCCCGGGCCGTTGGACAGGAATACGCCGTCGGGCTGCATCGCCAGCACCTCGTCGGCCGGAGTCTGCGCCGGTACCAGGCGGATACGGCAGCCAGCATCGGCCAGCAGGCACAGAATGTTGCGCTTGATGCCGAAGTCCCAGGCCACGACGGTGAACTTCGGTTCGGACGTGGCAAAGGCCTGCGCAGCCAGATCGTAGCTGCCTTCGGTCCAATCACGCGGCTCGCGGATCGACACCTCCTTGGCCAGATCCATGCCGCCCAGACCCGGAAACGCCCGGGCCTGTTCCAGCGCTCTGGCCTCGTCGATCACCTCGCCGGCCATGATGCAGCCATTGAGCGCGCCCTTGTCGCGCAGGATGCGGGTCAGGCGGCGCGTGTCGATGTCAGAGATGGCCACGATGCCGTTGTCGGCCAGATAGTCGGGCAGACTCTGGCGGTTGCGCCAGCTCGAGGGCAGGCGCGGCACATCGCGCACGATCAGACCGGCGGCCTGCACCCGGTCGGACTCGACATCGACCGCGTTGCAGCCGGTGTTGCCGACATGCGCGGTCGTCAGCGTCACCAGTTGCCGGGCGTAGGAGGGGTCGGTGAGAATCTCCTGATAGCCGGTCATGGCGGTGTTGAACACCACCTCGCCCACGGTCGAGCCGCTGGCACCCACGGCACGGCCGCGGAACACGTTGCCATCTTCAAGTGCCAGCAGGGCTGGGGTCATGGAATCCGCTCCGGAGCTTGGGTGGCAGGAACGTTCGAGCCGAAAAGCTCCGCCACCGAGGCCAGTTTTTGACGATTCGCAGGTTCATAGCGGCTCTATGGATCAAGAATCGGCAGAAAAATGGGCCGGTGGCTGGGCTTTGCAGGCCGGACAGTTTCTGCCACCCGAGCTCCCAAGCTTGCAGCGAGCCGTGCAGTCCGGCATTGGCGGTCTGCAGCGCTCAAAAAAAAGGAGTCACGGGCGGGATGCAATTGTAAATCCGCGCTGGTGCAGTGTCCACCAGAAAGCACATGGACACTCCGACAGAATCAAAATGGATCCAGGGTTCTGCGCTACGCACAGCCCCGGGATGACGGCAGCCCCCGTATCAGCTGCCATTGATACAATAGCCGCCATGGACAGCTTGCTTCTGGACCCGGCCCGCCTCGACCGCCCCGACACCACGGTCACCCTGGAACCGTTCCCGTTCCTGATCGCCCACGGCCAGTTGCCCGGCACGGCGCGCAAGGGCCTGGCGCACGATTTTCCACGCTATGCCGAAGCCGGCTTTTTCCCCTGGAACCCGGACGACTGCGGCCCGACGATCAACAAGCTGATCGGCGATCTGACCACGCCCGCGGTGGCCACGGCGATCGGCGCACGGCTCCAGATCGAGCATCTGGGCCAGTACCCGACCCTGGTGACCCTGTGTCGGCATCTGAACAAGCGTCACGGCACCATCCACACCGACTCGAAATCCAAGGTCGCCACCGCCCTGCTCTACCTCAACGAGTCCTGGCCGGATACCAGCGACGGCTGCCTGCGCTTCCTGCATCGCATCGACGACATCGATTCCGTCGTGGTGCCGGAGCTCAAGCCGCTGTACGGGGAATTTACCGTGTTCAAGCGCTGCGACAATTCCTTTCACGGGCATCTGCCCTACGCGGGCGAACGCCGCGTGATCCAGGTGGCCTGGCTGGTCAGCGAGGAGGCCAAGGCGCGCAAGACCCAGCGCGGCAGGTTCTCGCGCTGGTTCAAGAAGCTGGCTGGCGGCCTGGACAAGCGCCTTGGCGCCGGCCGTGACCGCAACGCGGCGCACCGCGACTGAGGTTTGCGCCAAATTTGCCGCTGCGGTCCGTCATTTCCGGGTTGTGGTCACAGCAAGATTGCGGAATTTCCTTGACCTGGCCGTGTGAACAGATTCTGTGACTACAGTCGCTTCGCGACTTCCGCGCAGGATGACTCGGGTAGCTCAGATGGTCGCGCGCAGGGTCCGCGAAAGCGCGTCCAGAAACTCACCCGGCAAGTTGGCGCAGACCGGAACGGACCAGGCCCGCGGCAGCCCGAAGGCGCTGCACTTCACCGCGTCCTTGGCCGTCATCAGAATCGGCGCCGCGTCACCGAAGTCGAGATCGGCGGCGCTGTAGTGGTGGTGGTCCGGAAATGGGTGCTCGACCGGCTCGATGCCCTGCTGGCGCAAGCTTTCAAAAAACCGGTCGGGATTGCCGATGCCAGCCACGGCGTGTACCGTCTGGCCAGCAAAGTCGGACAGCGGACGCGTTTGCTGATCGTCGCAGTTCACGGCCTTGCCGCCGTGCAGGCGCATCGGAATTTCGCCCTCGCGCGCGCTGCCGCCATTGGCCACGACCCAGTCGCAGGAGCCGAGCCGCCGCGGCGATTCACGCAGCGGCCCGGCCGGCAGCAGACGGCCGTTGCCGAGGCGGCGCTGGCCGTCGAGGACGCAGATCTCGACATCCCGCGCCAGCGCGTGGTGTTGCAGCCCGTCATCGGCAATGATCAGGTCGATGCCGGCATCGAGCAGCAGGCGCGCAGCGTCGGCGCGCCGACGCCCCACCGCCACGTGTGCGCAGTGCGCGCGGATCAGGCAGGGCTCGTCACCAAACCGCGCCGGATCGGGGTCGGCACCCAGCACGGCCGCCTCGCGCTGGCTGCCGCCGTAGCCGCGGCTGACCACGCCCGGCATCCAGCCGCGCGCGGCCAACGCTTCCGCCAGGGCAATCACCAGCGGTGTCTTGCCGGTGCCTCCGGTGGTGATGTTGCCGACCACGAGCACCGGCACCGGCAGTTTCTCGATGCGCAGCAGGCCGCTGCGACAGAGCACGCGATGCAGCGCGGTCACGCTTCGGTACAGCGGCTCCAGCGCACGCATGCCGGGTGTCGGTTGCTCGCCGCTGTACCAGACCCGGTTGAGCTGTTGCTGCGACCACATGACTCAGCTCCCGTGCGACTGGAACTGCATCCGGTACAGGGCAGCGTAGTGGCCATTGCGCGCCAGAAGTTCCTCGTGCCGGCCCAGCTCGATCACCCTGCCCTGCTCCAGCACCGCGATCTGGTCGGCGTGTTCGACCGTCGACAGGCGATGGGCAATGACCAGGGTCGTGCGATCGCGAGTGAGGTGCGTCAGCGCGTCCTGGATCAGGCGCTCGGATTCGGAATCCAGCGCACTGGTGGCCTCGTCCAGGATCAGGATCGGCGCGTCCTTGAGAATGGCTCGGGCGATGGCGATGCGCTGGCGCTCGCCGCCGGAGAGCATGCCGCCGTCCTGGCCGATGGTGCTGTCCAGGCCATCGGGCAGCCGCTCGATGAAGGCCATGGCGTTGGCTGCCCGCGCCGCCGCTTCGATCGCTGCGTGGCTGGCGCCGGCCAGCTCGCCATAGGCAATGTTGTCGGCCACGCTGCCTTCAAACAGCACCACGCTCTGGCCCACCCAGGCGATCTGGCGGCGCAACGCGGCCAGCTCGTAATCCGCCAGGTCATGGCCATCGAGCAGGATCTGGCCCACGCTCAACTCCTGAAAGCGCGGCAGCAGGCTGACCAGCGAGCTCTTGCCGCTGCCCGAGCGGCCGACCAGGGCGGTCATGCTGCCGGCCGGGCAGTCCAGATCGACGCCTCGCAGCGCAGCATGGTTCGCGTTCGGGTAGACCAGTTCAACGCCGCGCAGGACGATTTCGCCACGACAGCGCTCCGGTGCCAGGCTGCCCGTGTCCTGCTCGGGCGGCAGATCCAGCACCTGGAACAGCTCGTCGGCCGCGGCCATGCCGCGCTGGATGTTGGGCTGCACCGTGGTCAGGCGCTTGAGCGAGGGCAGGATACCGCCCATGGCCATGATCACCGCAAAGAAGGTGCCGGGCGACATGTGCGCCAGGATCGCCGGACGTGTGGCCAGGAACACGATCAGCGCCAGCGCCACCGCGGCCAGGGTCTGCACCGTGGAGGTCGACAGGGCATTGGTGGTGGCGATCTTCATGTTGAGCCGCCGCGTCAGTTCGGCAATCCGCGCAAAACGGGCATTCTCGTAGCTCTGCCCGCCGTAGACCTTGACCTCGCGCTGGCCGCTGACGGCTTCCTCGACGGTGCCGGTCACCGAGCCCATGCTGCCCTGCACGCGCCGGCTGATCTTGCGGTAGCGGCGGCTGACCACGGTGGCCACCACGACCACGGCCGGCACCAGGATCAGCAATGCCAGGGTGAGATAGGCGCTGTAATACAGCATCACGCCGACCAGGCCGATCACGGTCAGGCCGTCGATCACCGCCACCTTGATCGCATTGCTGGCCGCATTGGCCACCTGCTCGGTGGTGAAGGTGATGCGCGAGATCTGCTGGCCGGATGGCTCGCTGGCGAAAAAGCGCGAAGGCATGCGCAAATAGGCGGCGAACATCTCCGTGCGCAACTGCTGCACCACATGGCGTCCCACGTAGGCGGTGCCGTAGCTGGTGGCGAAGGCGGCCACACCACGCAAGAGAAAAATGCCCACGATCCAGATCGGCATCCAGAAGATCGTGTAAGAATCCTTGTCCACGAACAGATTGTCCAGCAGCGGCTTGATCAGCTTGGCGAACGCGGTGATGCAGGCCGCGTCGACAATCATGCCCAGCACCGCCGCCAGCGCCACCGGCCAGTGCCGGGCGGCGTAGCCCAGCAGGCGCCGATAGATCGGCCAGGCCGGAGTATGCTCGGAAGGCTGCGCCGGCGCGCCGGAGTTCATTCGTCCTTGCTCGGCGTGGTGGCGATGCGCAGGCGAGTGAATCCGAGCTGGCCCAGCACATCCATCGCGCTGACGACGGCCTGGTTGGGCGTCATGCCGTCGGCGCGCAGCAGTACCGGCATGCCGCGCCTGTCACCGGCGGTGCGCTCAAGCGCCTGCTTCAAGGCCTCGGCACCTGCGCCGGGCACCTCGCTGTTGCCGATGAAGTAGCGACCCTGGCGATCAATGCCGACGATCAGCGTGTCGGGCACGCTGGCACTCGGTTCGGCGCTGGCCTCCGGCAGGCTGACCTTCATGTTGGCCTGCTGCACGAAGGTCGTCGTGAGCACGAAAAACATCAGCAGGGTCAGCAGCACATCGATCAGCGAGATCACGTTGATCTCGAAAAAATCCTCGCGCTCGGAACGGGCCAGTCGCATCGATGTGACTCAGCTTCCGGCGCGGGTGGCCACGGCCCGCGGTGCGGCCGCACGGCTGCGGCTGGCGGCAGGCGACTGGGCCAATTCATCCAGCAGGCGGCCGGCTTCGTATTCCATGTCCACCACCAGGCCCGATACGCGACTGCGAAAATAGCGATGCAGGGCGTAGGCGGGAATCGCCACGATCAGGCCGGCGGCGGTGCAGATCAGAGCCTCGCCGATGCCGCCAGCCATGCGCTGCGGGTCACCCACGCCACCAGCCATCACCGACAAAAACATCCGGATCAGGCCGATCACGGTACCCAGCAGGCCCAGCAGCGGTGAAATCAGTGCAATGGTACCCAGCGTGCCGAGATAGCGTTCCATGCGGTGCACCACATGGCGGCCGGTATCCTCGATGCGTTCGCGGATTACGTCGCGCGGTTGGTTGCGCACGGTCACCGCCGCGGCCAGCAGCTCGCCCAGCGGCGAATTCTCGCGCAGGCTCTCGACATGCGGCTGATCAAACTTGCGTGCGCGAGCCAGCGCGCACACCTCATCGGTCAAGCCGTCGGGCATGACGCTCTTGCGTCGCAGCGTCCAGAAACGCTCCAGCGTGATCATCACAAACACGATCGACGCCAGCACGATGGGTGCGATGGCCCAGCCGCCCGCCTTGATGATTTCCAGCACGGTTCACTCCGGCAAATCTGTCGAAGGCCGCATGATAGCAGTCTTGGCCGACAGATCAGGTGCTGCGAGGCATGCACGCAAGCGCCAATAGTGATGGTCGTCACAACGCAGGCGGCGGCGCAGCACCGGAGCGGATTCGGCCGGAAAGTCCAACACCACTGCGCCCGCATCGGCCGTGACCAGCAAGGGGATGCGGGCCTGGCGATAGCGCGCAGCTACAACGGGCGCGGGATGGCCAAAGCGGTTGTGCCAGCCGGCCGATGCAACCGCCAGTCGGGGTTTCAGTGCATCAAGGAACGTCCTGCTGGAGGAGGTCTTGCTGCCATGATGCGGCACCAGCAGGACCAGTGGCGGCCCGGGCGCGATGTGATCGGCCACCACCGGCTCGACCAGCCGGGTAATGTCGCCGGTCAGCAGCATGCGCCCGCCCGACCCGCTGACCAGTAATACACACGAACCGTCGTTGCTGCCTTCGGGCCAGGCGCCGTCCGGATGCAGCACGCGAAAGTCGACCCTATCCCAGGTCCAATGCTGGCCAGTGCGGCACGGCTCCAGCGGCAAGTGTGTGCGTTTGGGTTCGCTGCCCGTGAGTGCGGCTTGCGGCCACATCCGCGCCACGGCCGGTGCACCACCGGCGTGATCGTTGTCGCCATGGCTGACCATCAGCATGTCGAGGCGACGCACGCCGACGGCATGCAGCGCCGGAATCACCACGGCCTGGCCCAGATCGAAGCCGGACGGGTAACGCGCGCCGGCATCGTACAGCAGGCTGTGCTGGCGGGTGTGTACCAGCACCGACAAGCCTTGTCCGACGTCCAACACGGTGACGCGGAAGTCGCCGGTTTGCGGCATGTTCGTTTGCGGCAGCAGCAATGGCAGAAACAGCAGCGCACCCAGCCCGCGCGCCGGCAGACCGCGCGGCAACAGCAGCCAGACGGCACCGAGCAAGGCCAGCAGCATGGCCGGCCAGCCGGGCTGTGGCAAAAACCATTGTGCCGCCGGCCACGCGGACAAATGCTCCAGGATCGACCACATGCCCTGCAACAGCCACCCGGCCATGCGCCACAGCAGCCCTGCCAGTGCGCCTGAACTCGGCCACAGCAGACTGCCAAGCAAGGTCAGCGGCACCACCAGCAGACTCACCAGTGGTACCACCAGCAGATTGACCGGTGCACCCAACACCGAGGCCTGGCCGAAAAACCATGCGGCCAGTGGCAGCAGGGCCACGCTCATCAGGACCTGTGCCCGACCGAGCTGTGCCAGCCAGCCACGCCAACCGGCTGTGGCCGGCACCAGGCCCAGCAGGAGAAACGCAACCGCAACGAAGGACAACCACAGGCTGGCCGACAACACGGCCAGCGGATCGAGCACCAGCACAACCAGCAAGGCCAGCAGCAGCGAATCGACGGGACGAACACCGCGACGCAACAGCCGCGTCAGACACACCACGGCGATCATGATCAGGGCGCGGCGTGCCGGCAACCCCATGCCAGCCAGCAGAGCATAGGCGAATGCCAGCAGCAGACCGACGGCCGCCTGCCACATCTGTCGCGGCACACCTGCGCGTCCCCGGGAAAGCAGGCGCCAAAAGCACCCGGCAAGCCAGATCCCGAGCAGCGCGGCCACGCCGATATGAAACCCGGAAATCGCCAGCAGGTGCGATATGCCGGTGACACGCGCCGTCTGCCAGTCGCGCTCGTCCAGCCCGCGCTTGTCGCCCACGGCCAGGGCCTGCAGCAGGGCGGTGACCGGCGCTCCATGCAATTGCGTGGCAATGGCTGCGGACAGCTTGCCGCGCCAGCGATTGATGCACCAGCCGCCGTCACCGAGCTGGCGATTCGGTCCTGCGGCGCGCACGTAGCCGACCGCCACCACCCCTTGCGCCAGGGCGTGCAGTTCGCTGTCGTAGCCGCCGGGGTTGATCATGCCGCGCGGCGGTTTCAGACGCAGCCGCAACTGCCAGCGCTGGCAGGCCTCAAGCGGCGTGCCACCGTGGCCGTACCAGGCCAGCCGCAGCTGGCCGTCGAGCGCAAACGGTCGGCCATCCAGTGATGCGTGCTGTACTCGAAGGCGGAAACGGTCCACGCCCTTGTGCCGCTGAGGCAAGTCGCTGATCGTGCCCGTGACGAGGAAGTCGCGCCCGGCCAGGTCGGTCGGCAGACGCGCCTGCAAGGCCGAGTGCGCACACCAACCGCTCCAGGTGAAACCGATCAGCACAACTGCCAGTGACGCCAGTCGTCGGGGCCAGCGCCAGAAGAGGACGATGGAAGCCAGCGCCAGCGTCGACAGCACGACGACGGAGGGCAATGCTGGCAAGCTCTGCAAGGCCAGGTCGCCCAGCAGAAAAACCAATGCCAGCGGCGGCAAGGTGGCTATTGCGCTCCGGTTTGTGTTGTGCGCGATCCTGCGCATTGTTTCATCCCTGATTTTGTGCTGCCCAGTCCGTTGTCCCGCTCGTCATCCTGACGCTCACCCTACGGGCCATCGACTACGTCGATGTTCGCTTCCGACCTCCTGCCTCCAGCGTCCGGATTCTGCGCGGCGCACAGCCCCAGGATGACGGCAATTGCTGCAGAAGGCTCGACTGGAATTTCCGGTGGGTCGGGCTGCCACCTACATGCCTTCTGCCTGTCCTCCAGCCCCCGCATCCTGCAAAGCTCCCTGATGCAACTCCAGCATCCGGTCCATGCGCCGGGCCAGGCTGCGATCGTGGGTGACCAGCACGAAGCTGGTGCCGATTTCGCGGTTCAGCTCCAGCATCAGCTCGTACACCTGGGCGGCCTTTTTCTCGTCCAGATTGCCGGTCGGCTCGTCGCCCAGAATGCAGGCCGGTCGCGTCACCAGGGCGCGAGCGACGGCGCAGCGCTGGCGCTCGCCGCCGGACAACTCGCCCGGCTTGTGGCGCAGCCGCTCGGCCAGGCCTACCCGTTCCAGCAGGGCGCTGGCTGCATCGCGCGCCTCGACAATCGGTGTGCCGCGGATCAGCAGCGGCATGCACACATTCTCCAGTGCGCTGAATTCGGGCAGCAGATGGTGGAACTGGTAGATGAAACCCAGCGAACGGTTGCGCAGCAGCCCGCGCTGGCGGTCCGACAGTTTCGACATCGACTTGCCATCAACCTCGACTTCGCCCGCATCCAGCGTGTCCAGACCACCCACGATATGCAGCAGCGTGCTCTTGCCCGAGCCCGATGCACCCACGATCGCCAGCGTCTCGCCGCGCGCCACCTCGAAACTCGCGCCCTTCAAAACCTCGGTACGCAAGTTCCCCTCGCGATACGTCTTGGCCACATCGGTGGCACGCAGCACCACAACCCTCTGCGACTTGTGTGCGTTCATTTCAGGCTCCGGTTTTTCGGCAAGCAACCATCCATGGTGGGTATTGCCCGGCCCGGCTCCCTGCCGGGCGTTCGCCGGCTGCGAACTGCCCCCGGCAGTTCGGTCCGGCTCACCCCGGGTCCCGGGTCCCGCCCAGCAATTCCCGATTCCCGGCTCTTGAGCTTTGATTCCCGATTTCCCATTCCCGATTCCCGGCTCTTACTCATAACGCAACGCCTGCGCCGGTTGCGTGCGCGAGGCCCGCCACGCCGGATACAAGGTCGCCAGCAGGCAGAACACGAATGCCAGGCCGGTGATCCAGCCTACGTCCGACCATTCAAGCTGGCTGGGCACCTCGGAAATGTAGTACACATCGGGCGACAGGAACTGCACGTGGAACACATGTTCGATCCATTCCACAATCGACGGCACGTTGACCGCCAACAGCACGCCGAACAGCACGCCCAGGGCAATGCCGATCACGCCGACCACCAGGCCCTGGACCATGAAAACGCCCATGATGCTGCGTGGCGTGGCGCCCAGCGTGCGCAAGATGGCGATGTCCGCCTGCTTGTCGGTGACCAGCATGACCAGGGTCGAAACCAGGTTGAATGCGGCCACCGCGATGATCAGCGACAGGATCAGGAACATCACCTTCTTCTCCATCTCGATCGCGCCCAGCAGGTTGGCATTGCTCTGCATCCAGGTGCGTACCCGATACATCGGCCCGAGTTCGTCGGCAAGCTGCCGGGCGAGCTGCCAGGCACGGTATTTGTCTTTCAGTTTCAATCGGATGCCGCTCGCTCCTGACATGCCGTAGAGGCGCGCGATATCGCGCATGCTGGTCACGGCCACGCCCGAATCGTATTCCTGCATGCCGGCGCTGAAGATGCCGCTGACCGTGAACCGGCGCAGCTTGGGCACCGCGCCGATCGGCGAGGCACTGAAGCGTGCCGCGTACACCACCACCTTGTCGCCCACGCCCACGCCCAGACTCAGCGCCAGATCCCGACCCAGCACGATATTCCAGGAGCCCGGCTGCAGATCATTCAGTGAACCGGCGACCATGTCCGAGGCCAGCTGCGACACCTTCGGCTCCATCTTCGGCAGCACGCCGCGCACCAGCGCGCCGGCCGGCTGATCGGCGCGGCCCTGGATCATCACGTAGCGCTCCACGAACGGCGCCGCGCCCAGCACTTCCGGATTCGCCTGCGCGCGATCCACCGCGCCCTGCCAGTCGGGCATGTTGTCTGAAGTGCTGAGAATCGTGGCATCCGAGACCATGCCCAGAATGCGCGAGCGCAACTCGCCGTCGAAACCGTTCATCACCGAAATCACCGTGATCAGCGCCACGATGCCCACCGTGATGCCCAGCATCGACACCAGCGAAATGAAGGAAATGAAATGATTCCGCCGCTTGGCCCGCGTGTAGCGCAGGCCAATGAACATTTCCAGAGGTCGAAACATCGTGACTGCATGTCCTGCGATGGAGGGAGAACGGCGCATGGCACCGCACGGCAGCGTGCAGGGTGCCGCATTGCCGGGCGCGCGGCAAGCGGCGCGCACCTTCGAGCGTCGTCAGACTGCGACTACACGCGACTGTTCGAACATGAAAAACAATCTCCGGCAACAAAAACCACGCGACATTACCTGGAACGGATGCGCACCCGCAGTCGGCGACGGGTGTCGGCATCGAGGTTGTCGGGGAGCAGCCACAGGGTGGCGCGGCCGTGCTGCAGCCAGCGCAGCTTGAGAATGATCAGCGGGCCGGTGATCTGGCTGGCAGCGAGCTCGGCAGCGGATTCGCGCGCGGGCTCGTGCAGCATGTCGTTGAGGTGCAGGTACACGCTGCCATCGGCCTGCCACAGCACCGAGCGCACGCGCGGGCGCAGCAAGCGGCCGAAACTGCTGCCGGAAACGGCTGCCACCAATACTGTCAGGATGATGCGCGCGAAACCGGGCAATGCGGATAGGTACACGGCCACAATGGCCAGTGCGGCAACGGCAAGCAGCGCCAGCATCAGCAGGCGCGAGGCGCGGTACTCAAAACCGATGGGCGGTGCGGATGTCATCGATGATGGCCTGCCAGTCCACGCGCGGCGCCTTGCCGTGGCCCATGATCCAGTCCCACAGCTCCGGATCCTGGCAGTCGAGCAGCGCATCAAATGCCTGGCGCTGCGCGTCGTCCGCGTCCGCCAGGCGCTGGTCCAGCCACCAGCCGACCAGGCTGTCCAGTTCGCGGGTGCCGCGGCGCGCGCGCCAGCGCAGGCGGCGGGCTTCGGCCTCGTTCAATTCTGGCGCTGCACCAGCAGCTGCTTGATGTTGCCGATGGCTTCGGCGGGATTGAGGTGCTTGGGACAGGTGCGGGTGCAGTTCATGATGGTGTGGCAGCGGTACAGCTTGAACGGATCTTCCAGGAAGTCGAGCCGCTCGCCGGTGGCCTCGTCGCGACTGTCGGCAATCCAGCGGTAGGCTTGCAGGAGCACGGCCGGTCCCATGTAGCGATCCGGGTTCCACCAGTAGCTTGGACAGGCGGTCGAACAGCAGGCGCACAGGATGCACTCGTACAGGCCATCGAGCTTCGTGCGATCCTCGGGCGACTGCAGCCGTTCGCGCTCGCCCGGCACCGGGCTCTCGGTCTTGATCCAGGGCTCGATCGAGGCGTACTGGGCATAGAAGTGCGTCAGATCCGGCACCAGGTCCTTGACCACCGGCATGTGCGGCAGCGGGTAGATCTTGACCTCGCCCTTCGGCAGTTCATCGAGCGCCTTGGTGCAGGCCAGGGTGTTGGTGCCGTCGATGTTCATCGCGCACGAACCGCACACGCCTTCGCGGCAGGAGCGACGCAGGGTCAGCGTCGGATCGATCTCGTTCTTGATCTTGAGCAGCACGTCCAGAACCATCGGCGTCGAGCCGACATCCACATGGTAGGTGTCCATGCGCGGATTCTCGTCGTCATCCGGGCTCCAGCGGTAGACCTTGAAGGTCCGCAGTGTTTTGGCCTTTTCCGGCGCCGGCCAGTCGCGGCCCTTGCCAATCTTCGAGTTCTGGGGAAGCGTGAATTCAGCCATTTTTATTTCCGGGAATCGGGAATCGGGAATGGGGAATCGTTCGTGTCAGGCCAGCGTACCCGCCCACGCAATTCCAACCGTTTCGAATGTGTTCGATTCTGCATGTTCTTTCGCCTTTGCTTTTCCGCTCTTGCTTTTCCGGGTCCCGAGTCCCGGGTCCCGGGTCCCGCCCACTAGTACACCCTTTTCTTCGGCGGGATCGACTCGATCTCGTCGCTCAGCGGCTGGTCGTGCACGGGCCGGAAATCGAAACGGGACTTGCCCTTGTCGTCGACCCAGACATAGGTGTGCTTCATCCAGTGCTCGTCGTCGCGTTCGGGGAAGTCCTCGCGCGCGTGGGCGCCGCGGGTCTCGGTGCGCTGCTCGGCCGAATACATGGTGGCCACGGCCTGGTCCAGCAGGTTGGTCAGCTCCAGGGTCTCGACCAGGTCCGAATTCCAGATCATCGAACGGTCGGTGACCTTGAGATCCTCGCGGCGCTGGTGCACCTTGTCGATGCGCTTGCAACCATCGGCCAGCGACTCGGCCGTACGGAATACGGCTGCATCCTCCTGCATGGTCTTCTGCATCTGCAGGCGCACTTCGGCGGTCGGCGAGTCGCCGTCGGCATGACGGATCCTGTCGAACCGGTCCACCGCCTTGTCGACCACGCCTTCGGGCAGGTCGCGGTGCGCCTCGCCGGCCTGGATGACCTCGGCACAGCGGTTGGCTGCGGCGCGGCCGAACACCACCAGATCAAGCAAGGAATTCGAACCCAGCCGGTTGCCACCATGCACCGACACGCAGGCGGCCTCGCCGATGGCGAACAGGCCCGGCACCACCACTTCCGGATCGCCGTCCTTCGGCTGCACCACCTCGCCATGGTAGTTGGTCGGGATACCGCCCATGTTGTAGTGCACGGTGGGCAGAATCGGAATTGGTTCCCTGGTCACGTCGACGCCGGAGAAGATGCGCGCGGTCTCGGCAATGCCGGGCAGGCGTTCGTGGATCACGTCCGAACCCAGATGTTGCAGATTCAGATGGGCATGGTCCTTGTCCTCGCCCACGCCGCGGCCTTCGCGGATCTCCATGGTGATGGCGCGGCTGACCACGTCGCGTGAAGCCAGGTCCTTGGCACTGGGCGCGTAGCGCTCCATGAAGCGTTCGCCTTCGGAATTGGTCAGATAGCCGCCTTCGCCGCGCACGCCTTCGGTGATCAGGCAGCCGGCACCGTAGATGCCGGTCGGGTGGAATTGCACGAATTCCATGTCCTGCAGCGCCAGGCCGGCCCGCAGTACCATGCCGCCACCGTCACCGGTGCAGGTATGTGCCGAAGTGCAGGAGAAATAGGCGCGACCGTAGCCGCCGGTGGCCAGCACCACGGCATGGCCGCGGAACAGGTGCAGCACGCCTTCGTTGAGATCCAGCGCCAGCACGCCGCAGCACTTGCCGTCGTCGTCAAAGATCAGGTCGGTGGCGAAGTACTCGATGAAAAAGCGCGCCTTGTGCTTCAGCGACTGCTGGTACAGCGCGTGCAGGATCGCGTGCCCGGTGCGGTCGGCCGCGGCGCAGGTGCGCTGGGCCGTGCCCTTGCCAAAATGGGTGGTCATGCCGCCGAACGGGCGCTGGTAGATCTTGCCCTCGTCGGTACGCGAAAACGGCACGCCGTAGTGTTCCAGTTCGACCACCGCGGGCACGGCCTCGCGGCACATGAACTCGATCGCGTCCTGATCGCCCAGCCAGTCACCGCCCTTGACGGTGTCGTACATGTGCCAGCGCCAGTCATCCTCGCCCATGTTGGCCAGCGATGCGGCCACGCCGCCCTGGGCAGCCACCGTGTGCGAGCGGGTCGGGAACACCTTGGTCACGCAGACCGTGTCCAGGTTCTTGGCAGCCAGGCCCAGCGTGGCGCGCAGCCCGGCACCACCGGCGCCGACCACGACCACGTCGGACTTGTGTTCCTGAATTTCGTAACTCGCCATCGTCAGCTTCCCAGGGTGATGCGCAGCACGGCCAGCACGCCGGCCACGCCTGCAATGAAACACAAGAACTTGATCACAATCTGCAGCGTCATGCCGAGCCACGGCTTGTGCACGTAGTCTTCGATCACGACCTGCAGGCCGAGCTGGGCATGCCAGAACACGGCCACCACGAAGGCAATCATCAGCACCGCATTGAACGGCTGCGCCAGTGTCAGGCGCGCCGTCAGGTAGTCACTGCCCAACAGCCCGAGCACCAACACCGAGAACCAGATGCCCAGCACGATCAGCGCAATCGCCGTGATCCGCTGGACCAGGAAGTGATGCACGCCGTGCTTGGCCGAACCCAGGCCCACGGCACGCTTCATCGGGTCACGCAGCGCACTCATGCTGCACCCCCGCCTGCAAGTGCGATGGCCCAGACCAGAATGGTCAGCACGATCGAGCCGATCGACACCAGCCAGCTGTTGCGCACAAACTGCTCGATGCGAAAACCCATGCCGGCGTCCTGCAGCAGATGGCGGATGCCGTTGAGCAGGTGGAACGCCAGCGACCAGGTCCAGCCAAGCAGCAGAATGATGCCGAACCAGGAAGTGCAAAAAGCCTGCACTTTGGCAAATGCCGCCGGTCCGGCAGCCAAGGCCAACAGGCCGATCAGCAGCAGGATGCTGCCGGCAGCCAGTGCAATGCCGCTGGCACGATGCAGAATCGAGGTCACCATCTGGGCCTGCCAGCGGTAGATCCCAATATGCGGCGATAACGGTCGTTCGGTACTGGCCATGGCGGCTATGCCCCTTCGCTTGAACACGTCCGGAGGCGCCCGGCAGGCGAGCATATTCCGGAACCGGAAACATCAAAAATCGATACAACGTCCATTCTTTTCCCAATCCCCGTACCGCGTCGGATCGAGCCGCTTCGGCTTGCCGCGCGGCACATCCTGCCCGCCTTGCTCACGCTCGCCATTGCCAAAGTTGTCAGCGGCGGGTGGGCGCGGGAGATCGGGCTTGGGGGATTCAGGTGTGGACATGTATCGTGCAAGCTTAATCCTTGGCATGCAATCTTGCCAAGTCACCCAGGTACCTGGCAGCCCCCGACTACGCCCTTTGGACCATGCACAACGACTCTACAGTCAACCCCGTGTCACAGGCACAGCTTCTTCAACTCCATGGCGAAGATGCGCGTGCTTTCGCTTCCAGCCAGCTCGCCAGCCGGGTCGATCAACTCGACCGCGAACACTGGCAATGGACGGCCTGGCTGGATGCCGGCGGCAAGGTTCGGTTCGTCGGCATGGTCTGGCTGGAAGACGAATGCCTGCGCATTGTCCTGCGCGGCGGCTGCGCACACGCCCTGCGTCAAGCCATGTCTCCATTCGTGCTGCGCAGCAAGGTGATCATCGAGACCGACGACCATGCACATCTGCAGCCGGGATCTGCGCTGCCACACGGCCAACTGGATCGGGACGAAAGCACGACCGTCTTCGGCTTCGGCGACTACAGCCTGTCCCTCGCCACGCGTGCAGCTACAGCAAGCGCAGACGCGTGGCGGGACTGCACGCTGCGGGCCATTGCCGCCGGCCATCCCTGGCTGCCCGATGCGGCACTGGATCGCCTGCTGCCACCGGCGCTCGGGCTACACCGACTCGGTGCCGTGGCACTGGGCAAGGGCTGCTATCCGGGCCAGGAAATGGTCAACCGCCTGCACCATCGCGGCAAGCACAAGTACGCGCTGGCGCATGTCGCCACCGGGCAGCACTGGCAACCCGGCCACTCCTTGCGCCATGACGAGCAGAATGTCGGAACGGTTCTGCAGCGCGCCGGCAACGACGCCCTGATCGTGTTGCGCGAGGGCGCGCTTGACAAGCTTGAAAAAACGACTCTGGTGCGGCAATTTTCGGCCTGAACCGGCATTGAACTCAAGCTGAACCGCGGCGAAAGCGCACTTGTCGGACCCTGCATGCAAAATTATACTTCGCGGGTTGGAAATTGCGCCGTCTCCGGCGCCGGCCCGAAATACAGGTGTTTTTCGTTGCCGATCTGGTGCGGGAAGTTCGAATCCCGCTGAGTCAGTTCTCCGCGAAATGCGGACCAACCGCGATCAAGGCCATCACATCTGCGTGGTGCCATCGCAAACCCAAGGCGCAAAGTCGCCCACTACAAACCGCGCGGTCGCACCAGCA
>CBFGSA010000034.1:0-23305 GCA_965651365.1 uncultured Rhodanobacteraceae bacterium | reverse complement strand
AAAAGCAGCGCCGTTTCGGCGAGCGCTTCATCGAACTGGCGCGCTCGGTCTACGTGCGCAACGACGAGCGTGCCGCGGTCAAACGCCGGATCAACGAGAAACTGGGCTCGGAGCTGGTGGAGGAGAAGTCGTACGAGGATTACCGGTAAGCGGCAAGCGGTGAGCCGTGAGCCGGCAGCGGGACTCGGGGCTCGGGACTCGGGACTCGGGACTCGGGACTCGGGACCAGGCATTGGCGGGCGCCAACACGTTTATCAACCCGGGCGCTGCGCTCGGCCCCGGGCGTCCCATATGCACGTCATCCCGGACAGCGCAACGCGCTGATCGGGGATCCACTTTCTTTCCAGAAGCTGCGGTGGTCGAGTAGATCCCGGGCATCGCCACGCGATTCCTGGATGACGGACGGACTTGAGTTCCGTCTTCCGCTCACGGCTGACGGCTCACCGCTCACTGCGCCCAACAAACGCCTCCAGACGCTGCACAACATCGTCCACCGTCACCAGGCCCATCACGCCGGGGCGCTCGATCTTGGTGCCCCAGGGCAGGGCATCGGCGGGCTTGCCGAGGAATGTGCGAGCGGCATCGTCGTAGCGGTCGACGCACCAGCGGCGGTCACTGTAAGGGCCGGAACGCTCGGGATTGGATGCCGCGTGCAGGCCGAGTACCGGCGTGCCCATGGCGTTGGCCATGTGCATCGGGCCGGAATCGGGCGTCAGCAAGATGCTGCTGCGCTGGTACAGGGCCAGGGCGCGCTTGAGCGTGTCGCGGCCGATCAGATCCAGCGGCGTGCTCTGCATGGCAGCAGCAATCGCATCGCCCATGCGGCGTTCGAGCTGGCTCGGCCCGCCGGTCAGGACGACGCGCATCTTGAGCGACTTCCGCGCGTGATCGGCGACGGCAGCGTAGCCGACCGCATGCCAGTTGCGCAGCCGATGGCTGGCGCAGGCATTGATCAGCAGGGTGGGCTGGCCGTCATCCGGCCACTGCCGGGCGGCCCAAACGCGATCGGCATCGGGTACGGGAATGTTCCAGACCGGTGCGCGCGGTGTGACACCGAGCATGCTGGCAAAGCTGCCGATGGCCTCCAGCACGTGCTGGCCCTGTGCTGCCGGGATGCGTTCATTGACAAACAGGCCGTGCAGGTCGCGTGAGCGTGCAGGGTCGTAACCGATGCGCCGCTCGGCACTCACCGCCAGGCTCAGCAGGTTCGAGCGCAGTGCGACCTGCATGTGCAGCAGGGCATCGAAGCGGTGCTTGCCCAGCGTCGCGCGCACATCACGCCAGCCGGCCAGACCGCGTGACTTGTCGAAGGTGACAAACTCGACACCATCAATGTCACCGACCAGGCGCCGCTCCAGTTTGCCCACGATCCAGGTCAGCGCGGTGTCGGGCAGGGCGGCCTGCAGGGTGCGCAGCAAGGGCACCACATGCGTGACATCACCAAGCGCCGATGTACGCAGCAGGCACACGCTGTGTGGCGCGCTTGGTAGACTGACCGCATGTCGACCGGAATCGGAATGGTGCATCGTGAGGGGGGACGCAGTGGTGTCGGATGAGCGCATCGTAGCGGACGACGGCCTTGGCATGGTGCATGACTCGGCTCTGACGGCAGATATGGAGCCGTGCTGGTTCGATCATGCCTACTGGCAGGGCCGCAACGGTCTGCAGGCCATGGCCGGTGGCCGTGGCGGTGTATTTGTGGTTGACACGCCCCTCGGAGCTGCAGTCTTGCGCCACTACCGGCGTGGCGGCAGCGTGGCCAGGGTACTGGGCGACCGCTACCTGTGGACCGGCATCTCCAGCGTGCGCAGCGTGGCCGAGTATCGTCTGTTGCGGCGCTTGTACGAAGCCGGTTTGCCGGTGCCCCTGGCACTCGGTGGTGCGTGGCAACGTGACGGCTTGTACTACAGCGCGGATTTGTTGACCCGTCAAATACCCAGTGCCGGACCGTTGTCGGATGATCTGGCACGCATTCTGCGTGATCCATCCATGCCCGGGCGGATCGGGAAATGTGTCGGTCGCTTCCACGCCGCCGGGGTGTTTCATGCCGACCTGAACGCGCACAATATCCTCGTGGATGGCGAGCAGAACATCTGGCTGATCGACTTCGACCGCGGCCGCATTCTGCAGCCGCAGGCGGCATGGCAGCAAGCCAATCTGCGCCGCTTGCATCGCTCGCTGGCCAAGCTGGCCGGGGGCGCCGGTCTGGCGGCCGATTGGCAAGGTGACTGGTGGGATGCCTTGCTCGCGGCACACGCTCGTGAGGTCAGCCCCGCATGAGCTGGCAACTGCATTTTCTGGGCACGGGCGATTCCGGCGCGATGCGCGAGCTGGGCTCCTCGGCCGCGGTGCTGGAGCGCGCCGGCGAGCCGCTGCTGCTCATCGATTGCGGACCGGACATCGTCGACCGCTATCTGGACAGCTACGGCGCGCCGCCGCCGGCGATCTACATCACCCACACCCACATGGATCACGTGGGCGGCATGGAACGCCTGTTCAGCGTGCTGCAGTTCGACCGGCGCTGGGACATGCACACGCGCGTGTTCGTGCACGCCAGGATCATGTCGCTGCTGCAGGCTCGGGTTGGCGACTATCCCCCGGTGGCGGCCGAAGGCGGCGTCAATTTCTGGGATGCCTTTCATCTGGTGCCGTGCACGCGGGGTTTCTGGCTGGATGGTTTGTGGTTCCAGCTTTTCGCCACCCGCCATCACGCACCGGAGACTTCGTTCGGCGTGCGTCTTCCCGGCAGCCTGGTGTTCACCGGCGATACCCGGCCCATTCCCGAAACACTCAAGGCCGTGACCGGTGCGGGCGAGGTGATTGCGCACGATTGCGCCTTGCACGGCAACCCTTCGCACACCGGACTGGACGAGCTCCTGGGTGACTACCCGGCGCAGCTGCATCCGCAGATGATTCTGTATCACTACGCCTCGGCCGAAGATGGGCGCGCGATGGCGAAGCATGGCTTGCGCGTAGCCGAACCGGGCCAGCGGATCCGGCTGCCGGATCCTGCACCCGTCGCCGCTTCGGCTGGCTGAATATGCGCCAGCTTCGCGGCGTCAGGTATTGCGCGGCTTGCGTGGTTTGGCCTTGCCGCCGCGGCCTGGTGGTGACTTGGGCGGTTTGCTGCCTTCGCGGTGAATGCGCATCGGCAGGCCCGCGACACGGGTCTTTTGCAGGTGGTGCAGCAGCTCCTTCGGCATGCCTTCAGGCAGGTCGATCAGGCTGTGGTCGTCGCGGATCGAAATGCGGCCGATGTACTTGCTGTCCAGATCGGCCTCGTTGGCGATGGCACCGACCAGGTTGCCGGGCTTGACGCCATGTTGGTGGCCGATCTCGACGCGGAAGGTTTCCTTGCCGGGTTCGGTGACGTGTGGCTGGGTGGTTTCGCGGGGCTTGCGTTGGCCGTGTTTCGGCCGGGCATCGCGTGGCGGTTTGCGTGATTCCGTGCGCTGATCGTCGCGGGCCGGCCGCGTCGGCTCGCGCAGCAGCAGCGGCTGCTGGCCCTGGGCCATGCGCGCCAGGGCGGCGGCCAGTTCGATGGCCGGCACATCGTGCTCGCGCTCGTAATCGAGCACCAGATCATGAAACGGCTCCAGCGTGCCCGCGGCCAGGGTGTCGCTGATGCGCTGCTTGAACTGGGCTACGCGGCGATTGTTGACGGTCTCGATGCTGGGCAGCTGCATCGGCTCGATTGGCTGTCGGGTGGCGCGCTCGATGGCGCGCAGCATGCCGCGTTCGCGCGGGCTGACGAACACAATCGCCTGGCCCTCGCGCCCGGCGCGCCCGGTACACCCGATGCGGTGCACGTAGGACTCGGTGTCGTAGGGAATGTCGTAGTTGAGCACGTGGCTGATGCGCTCGACATCCAGACCACGGGCCGCGACATCGGTGGCCACCAGGATGTCCAGCTTGCCGCTCTTGAGCTGGGCCACAGTGCGTTCGCGCTGGGTCTGTGCGATGTCGCCGTTGATGGCAGCGGCAGTAAAACCACGGGCGCACAGTTTTTCCGCCAGTTCCTCGGTCGCCTTTTTTGTTCGGGCGAACACCAGCATGGCGTCGAAGGGTTCGGCTTCCAGGATGCGCGTCATGGCATCGAGCTTGTGCACGCCGCTGACCAGCCAGTAGCGCTGGTGGATATTGGCCGAGGTCGAGGTTTTGGTCTTGACCGTGATCTCGGCCGGATCGTTGAGGAATTTCTGCGCGATGCGCCGTATCGGAGCGGGCATCGTGGCTGAAAACAGGGATTTCTGGCAGCCATCGGGGGCCGCTTCGAGTACGGTTTCGACATCATCGATGAAGCCCATGCGCAGCATTTCGTCGGCCTCGTCCAGCACCAGGCAGCGCAGGCTGTCGAGTTTCAGCGTGCCCTTCTTGAGGTGATCGATGATGCGCCCCGGGGTGCCCACCACAACCTGCACGCCGCGCCTGAGCCCTGCCAGTTGCGGGCCGTAGCTCTGGCCACCGTAAATCGGCAGAACCTGGAACCGGCGCAAGCCGGCGGCGTAGGTCTGGAAGGCTTCGGCCACCTGGATCGCCAGCTCGCGGGTCGGTGCCAGCACCAGCGCCTGCGGACTGCGCTGTTCGGGATCGAGCCGGGCCAGCACGGGCAAGGCGAAGGCGGCGGTCTTGCCGGTGCCAGTCTGTGCCTGACCGAGCATGTCGCGGCCTTCCAGCAGCGGCGGGATGGCCGCCGCCTGAATCGGCGACGGCGTTTCATAGCCTACTTTTTCAACCGCGGCCAGCAGACTGTCGGGCAGGCCCAGGGCGGCAAAGCCGCCCGCTGCCGGCGTGTGGTCGTTCATGCGGGGATGTGCCTCACGGACTGGGCGTGGCCGGCGGCACGTCTTCGGCTGCTTCCCACTGCTCGTCCACATACGCATCGACATCCTTGCCGCGCAGACGCATCGCGTAGGCGAGCCACATGATCAGCGCCGAAAACACCGCGATCACCGGGATGGCCGTGGTGATGCTGAGCACCCCGATGTTGCCGGCGCCCTTGTCCACTTCCGGATAGGTGCCGAGAAAGCTGATCAGGGTCAGGCCACCCAGCCACGGAATGACCCAGAAGCCGGCCTTGAAGTCCAGCCGTGGCGTGTGCTTGCTGTAGAAGGCTTCGTGTGCGATCAGGATGATGAAGCCCAGCAGCACGGCGATGGCGAGTTTCCAGTCCACATCCCAGCCTGACCAGTACACGATCAGGTTGGACGACAGGAAGGCCAGATAGGGAACGATGATGCCGCCGGGCAGCTTGAACGGCCGGTCACGACCTGGCAGTTCCTTGCGCAGCGCCATCAGCACCAGCGGTCCGGAACCGAACGACAGCACCGTGGCCGAGGTCACGAAGCCGACCAGCTTCTGCCAGCCGGGGAAGGGCAGGAAGAAGATCAGCCCGACCACGAAGGCCACGATCACGCTGACCCAGGGCACGCCGCGGTCATTGACCTTGGCCAGCGAGGCCGGCGCGTTGCCGTTGCGACCCATGGCGTAGGACAGACGTGCGGTGACGGTGGTGTAGATCAGGCCGGTATCGGCCGGCGACACGAAGGCGTCGATGTACAGCAGCAGGGCCAGCCAGGTCAGGCCCAGCGTCATCGACAGCGTGGCCAGGGGACCGAAGGCAATTGCCTTGTCCTCGATGCCGCCGGTGAAGGTGGTACCGATGTGGGCCCAGCCATTGGCCAGCGCCGCCTCGGGCAGGGCGCCGATGAAGGCCGCCTGCAGGCCGATGTAGATCAAGGCACACAGGAGCACCGAGCCGATGATGGCGATGGGTACGTTGCGGCGCGGATTGTCGGTTTCGCCGGCCAGTTCCACGCCCTGGCGGAAGCCGAGGTAGGAGAAGATGATGCCGGCGGTGGCGATCGAGGAAAACACGCCATGCCAGCCGAAGGGCATGAAGCCGCCCTTCTCGGGGAAGGAGAAGTGGCCGCCGTTGAACTCGGCGCTGAAGAAGGCCACGATCACCAGCAGGATGATCGCGATCTTCCACCATACCAGGGCGTTGTTGATGCGTGCGAACCAGCGGATGCCGACCACGTTGATCAGGCTGAACAGAAACATCAGGATGGTTGCCGCCAGGTAACCCACCGGTGTCAGCACGGCCACGCCGTCGACCAGTTCCTGCAGGTTGGGGATGTAGTTGTTGGCGTACTGCAATGCTGCCAGTACCTCGATCGGCGCAGTGGACGCTGCGGCCAGCCAGGTGATCCAGCCGGTGGTGTAGCTGGCGAAGGAACCGAAGGCGTAGTGCGGGAAGCGCACCACGCCGCCGGAGACCGGGAACATGGTGCCGAGCTCGGAATACACCAGGCCGATGAACAGGATCATGATCGCGCCGATCAGCCAGGACAGGATCGAGGCCGGGCCGGCTTGCTGGGCGGCGCTCAATGCACCGAACAGCCAGCCCGATCCGATGATCGATCCGACCGCGGTGAACAGCAGGCCGACCATGCCGACATGGCGCTTGAGACGCTTGTCGTCGCCGCCGCCCACGACGGGTGTTGGAGTTTGCATTTTTATCCCCTCTTGTTGGTTGCTGCCAGAGTCTCGACCGGCACAAGCGCATGTTTGCCGGTCGTGTTCATGAAATCAGAAATGCTGCGGCCACGCGACGCCCTTCGGCGGCCAGCAGGTTGAAGGTGCGGGCGCAGGCCGCATTGTCCATGCATTCCAGACCAACGCCACGTTGCAGCAGGCCGGCCTGGACGCGCGCTGGAGCAAACTGCTGGCGCTGGCCGCTGCCGAGCAGCACCAGCTCGGGCTCCAGTGCCAGCAACTGGTCGATGCGATCCTGATCGATGGCGTCCATGCTGTCGGCCGGCCAGTCCTCGATCAGCGCCGTCGGCGTCAGCACGAAACTGTGCTGCAAGGTCCGGTTGCCGACCGCGACGGCGTGGGCGTCCACGCGACGAATCGTGTAGTCGGTATCGGGCTGCTGCAGGCTCAGTTCCATGTGGTATCAGTCGGAGCCTCGCGGCAGCGCCAGGCGCGGCTGCTCGGGGTGCGGGCGGTAGAGGCTGGCGATGTGGCCGATCAATTGCACGTTCTCGGCGCCGGTGGCGTCGAGCAGCCTGTCCAGTTCGGCGGCCCGTTGCTCGCGGTCGCCAGCCAGCTTGACCTTCAGCAGCTCGTGCTGGGTCAGAGCCAGGTCCAGCTCCCTGCACACGGCCTCGGTGACACCTTTGGTGCCCAGCATCACCACCGGCTTGAGCGGGTGTGCAAGCTGGCGCAGATAGCGGCGCTGGTTGGCGGACAAGGTCATGTTCAGCTTTCAGCCATGGATTGAGGTGCAAAAGGGTATCATGGGAGGCTCCGGCAACAACCTGTCATCAGTAATGGCCCGCAGCAAGAGCAGCGCGCGCTGGTTGCGCGAACATTTTGACGACCCCTGGGTGAAGAAGGCCCAGTCGGACGGTTTGCGGGCGCGCTCGGCCTACAAGCTGGACGAGCTGGTGGATCGTGACCACCTGCTCCGGCCCGGCATGACCGTGGTTGACCTGGGCGCGGCGCCGGGTGGCTGGTCGCAACTGGTGCGCGAGCGCCTGGACAGCCAGTGCACCCTGTTCGCGCTGGACATCCTGCCGATGCCGCCGATTGCCGGTGTGGACTTCGTGTGTGGCGATTTTCGCGAGCAGGACGTCCTGAACGAACTGGAAGCGCGGCTTGGCGATCGGCGCGTGGACCTTGTTCTGTCGGACATGGCCCCCAATATGAGTGGTGTGACCGTGTCCGACCAGGCCCGGGCCATGGATCTGGCCGAGCTGGCGGCCGATTTCGCGGCCAACTGGCTGAAGCCGGACGGCAACTTCGTGGTCAAGCTGTTCCACGGTGTCGGCTTTGACCAATACGTGCGTGACTTGCGCGCTGCCTACAGGCGCGTGATCATGCGCAAACCCGAAGCCTCGCGCGCCCGGTCGCGCGAGGTGTACGCACTGGCGCTGGGGCTGAAGCGGTCCCGCACCAGCCAAGAGGAAAATGCATGAACGAAATGGCCAAAAACCTGCTCCTGTGGCTGGTGGTGGCAGTGGTGCTGGTCACGGTGTTCCAGCGCTTCAATCCGCAGCATGAACAGACATCGAAGATGTCCTATTCGCAGTTCATCCAGCAGGTGGAAAACGGCAATGTGTCGTCGGTCACCATCGGCGCCAACATCCCGCCCGACATCAGCGGCAAGCTCAAGGATGGCAGCGCGCTGCATACGGTGGCGCCGTATTCCGACGACAGCCTGGTCAAGAACCTGCTCAAGCACGATGTCGAGGTCAACCAGAAGCCTTCCGACAACGGCTTTTCGCTTCTGCGCGTGATCCTCGACTGGATTCCGTTCATCATCTTCATCGGTCTGCTGATCTGGTTCATGCGTCAGATGCAGTCTGGTGGTGGTGGTCGCGGCGCGATGTCCTTTGGCCGTTCGCGCGCCAAGATGTTGCAGGGCGAGGATCAGGTCAAGGTGACCTTTTCCGACGTGGCCGGCTGCGAGGAAGCCAAGGAAGAAGTCAGCGAACTGGTCGAGTTCTTGCGTGATCCGTCGCGCTTCACCAAGCTGGGCGGCAAGATTCCGCGCGGCGTGCTGATGGTCGGCAGCCCCGGCACCGGCAAGACCCTGCTGGCCAAGGCCATCGCCGGCGAGGCCAAGGTGCCGTTCTTCTCGATTTCCGGTTCCGATTTCGTCGAAATGTTCGTTGGTGTCGGCGCCGCCCGCGTGCGCGACATGTTCGAGCAGGCCAAGAAGCATGCGCCGTGCATCATCTTCATTGACGAGATTGATGCCGTCGGCCGCCATCGTGGCGCCGGCATGGGCGGCGGTCATGACGAGCGCGAACAAACCCTGAACCAGTTGCTGGTCGAGATGGATGGCTTCGAAGGCAGCGAGGGCGTGATCGTGATTGCCGCCACCAACCGTCCCGACGTGCTCGATCCGGCGCTGTTGCGTCCGGGCCGTTTTGACCGCCAGGTGGTGGTGCCGCTGCCGGATCTGCGCGGCCGCGAGCAGATTCTCAAGGTGCACATGCGCAAGGTGCCGCTGGCCGATGATGTCGATGCCCAGGTGATTGCTCGCGGCACGCCGGGTTTTTCCGGCGCCGATCTGGCCAATCTGGTCAACGAGGCCGCGCTGTTTGCCGCCCGCGACAATTCGCGCCAGGTGCACATGGCCCAGTTCGAGCGCGCCAAGGACAAGATCATGATGGGCTCGGAGCGGCGCTCGATGATCATGAGCGACGACGAGAAGAAGTTGACCGCCTATCACGAGTCCGGCCATGCCATCGTCGGCCTGTCCGTGCCCGAGCACGATCCGGTGCACAAGGTCACCATCATTCCGCGCGGGCGGGCGCTGGGTGTGACCATGTTCCTGCCCGAGCAGGACCGCTACAGCCACAGCAAGAAATCGCTGGAGAGCTCGCTGGCCAGCTTGTATGGCGGGCGCGTGGCCGAGGAATTGATTTTCGGCAATGAAAAAGTCACCACCGGCGCCAGCAACGATATCCAGCGCGCCACCCAGATTGCGCGTGACATGGTCACCAAGTACGGCCTCAACGACGAACTCGGCCCGATGACCTACTCCGAGGAGGAGGAAGAGGTGTTCGTGGGCCGCTCGGTGACCCAGCACAAGCAGATCTCCGAGGAGACCGCGCGCCGCATCGATGTCGCCGTGCGCGCCGTGATCGATCAGGCTTATGGCACGGCCAACCGAATCCTCAACGAGAAGATGGACATTCTGCACACCATGGCCGAAGCTTTGCTGCAGTACGAAACCATCGACAAGGAGCAGATCGCCGCGATCATGGACGGCCGCGAACCGGGTCCGCCCAAGGACTGGAGCCCGCATGATTCGGGCGGTGGCAATGACGGTGGCAAGACCGCCAAGCCCCGCGACGCCGATCCTGCGCCCGTGCACAAGCCCGTCGAGCAACACTGAAGCATTGATACGTGTGCAGGAGCGCGCCATGCGCGCGATCAAGAGCAAAAAGAATATCAGTCCGCAAAGGACGCAAAGGAACGCAAATAGAGCAAAGGCAATCCATTATTTTTCTTCGCGTCCTTTGCGTCCTTCGCGGACAATCGCTCTTGCTTCGCGCGCATGGCGCGCTTCTGCGGCAACGGTAGCGGCAGGGCAGGCGGCCAGCTCAAGTGGAGACGACGGTGACCGTATCCAGTACGCTTGATTGTGGTGGTCGGCTGCTGAAGCTTGATCGACCCCGCATTTGCGGCATCATCAACGTCACCCCCGACTCGTTCTCCGACGGCGGCCTTCACGCCGACACCGCCGCGGCGGTCGGGCATGGACTGCGGCTGGTCGAGCAGGGCGCCGACATGCTGGACATTGGCGGCGAGTCGACCCGGCCGCGCGCGGCTGCGGTTACGCTGCGCGAGGAGATGGAACGTGTGCTGCCGGTAATCGAGGCCCTGGCAAGGCAGGTCAGCGTGCCGATCTCGGTCGACACCTCGAATCCCGAAGTGATGCGCGCCGCGGTCGCTGCCGGTGCCGGACTGATCAACGACATCCGCGCCTTGCGCCGCGAGGGTGCACTGGATGCCGCAGCCAGCCTCGGCGTTCCGGTGTGCCTGATGCACATGCAGGGCGAGCCGGCCAACATGCAGGACGATCCGCGCTACGAGGATGTCGTGGTCGAGGTGCATCGCTTTCTGGCCGATCGGCTGCTGGCCTGCCAGCTTGCCGGCATCGACAGTGCGCGGGTGTTGGTTGATCCGGGCTTTGGCTTTGGCAAGACTCTTGCGCACAACATGCGCTTGTTGGCCGAGCTGCAGCGCTTCACCGACCTGGGCGCCGGCGTCCTGGCGGGTCTGTCGCGCAAGTCCTTCCTCGGCAGCATAACCGGCCGCGACATCGAACACCGCCAGGTGGCCTCGGCCGCCGCCGCGCTGATCGCGGCACAGAACGGCGCTGCCATCGTGCGCGTCCACGATGTGGCCGAAACCCGCGATGCCCTCAGGATTCTCCAAGCCGTCGGGGATGTATAGGGTGCTGCCGAGCGTAGCGAAGCGCACCCAACGATCTTCCAGGCCTCGGTGCGCTTCACTTCACTTCGTTCAGCAGCACCCCTATGCGCAGCGAAGCGCTCGTGCGGCGTGGGTTTTCAGGGTCTTGAGCATGGCCGCGAGGCCGTTGGAGCGGGTCGGGGACAGGTGTCGGGCGAGACCGATCTGCTCGATGAATCCCGGTTCGGTTGCAACAATTTCCTGTACCGGCCGACCGGAGTAGACCCGCAGCACCAGGGCGATCAGGCCGGAGACGATGGCCGAATCGCTGATGGCGCGGAAGCGCATGCATGCGGCGTCGCCCGCGGGCACCAGCCACACCTGCGACTGGCAGCCGTGCACGCGGTACTCCTCGCGCTTCAGTTCCTCGGGAAACTCGGGCAGCTTGCGGCCGAGGTCGATCAGGTACTGGTAGCGCTCGCTCCAGTCGCTGAAGAAGGCGAATTCCTCGATGATTTCCTGCTGCGCCTCGGCAGCGGTTTGTGTCGTTGCGGCATCCATCCGCCCATTATCGCGCGATGCGTCTGAACCTGCGAGGTGCCGCGAATGGGCCGGGTAGTCCGGGGGCTTGGGTGCCCGCGTGATGTGCATCCGGGACGTGCATCAGTCGCGCGCGATTTGCCAACGGGTGCTGTCCGGACCGTCTTCGATTTCGACACGCATGGCAGCCAGTTCGTCACGGATGGCGTCGGCGCGGGCAAAGTCGCGATGCTTGCGTGCATTCTTGCGTTCGGCCAGCAGGGCTTCGACATGTTGTGCATCAACGCCGGCGTCCGCGCCCCGGCCGAACCAGGTTTCCGGGTCGGCCTGCAGCAGGCCCAGGGCCTGTCCGGCGCCGAGCAGGGCAGCCTTGTCGGCGGTGCTGCCGGATTTGCGCGCGTGGTCCGCCAGTTCGGCCATCGCGGCCAGCGCCTGCGGCGTGTTGAGGTCGTCGCTGAGCGCCGCTTCGATGGCCTCGGGGATGTGCACTGCGCCAACGTCGACGTCGGCCAGATCGCGCAGCACCCGGTACCAGCCGTCGAGGGTGGCGACCGCCTGCGTGATGGCATCTTCGGACCAGTCCAGCGGCTGGCGGTAGTGGGCGCGCAGCAGCAGCAGGCGCAGAGCCTCGGGTGGATGCCGGTCGAGCAGGGTGTGCAGCTCCAGCACGTTGCCCAGTGACTTGGACATCTTGCGCCCGCCGAAACTGAGCATGCCGTTGTGCAGCCAGAAGCGGGCGAACAGGGCGCCGCCGTGGGCACAGGTCGATTGCGCCACCTCGTTCTCGTGGTGCGGGAACAGCAAATCGTTGCCGCCGGCGTGGATGTCGATCGTTTCGCCCAGGTGCGCCGCGCTCATTGCCGAGCATTCAATGTGCCAGCCGGGGCGACCGCGTCCCCAGGGGCTTGCCCAGCCAGGCAGGGTCTCGTCCGAGGGTTTCCACAGCACAAAGTCGGCCGGGTTGCGCTTGTAGGGCGCCACATCGACCCGCGCGCCAGCCTCCATTTCTTCCAGGCTGCGGCCGGAAAGCGCGCCATAGGCTGTGTAGCTGCCGACATCAAACAGCACATGGCCTTCGGCGGCATAGGCATGGCCGCGTTCGATCAGGGTCTCGATCATGGCGATGATCTGCGGCATGTGCGCGGTGGCGTGAGGCTCGATGTCCGGCGGCTGCACGTCCAGACGTGCCATGTCCTGGCGATAGATCTCGGTGTACTTGTCCGTGATCCGGCTGATTTCAACGCCCTGGTCATTGGCAGCGGCATTGATCTTGTCGTCGACGTCGGTGATGTTGCGCGCCAGCACCACCTTGGGAAAGTGGCGCCGCAGCAGTCGTACCAGCACGTCAAACACCACCGGACCGCGGGCATTGCCGATGTGCACGTAGCTGTAAACGGTGGGGCCGCACAGGTACATCGTGACCTGGTCAGGGTCCAGCGGCTCGAAGGTTTCAAGCGTGCGTGTGCGCGTGTTGTACAGGCGTATCGGCATGGTTTGGGCGTGCAGTGTGAATGGCGCGCATCTTAACCGCTCGTGGCGGTACGTGCCTTACCCGGGATTCAGTCTGGCTCTGCTTCAATAAGCCGCACTATTCCGCAACTGCACGATTCGAGCAAGATCATGATCAAGTCGATTGCCAAGCTGGTTCCGATCGTGGCCGCCCTGGCATTGTTTGCCACCGCGGCCCCGGCTCAGGGGCGTGATGGTATTGCCTCGGCCGGCCCTGATGCGGCGCCTGTCCGCTCCATGCCCGGTCCCGGAGCCGGAAGCGCCCATTACGCGTGGGCCGACGTTCTGCGGGTGGATCCAATCTACGACACCGTGTCGGTGACCCGTTCGCGGCGCGAGTGCCACGACGAGCAGGTGGTGGAGCGCCATCAGGGCAACGGCACGGCCGGCGCGGTGCTGGGTGCCGTGGTCGGCGGTGTGCTGGGCAACACCATCGGCAAGGGCGACGGGCGCAAGGCTGCGACGGTTGCCGGCGCGGTCGCTGGCGGTGCCATTGGCCATGGTGCCGCGACCCGCAACGATGGCGATACCCGCTATGCGCAAACCCGCTGCCGCGACGTGCCGGAAGTCAGCCATGAGCGGCGCATCAGCAGCTATGACGTTGAATACCGCTATCACGGTGACGTGTACATTTCGCGCCTGGACTACGACCCGGGCGAACGCCTGCGTGTACGGGTCAGCGTGACGCCGGCCGAGTAGCAGTGCTTGCGGTATCGGCCAAACCGTGTTCTGATACCGCCATGCGCAACGCTTCACTCCAGATCGCTTCTGTCTGCCCGATGGCCCGTTTGGCCGCCGGCATGACTTCGCGTGCGCGCCGACCGGGGATGAACATTCCTGCCGGGTAGGCTGTCGCGCTGTACATGCAAGTTTCGACGAAACCCGGCCTCCGCGCCGGGTTTCGTGTTTTCAGGTTCACGGACTTTTCAAATGACCATTCGCCACTTTCTCAATACCCAGGACTGGAGCCGCGACGCGCTGGACGGCTTGTTGCGCGAGGCGCACGAGTTCAAGCGCAGCCCGCGCGGCAAGCAGCTGGAGGGCAAGTCGATCGCCTTGCTGTTCTTCAACCCGTCGATGCGCACCCGCACCAGCTTCGAACTGGGCGTGCAGCAACTGGGTGGCACTGCCATCGTGCTGGCGCCGGGCAAGGATGCCTGGCCGATCGAATTCGAGGCCGGGGTGGTGATGGATGGCGAGGCCGAGGAACACATCAGTGAAGTGGCGCGGGTATTGAGTCGCTACGTCGACATGATCGGCGTGCGCGCGTTTCCCAAGTTCAGGAGCTGGGATGAGGATCGCAAGGACATCGTGCTCCAGGCCTTTGCCCGCCATGCCACGGTGCCTGTGATCAACATGGAAACCATCACCCATCCATGCCAGGAGCTGGCTCACATCATGGCGCTGCAACAGCATTTCGGCAGTTCCGATCTGCGCGGTAAAAAATACCTTCTGAGCTGGACGTATCACCCCAGGCCACTCAATACCGCCGTGGCCAACTCGGCGCTGACCATCGCGACCCGCTTCGGCATGGATGTGACGTTGCTGTGCCCGACGCCGGAGTTCGTGCTGGATGAGCGCTACATCGACATCGGTCGGCGCAATGCCGCCGAAGCCGGCGGCAGCCTGCAGGTCAGCCACGATATCAATGCCGCTTACACCGGCACCGAGGTGGTGTATGCCAAGAGCTGGGGCGCGCTGCCCTATTTCGGTCGCTGGGACGAGGAAAAGCCGATCCGCGAAGCCCACCGCCACTTCATCGTCGACGAAGCCAGGATGGCGCTGACCAACAAGGCCATGTTCAGCCACTGCCTGCCGCTGCGGCGCAACGTCAAGGCCACCGACGCGGTCATGGACTCACCCGCCTGCATCGCCATCGACGAGGCCGAAAACCGGCTGCATGTGCAGAAGGCCGTGATGGCGGCGCTGTGCGTGCCGCCATCGGGAATCGGGAATGGGGAATAGGGAATGGTTAGAGCAGGCTCCGTTTCACTTTTGAGTGTTCATTCACTATCCGGGTAAACCATCATGTCCACAGTTTCTACGATTCCCGATTCCCGATTCCCGATTCCCGAAAGCGAGGACATCGTCCTCGCTTTTTCCGGCGGCCTCGACACCAGCTTCTGCGTGCCGTATCTGCGCGAGCGCGGTTACGTGGTGCACACCGTGTTTGCCGATACCGGCGGGGTGTCGGCGGACGAGCGTGCGGCAATCGAGCGGCGCGCCGCCGAGCTCGGCGTGGCCAGCCATGTCACGGTCGATGGCGGTCCGGCATTGTGGGCACACTTCGTCAGACCTTTCGTGTGGGCCGGTGAGGGCTACCAGGGGCAGTACCCGCTGCTGGTGTCCGATCGCTATCTGATCGTCGAGGCTGCACTGCAGCGGGCAAGGGAGCTGGGCACCCGGAACATTGCGCACGGCTGCACCGGCATGGGCAACGACCAGGTGCGATTCGACCTAACCGTCAAGGCGCTGGGCGACTGGCAGATCATCGCACCGATCCGCGAGATCCAGAAAGAACACCGCGATACGCGGGCCTGGGAGCAGCGCTTCCTGGAAGAGCGCGGCTTTGCCGTGCCGGCCAAACAGCAAAGCTACACCGTCAACGAGAACCTGCTGGGTGTCACCCTGTCCGGTGGCGAGATCGATCAGTGGAAATCGCCAGGTGAGGGGGCGCGGGGCTGGTGCGCGTCGCGCAGTGAGTGGCCGCGCGAGGCCCTGGAAATCGGGCTGGATTTCGAGCAGGGCGAAGCCGTGGCGCTGGATGGCGAGCGCCTGCCCGGTGAGGTGATCCTGGCGCGGCTCAACCAGTCGCTGGCCCGCTACGGTGTCGGTCGCGGCCTGTACACCGGCGACACCACCATCGGGCTCAAGGGGCGCATTGTCTACGAGGCGCCGGGTCTGACCGCACTCCTGACCGCCCACCGCGCGCTGGAGGAAGCGGTGCTGAGCAAGGCCCAGAACCGCTTCAAACCCATGGTGGCGCGGCACTGGGTGGAGCAGGTCTACGAGGGCTTTTTCCACGATCCACTGAAGCGCGACCTGGAAGCCTTTCTCGAATCCAGCCAGCGCTGCGTCAACGGTACCGTCACTCTGCGCACCGAAGGTGGCCGGGTGGATGCGGTGGCGGTCGAATCGGCGCACATTCTTGCGGCGCAAGGTGCCACCTACGCCCAGAGCGCCGACTGGGGTGTGGCCGAGGCCGAAGGCTTCATCCGGCTGTACGGGATGAGTTCGGGGTTGTGGGCGGCGAGAAACCGGGAATCGGGAATGGGAAATCGGGAATCGAAAAAGACGGTCCAGCACGAGCGGGCCGAAGACCAGTGATCAAGAGCTCCTGGTCAAGCGCCCGACAGAATTTTTCGTCATCCCGGGGCCGCCGCAGGCGGAACCCGGGATCCATTTTCAAAGGGGTGGGGTTCTTGCAAGAATCAAAATGGATCCCGGATCACCGCTTCGCGGTGTCCAGGATGACAAGCAAGGGTGCTCACCGAGTGCCTTCGGGGTTGTGGGCGGCGAGAAACCGGGAATCGGAAGAGCAAGGGTACGGGACTCGGGACTCGGGGAAGAGCCGGTACCCGCAATTCAGGGGGCAGCCAGGATTTGTAGGGCCTTGTCGAAGCGACAAAGCACTTCATTGCTATCAATTGTTCAGGATCGTCAGTCATGTCGAAATCGCCCGCTTTTCCGAGTCCCGAGTCCCGAGTCCCGAGTCCCGCCGTCAATGGGCCGGGCGGTGCCGAGTTGCTTGATACCACCGTGCAACACCTCGAAGCCCTGGTCGCCTTCGACACCCGCAATCCGCCGCGCAAGATCGGCACGGGTGGGATCTTCAGCTACCTGCAGGCGCAACTTGCCGACTTCGATTGCACCTTGACTGATCACGGTGCCGGTGCGGTCAGCCTGCTGGCCGCGCGGGGGCGTCCGCGGCTGCTGTTCAACGTGCATCTGGACACGGTGCCGGACTCCCCGCACTGGAGCGCCGACCCGTTCACGCTGCGCGTGACGGACGATCGCGCCACGGGGCTGGGCGCCTGCGACATCAAGGGTGCCGCCGCAGCCATGCTGGCCGTTGCGCAGGCCAGCGCCGGCGATTGTGCCTTTCTGTTCAGCAGCGACGAAGAAGCCAACGACGCCCGCTGCATCCCGAATTTCCTGAACCGGGTCCCCGGTCCCGGTTCCCCGGTCCCGGCTCTTCCCCGAGTCCCGAGTCCCGAGTCCCGAGTCCCGAACCCACACGCCATCATCGTCGCCGAACCGACCAACGGCCTCGCCGTGCTGGCCCACCGCGGCATCCATTCGGTGCAGATGCGATTTCAGGGCCGGGCCGGCCACGCATCGGGCGAGCAGGGTGCAGGCGACAGCGCCTTGCACCAGGCCATGCGTTGGGGCAGCCATGCGCTGGATTATGTGGACTCGCGCGCCGGGGAAACATTTGGCAGCCTCAACGGCCTGCGCTTCAACATCGGCCGTGCCGAGGGCGGCATCAAGGCCAATGTCATTGCGCCCGAAGCCGAGCTGAAATTCGGATTCCGGCCGCTGCCATCGATGGACCCTGACGCGCTGCTGGCCGATTTGCGTGCGCTGGCCGAGCCGGCGTCGGCGCTGTTCGAGGAAACCTTCCGCGGGCCGGCTCTGCCGTCGCCCGCAGGTGGCCGCGCCAGCGAACGGCGCGCCAGCGCCGAGCACCTGGTCGCCGAATTGGGCCTGCCGACCGGACCCGATGTCGATTTCTGGACCGAAGCGGCGCTGTTCTCGGCGGCCGGTTTCACCAGTTTCGTGTTCGGCCCCGGCGACATCGCCCAGGCACACAGTGCCGACGAGTGGGTGGCACTGGACCAGCTTCGGGCGTATGCCGATCACCTCTACCGGATCATCAACGATGGATGTGCATAGTTCCAACACGCGCCAGACGATTGTCCGTCTGCTGTCAGGCATGGGCAGTGCCAGCGAGATCCGCCAGTACCTGAAGCGCTTTTCGCAGCTCGATGCGGCGCGCTTCGCCGTGGTCAAGGTCGGCGGCGCGGTGCTGCGCGACGACCTCAAGGCGCTGGCCTCGGCGCTGGCCTTCCTGCAGGAAGTGGGCCTGATGCCGGTGGTGTTGCACGGCGCCGGGCCGCAACTGGACGAAGCACTGGCCGCCGCCGGCATCGACAAGCGCACCGACAATGGCCTGCGCGTGACGCCGCCGGAAGTGCTGAGTGTCGCGCGGCGGGTATTCCTGGCGCAGAACCTGGCACTGGTGGAGGCGCTGCAGGTGGCGGGTGCGCGCGCCACCCCGGTGGTGTCGGGCGTGTTCGAGGCGCGTTTTGTCGATCGCGAGCGCCTGGGCCTGGTCGGCGCGGTCGAGGCCATCCACCTGCAGCCGGTCGAGGCCAGTCTCAACTCGGGCTCGATTCCCGTAATCGCCTCGCTCGGTGAAACCGCCCAGGGCCAGATCCTCAACATCAACGCCGATTATGCCGTGGGCGAGCTGGTGCACACGCTGAAACCCTACAAGGTGGTGTTCCTCACCGGCACCGGTGGCCTGCTCGACGGCGATGGACAGATCATCGACTCGATCAACCTGGCCAGCGAGTACGACCATCTGATGACGCAGCCCTGGCTGCACTCGGGCATGCGCCTGAAGCTGGAGCAGATCAAGTCGCTGCTGGACGAGTTGCCGTTGAGCTCCTCGGTTTCGATCACGCGCCCGGCGCAACTGGCACGCGAGCTGTTCACCCATCGCGGTTCGGGGACTCTGGTGCGCCGTGGTGAGGCGGTACGGGTCGCCTCTGGCTGGGATGCAATCGACAAGTCACGCCTGCGCACACTGATCGAGTCGGGTTTCGGCCGCCGCCTGGGCGCGGACTACTTCGAGCGCACGCGGCCCGAACGGGTCTATGTCAGCGAACAATACCGCGCCGCGATGGTGCTGACTGCCGAGGATTGCGGAATCTACCTGGACAAGTTTGCCGTGCTCGACGAAGCCCAGGGCGAGGGCCTGGGTCGGGCCTTGTGGCAGCGCATGCGCAGCGAGCATGCGGCGCTGTTCTGGCGTTCGCGCCACGGCAATCCCGTCAACACCCTTTACGACGCCGAGTGCGATGGCTGCATCAAATCCGGCGAATGGCGAGTTTACTGGTATGGCGTCGATTCCTTCGATGCCGTGAATCGCTGCGTGCAGCATTGTCTTGCACGCCAGCCCAGCCTATTCGAGGTCGAACAATGACGGTTTCGGAAACAAGCGACAGAAAGCGGGTCGGACTGGTCGGCGCGCGCGGTCATACCGGCGCGGAATTGATCCGTCTGATCGCGGCGCACCCGCGGCTTGCGCTCGATTTCGTGGTGTCGCGCGAGCTGGCGGGACAGCGCGTGTCCTCGCAGGTGCCGCAATTCTCCGGTGCACTGGCCTACGAGCGGCTGGATGCCGGGCAGGTGGCAGGGCGCGGCGCCGATGTCGTGATCCTGGCCATGCCCAACGATGCATCCGCGGACTTTGTCGAGGCGATCGATCAGGTACAATCGGAAACGCTGATTGTCGACCTGTCGGCCGATCACCGCTTCGATCCGGCCTGGTATTACGGCCTGCCGGAGCTGACCCGCGACGCCTGGCGCGGCGAGCGCCGCGTCAGCAACCCGGGCTGCTACGCAACGGCAATCGAGTTGTCGGTGGCGCCGGTACGGAAGTGGCTGGCCGCACCGCCGGTGTGCTTCGGCGTGTCGGGCTATTCCGGTGCCGGCACCACGCCATCGGACAGGAATGATCCGGACAAGCTGCGCGACAACCTGATGCCGTATGCGCTGACCGGCCACATCCACGAGCGCGAGGCCTCGTTCCAGCTAGGCCTGCCGGTGGAGTTCATGCCGCATGTGGCAGCGCATTTTCGCGGCCTGAGCGTGACCAGCAATCTGTACCTGTCGCGCAAGTTTGACTGCGAGCAAGTCCTGGCGCTGTACCGCGAGGCCTATGACAACGAAGCGCTGGTCGACATCAGCGAGGAGGCACCCTGGGTCAGTCGCATCGCCGGGCAACACCACGCCGCGCTGGGTGCGTTCACGCTGTCGGCGGATGGCAAGCGTCTGGTGCTGGTGGCCACGCTCGACAATCTGCTCAAGGGCGCGGCGACGCAGGCGATGCAGAATATCAATCGGGTGCTGGGGTTCCCGGAGCTTGAGGGCATTGATTTGTCAGGATCCGGGACCCGGGACCGCGGACCCGTGGAGGCCACGGCATGAGCGATCCGGTTTGGAAGAAGGCCGATACGGCGATTGACGCGCGCATCATGCGCTTTCTGGCCGGCGATGACGTGCTGCTGGATCGCGAGTTCTTCTTGCATGACATCCGGGCCAGCAAGGCGCATGTGCAAGGGCTTGCGCGCATCAAGGTGCTGGATGAAGCCGAATGCGCTGCCCTGACAGGCGAGCTCGACCAACTGGCTGCCGATTTCCGGCGTGGCGACTTTGTACTGGATGATCGCTACGAGGACGGCCATTCGGCCATCGAGGCGCGGCTGACCGAGCGTCTGGATGACGTGGGACGCAAGGTACACACCGGGCGCAGCCGCAATGACCAGGTCCTGGTAGCCACGCGACTGTGGCTGAAAGACAGGCTGGCCGAGCTGGCCTCGCATTGCCGCGACATTGCCGAAATCTGTCTGCAACGGGCAGGGCGCGAATCGCTGCCGCTGCCGGGCTACACCCATCTGCAGCGGGCCGTGGTGTCCTCGACGGCGATGTGGTTTGCCGGTTTTGCCGAGGGTTTCGTCGACAATGCCGAACGTGCCCGTGACACCCTGAGCTGGATCGACAGCAACCCGCTGGGTACCGCGGCCGGCTACGGCGTCAATCTGCCGCTGGATCGCGAACACACCACGCGCGCACTCGGCTTCGCGCGCATGCAGGTGAGCCCGGTGTATGCCCAGCTTTCGCGCGGCAAGTTCGAGATCGCGGCGCTGGAGGCGCTGGCCTCGGCGCTGCTCGACCTGCGCCGGCTGGCCTGGGACCTGTCGCTGTTCACCACGGCCGAGTTCGGTTTCGTGACGCTGCCTGCCCAATACACCACCGGCAGCTCGATCATGCCCAACAAGCGCAATCCGGACGTGATCGAACTGCTGCGCGCCAGCTACGCCCAGGTTGCCGCCGCACGCTGCGAAATCGAACAACTTCTCTCGCTGCCCAGCGGCTACCAGCGCGACCTGCAGTACAGCAAGGGCTCGCTGTGGCACGGCATCAGCCACGGCCTGGCGGCGCTGGACCTGGTTCCGGATCTGCTCGCCGGACTGGAGTGGAATGCCGATCGCATGCGGGCTGCGATCGAGCCGGCCATGTACGCGACCGATGTCGCCATCGAGCAGGCTGGGGCGGGCGTGCCGTTCCGCGAAGCCTACCGCGTCGCGGCCGCCGCGGCAGACGATGCCGGCAAGGGCCGAGATCCCGGCACTAGTCTAAAGGCGCGCGTATCACCCGGCGCCGCAGGCGACCTGCAACTGAAGTTGCTGCAGCAGCGCCTCGATTCCCTGCCGGCAGCGACCACCCGGTGACGATGCGCTTTGCGACCGAAAGTGGCTGGGTCCGCGCCTTCGCGGGGACGGCGAGCCATTCCATGGCAGAGTGCAGTTGACTTGCATCGCGCCTCCTGCCTTGTTTCTGGCTGACCTCTGTGTGCGGCCGCAAAACGTATCCGCTCACCGCGCACGGATCAGAAACTCATGAAATAGCCGCCGTTGACGGGCAGGTTGGCGCCGGTGATGTAGCCGGCCTCGTCGGCTGCCAGGAAAGCCACGGCGCGGGCAATGTCGGCCGGGGCGCCGAGTCGGCCCACGGGCACCTGGGCGATGATCTGTTCCCGAATCTTCTCCGGTACGGCTTGTACCAGCGCGGTGTCGCAATAGCCCGGCGACACCGTGTTGACGGTGACGCCCTTGCGAGCCACCTCGCGCGCCAGCGCCATGCTGAATCCGTGCACGCCGGCCTTGGCGGCCGAATAGTTGGTCTGGCCGAACTGGCCGGTCTGGCCATTCACCGAGCTGATGTTGATGATGCGGCCGAAGCCGCGTTCGCACATGCCCTCGACCACCGGTCGGCACATGTTGAACAGGCTGTCCATGTTGACCCGCATCAGGTCCTGCCATTGCGCCAGTTCCATCTTGCGCAAGGAGGCATCGCGGGTGATGCCCGCTGCATTCACCAGAATATCCACGCTGCCGCTGGCCTCGGTCACGGAATCAATCAGTGACTTGCAGCTTTCCGGGTCGGATACGTCAACGGGTGCGAAGCGAATACGATCCCCACAGTCCTTCATTTCCTGTTCGAAGGTCCGGATGCGGTCGCTGCGGCCGGCCAGGTCGGCAGCGACCACGCGGCAACCGGCGTCGGCCAGATGCCGGCACATGGCACTGCCCAGGCCGCCGATGCCACCAGTGACGATGGCGGTACGTGTATTCATGCAGATTTCCTTGGATGAAGCCGCGCGCCGTGATGCGGCGCAGCAAAGCGGGCATCTTAGCAGGCCGCTGCAGTTTGCTCAGCAGGGCTGGCGCGCCGAGTCGGCGCACACTCGATTCGAGCGCCAGCCGGGTGCTTTGGTGCCTCGGTGCCAATCGACGCCAGTGTCTGGATCAGGAAGTCTTCTTGCGCGCGCGTGGGGCCGCTTTTTCGTCCGGCTTGTCTTTTGTCGTCGTGGATGCGGCATCCATGAAGCCGGCCTGCAGCGACTTCCACATTTCCATGTTGCGCTCGTTGAGCTCACCCAGCATCGACCATGGCGACTGGCCGAGCAGGCTGTCGAGCTGGCTGCGGAACTTGTGCTGCTGAGCGAGGAAGATCTCCAGGCTGTTTTCCAGGTAGGGCCCCATGAAGCCCTGCATCGAATCACCGTAGAAGCGGATGATCTGGCTCAGCAGCCGGGTGGAGAGCATGGGCTGGCCATGCTCCTCGTGCTCGGAAATGATCTGCAGCAGCACCTGGCGGGTCAGATCGTCGCCATTTTTGGCGTCCCGCACCTCGAATTCGACACCGTCCGCCACCAGTTGGCGAACCTCCTCCAGGGTGATGTAGCTCGATATTTCGGTGTCGTAGAGTCGCCGGTTGGGGTACTTCTTGATGATGCGCGGTTCTTGTGCCATGCATCAAAAATAGCAGAAGTCCCGGGAATGGGGAATCGGGAGTCGGGAATCGGTGCCTTGCCGATCGGCCGAGTCCCGATTCCCGGCCTTCACGTCACCAGCCCATGTAGTGCCCGCCGTTGATTGCCAGATTGGCGCCGGTGATCCAGGCGGACTGGTCCGCAACGAAGAAGGCCACGGCATGGGCGATTTCGTCGGGGCGACCGAGGCGG
>CBFGSA010000033.1:0-24385 GCA_965651365.1 uncultured Rhodanobacteraceae bacterium | reverse complement strand
GTTCGGCCCGACCGTGGACAGCGGCAATCCGGCCGGCATCGAGTACGACAACGACGCTGATGCGTCGACGCCGAAGATTGCCCTGCTCAAGGATCAGTGGAACTTGACCCGACCGGACGACGGCGATGGCGACGGTACGTCGCGTTCGGATATGGGCGCCATCGAGTCGCCGGTCATCATGAACGACGGTTTCGAGACCGATGCCGGAATCTGTCCGGCACCCTGACGGGGCATGCACAGGTTCGATGCGCTTGCGCAAATGTCCGGCTCCGGCTAGCTTGGAGCCATGCGTACCGTCTATCACGCCGAAAACATTGTCGATGCCCATCTGGTCAAGGATGCGCTGGAAGCCGACGGCATTCCGGCCTTCATCGCCGGCGAGTACCTGACCGGTGGTATTGGCCAGTTGCCGGCGCGCGATCTGATTGCGGTGATGGTGCCCGACGGCAGCATCGAGCAGGCCGTGCCGCGGGTGCGCGAAGTCGAGGCGCTGCTGGTCGAGTCGCGCGCGGTATCAACAGATGCCGATGCGGCGGAAGGTCACTGGCCCGGCCACGACACCGTGCTCGCATGAGCGGGATTCTTGACTGACCATGGCCAGTATCGAATCGCGCGGGCCGCGGCAGATCTATCGTGCCCTGATCTGGTCCTTGAAAGGCTTGCGCGCCGCATGGCGCCACGAAGCCTCGTTTCGTCTGGAGGTCGGGCTTTCCATCGTGCTGGTGCCGCTGGGCCTGTGGCTGGGGCAGGGCGGCGTTGAAAAGCTGCTGCTCGCCGGCAGCCCTCTGCTGGTGCTGTCCGCCGAGTTGCTCAACTCGGCCATCGAAGCGGTGATCGACCGCGTCAGCCCGGAGTTCAACGAACTGGCCGGCCGTGCCAAGGACATGGGCTCGGCTGCCGTGTTCCTGCTGATGCTGCTGGTCGGCCTGACCTGGCTGCTGCTGCTGGGGCCGCGCCTGCTTTGAGGTATATGCCGCCGGAACGGCATGCAGCGCGGGTCGGCGCGGTCTATGATGAGCGCAGGTTACAACGGAGCACGCCATGCGATTTCTGCTCAAGCTGATACTACTCGTCATCCTGATCGTGATCGGGCTCGGAGTCTGGGTCTGGTCCGGCCAGTACGATATCGGTGCCGATTCCCCGCACTGGAACCTGACGCGCCAGGCCATCGGCGCCTTGCGCGAACGCTCGATCGAGACCCGTGCCGACAAGATCCGCGTGCCCGCGCTGGATGATCCGGCCCTGGTGGCCGAGGGCGCCGAGCATTATTCGGAGATGTGCACCGGCTGCCATCTGGCGCCGGGCATGAGCGAGTCCGAGATGCGTGAGGGCCTGTATCCGAAGCCGCCCAATCTGACCCGTTTTGCGCCTGATCCTGCCGAGGCCTTCTGGGTCATCAAGCACGGCATCAAGATGAGCGGCATGCCAGCCTGGGGCAAGACCCATGACGACCAGAAGGTCTGGGCCATGGTGGCCTATCTGCAGAAGCAGCCGACCCTGAGCGTGGCCCGCTACCGGGAGTTGTCCGGCCAGTCCGGCAGGAACACCATGCATTCGCACGAGCATGGAGCCAGTCCGGAACACGACGATTCGATCGACGAGGATGCCGCGCACCCGACGGGCGAGCCAGCCATCCCCGCCAGTGTCCCGTCCGCACCGCAGTCGGCTGGATAGTCACAGGCGCCAGGGCTCTCCATTTTTGCTTTGCACAAAAAACGCCGGGCTATGCCCGGCGTTGCGATGTGTTCCTGATACTGGAGAGTATCAGTGCTCGCTATCCTTCGAGCCGTGATCCATGTCCTTGTTCATCATGTCCGCGTTCATTTTGTGCTCCTTTCTCATGGCCTTCACATCGCCTTTGCGAAAGCCCAGAAACAGGGTGATCTTGTCGCCCTTGTTGACATCGGTCAGCGATGCCGGCGGAAAATGAACCATCAGATCCATGCCCTCGGAATTGACGGCCACCTTGCCGGTCTTCTTGTCGATCGAGGTGATCGTGGCCGGCATCATGTGGCGCCCCTGCATGCGCATGCGTGGCATGCGCTTGCGCATATGCGCGCGCTGGTTCTGTTGCATGGTGGCGCCGGACTTCATGGCCTGTTCCGACTGCGGGCTCCGGGCCAGGGCAGTGCCGGTGGAAAGGCCGAGCGTCATGGCGCCGAGAATCAGGGTGGTCAGCATCGTGCGGTGCAGCATTGCGCGTCTCCTTGGCACTGTGTCGTGCCGGTGATGGGTGTACCGGTGCCATTTCAACGGCAGGCACCTGCAGTGTAGCTGAACGAAAAATGCGCGATTCAGACTCATGTTAACGTTCCGTGTTTTTCGGCAGCGGCGTGAAACTCATGGGCAGGACTGACCGCCTTTCGTCGTGGCTGCGGCGGCTTGTGTAGCCGCTGAACAGCGAGCCGCTGATATGTGTGCTTTTCGTGCTCCCGCTTGTTCATGCTGCCGTGTGACTACCCCGCCTTCGTGGTCGCAAACGCTGCACTGGCTCGATATCCCGGTGCTGACGAGCCTGACCGGACTGCTGGCGGTCGCCCAGGCGGCGCAGTGCACCAACTGGCTCGCATGATTGTGGGGTGGGTGCTGACCTGGCTTGTCACTTGAGGCTCGAAGCCCCATATCGGGACTTCCTGTTGTTCCTGCTCCCCGGGACATAGCATGACTGAGCACACTGAACCTGCGGACGAATTACCTGTAGCATTGGCACACGGCAATGCACATGCCTTTGACCCCAACTGCGGCATGCAGGTGGCGACCGATTCTCCGCGGCAGGTCGAGCATGGCGGCAAGCGCTGGTTTTTCTGCAGCGATGGCTGCCTGCAGAAGTTCCGCGATGATCCACAAGCGATCATGGCCAGGGGCCGCCAGCGCGAGATTGAAAAGGGCCGCATGGACCCGGTCTGCGGCATGCGCACCGATGCAGACAATCCGGTGCACCGTGCCGAGCATGACGGCCATCACTACCACTTCTGTTCCAGTCGCTGTCGCGAACGCTTCGAGCACGATCCGCAGCGCCTCCTGGGCGAGCGCAAGCCGGAGCCACCCGCGCCGAAGGGCGCCATCTACACCTGTCCGATGCACCCCGAGGTGCGGCAGTCCGGGCCCGGCGACTGTCCCAAGTGCGGCATGGCGCTGGAACCCGAACTGCCCTCGGCCGACGAGGACGACGGCGAAGTGGGGGCGATGTCGCGACGGTTCTGGACTCTGGTGGCGCTGACGGTACCGGTGTTCCTGATCGCCATGGGCCCGCACCTGTTCGGCTGGCATCTGCCGTCGCCGTGGGCGGGCATTGCGCGCTGGGGCGAGGCACTGCTGGCTTCGGTGGTGGTGCTGTGGGGCGGGGCGCCGTTCTTCCGCCGCGGCTGGAATTCGCTCAGGCCGTGGAATCCCAACATGTACACGCTGATTGCTCTCGGCACCGGCGTGGCCTGGCTGTACAGCGCGGTGGCGCTGCTGCTGCCGGAGATCTTCCCGGCCGGTTTCCGCGATGCCCATGGCCAGGTCGGCGTGTATTTCGAGTCCGCGGCGGTGATCGTGACCCTGGTGTCACTGGGCGATTTTCTCGAATTCCGTGCCCGGCGCCGCTCCGGCGATGCGCTGAAGGCACTGCTGAATCTGGCACCGAAGACGGCGCGGCGCATCGACGCTGATGGCAAGGAGTCCGACGTGCCGCTGGATCAGGTGCAATCCGGCGATGTGCTGCGGGTCCGCCCCGGGGAGAAGATTCCGGTCGACGGCACGGTGCTGGACGGTGCAAGCCACGTTGACGAATCCATGCTGACCGGGGAGCCGGTGCCCGTGGCCAAGTCGGTCGACGATACGCTCACCGGCGGCACCGTCAACCAGGACGGCAGCCTGCGCATGCGCGCCGAGAAGGTCGGCCGCGACACCATGCTGGCGCAGATCGTTGATCTGGTCGCCAAGGCGCAGCGCAGCAAGGCCCCTTTGCAGCGTGTGGCTGATCGCGTCGCCGCCTGGTTCGTGCCGGCGGTGGTAGGCGTGGCGGCGCTGGCCTTCGTGGTGTGGGCACTCTTTGGGCCCGAGCCGGCCCTGGCGCATGCCCTGATCGCAGCGGTGTCGGTACTGGTGATCGCCTGTCCCTGCGCTCTGGGGCTGGCCACGCCGATCTCGATCATGGTCGCCAGCGGCCGTGGTGCCCGGAACGGCGTGCTGTTCCGCGATGCCGGCGCGATCGAGGCGCTGCGTGAGGTCGACACCCTGGTGCTGGACAAGACCGGCACCCTGACCGAGGGCAAGCCATCGCTGGCCGAGATTGTATGCCTGGATGACTTGTCACGCGAGCAGGTGCTGGTGCTGGCCGCGGCGCTGGAAAAGCCCAGCGAACATCCGCTGGCGCGCGCCATTCTGGCCGCGGCCGAAGATGAGGACATCGACGTGCCGGACGCGGCCGATTTTCAGACCACGACCGGGCAGGGCGTGCGCGGCACGGTGGACGGCAAGCCCGTGGCGCTCGGCAACGCCCGGCTCATGCATGCGCAAGATGTCGAGCTTGCGAATGACAGCAAGGCGCGGGCCCGCGAACTGCGTGCCAGCGGCGCAACGGTGATGTTTCTGGCTGTGGATGGCCGCCTGCAGGCCTTGCTCGCCGTTTCCGACCGGATCAAGGGCGACGCCGCTGTGGCGATCCGGGCGCTGCACCAGTCCGGGCTGAACCTGCTGATGCTGACCGGCGACAACGAGACCACTGCGCGCGCTGTCGCCGACCAGCTCGGCATCGACGAAGTGCGCGCCGAGGTGTCGCCCGCGGACAAGGCCGGGGCCGTCAAGGCATTGCGTTCGGAAGGTCGGCGCGTGGCCATGGCCGGTGACGGCATCAACGATGCGCCGGCGCTGGCCGAAGCCGATGTCGGCATTGCCATGGGCAGCGGCACCGACGTGGCCATGGAAAGTGCCCAGGTCACCCTGGTCCAGGGCGAGCTGCAGGGTCTGGTCAAGGCGCGCAAGCTGTCCGGCGCCACCGTGCGCAACATCCACCAGAACCTGTTCTTCGCCTTCGTCTACAACGCCCTGGGTGTGCCGATCGCCGCCGGCGTGCTGTATCCGTTCTTCGGCATCCTGCTGTCACCGATGATCGCGGCGCTGGCCATGAGCCTGTCCTCGGTGTCGGTGGTGACCAATGCACTCAGGTTGCGCAAAACGGCACTGTAGAAGCGGGTCATGCCCGCGATCCCCGCGACCCGGGACTCGGGACTCGGGACTCGGGACTTGCGGCTCGGGGCGGGGTGCATGTCATCCTGGGGCCGAGCGCAGCGAGGAACCCGGGATCCATTTTCTGCTCTCGCCATTCGCAATTCGACTGCGTTTGAGCTCAATCAGGACCGGATCGCGGCTTCTGCCAACGGTGGCCACAGGATGATGCGGGCTTGGCGCGCTCCGCGAGTTTCCGCGAAATCCCGAACCTAACCGCTCACTGCTCACCGCTTACCGCTTTCGGCTCACCACTCTGTCGCGGCCCCGGCAGGGAATCCGGTGCCATGGCGCCGCCGGAAATGATGAAGGCCATGGCCTGGTCCATGGTCCAGTCGGTGGGCGTCAACTGCTCGACCGGCACGATCTCCAGATAGCCGCCGGTCGGGTTGGGCGTGGTGGGAATGTACACGGCAGCCATTTCCTGTCCGCTGCCTTCCTCGACCATGGTACGGGTGACGAAGCCGACCACCTTCATGCCTTCGCGCGGGAAATCCACCAGTACGACCCGCTGGGTCTTCCCCGGCTTGGTCTGCAGCACGCTCATCAGCTTCTTGGTGCCGCCGTAGATGGTCTGCACCAGCGGGATGCGCTGCAACAGCGATTCGAAGCCGTGGATCAGGCGCTGGCCGACCACCAGATGCGCCAGCAGACCAATCAGGTACAACAGGCCCAGGGTCAGCAGCAGCGCCAGAATGTTGATCAGCCAGACACTGTTGAGCTCGGCCGCGGCGGTTGGTGCCACCAGCCCGATCAGATTCACCACACCGGCGACCAGGGGCGCACCGAGCCCGGCCAGCACACTCAGCACGAAACGGAATACCAGCCAGGTGACCCACAGCGGAATGATGGTCAGCAGGCCGGTGAGCAGGTAGCGTTTGATGCGCAGGCTTTGCATGGCCGCATTGTAGTCGAGTTAGCGCATCCGAAGCCTGGGCCGTAGGAACTTTCGAGGCGAAAGAGTGACTGCTTGAGGACGGATTTCGCCGTTTTGCAGGCCCATGGCGCGCAGGTTGGGGTGAGCCGCAGGCGAACCCCAACGCAGGTGACTCTTTATCCACGTTGGGGTTCGCCCGTGACTCAACCCAACCTGCGTTCCGGGCCGCGCAGCGCATGCACGACACCCGAAATCGCCACCAGCACCCACACCGCCAGACTGACATGCACGCCGATGGCAGGTATCGGCAGCAGAAAATCCGCGCCGATGGCGTGGGCCAGGGCGAAGGTGCCGACGGTGTACATGCCGATCGGGAACACAATGTCCCAATCGTCGGTTTCGTAACGCAGTGGCACGTGGCGCAGAATGTGTCGCCAGGCTTCGAGAATCAGCAGCAGCGGTATCCACCATGAGGCAGTGGCCCAGAAAAACACGGTGAATCCCTTGACGAAGGGCATCAGCTCGGCCAGTGGTCCGTGCGCTGGCGCGTGCAGAACCAGCTCGCTGCCGGCCAGGGTGGTGATCGCCAGGGCACCCATGTTGATCCAGTACGGCGGCGTGAAATCACGCGCCCGCAGGCGCAGAAAGACCATCCGGTAGACCACCAGGGTGATGATCATCAGGTACAGCGCTGCACCCAGCGTGTACAGACACAAGGCCATGAACTCGAGGCCGCGCGAGCCGCTGCCGAGCTGGCTCAGGCTGACCGACAACGCTTGCGTGGCCACCACCGCGACCAGCCAGCTGCCGTTGATGCTGCGGGTCAGGCGTGGCTTGGTGTGGGCGGTAATGGTGCCGGCCAGAAAGGCATACATCAGCAGGAACCAGCACAAGGCGCCGAACGCGGCCAGAGCGATCGCGACGCGCGGCCAGTGCACCACGGTCAGGCACTGGCTGGCCAGCACCAGGGTGGCTGCGGCCAGGGTCAGAAAGGCGGCTCCGCGTGCCGGATTGACAAAATCATCGCGCATCGCCCGAGGCCAGCGGAGCAGGCGCCAGATGCTGAGCACCAGCAGCCAGAGATAAAGCAATGCGTTGAGCGCAAGCAGCGCCCGCGCCAGCCCCGGCATGCCATGCTGGGCCAGGTCAATCGACACGATGCCCGTGGCCATCACCATGGCAAAGCAGCCCGGGTTCAGCCGCTCGACTTTTCCGGCAAGTTTCGCAACAAGTTCCATTGGCGAGAAGAAAATACCACGTTGTGTGATATTTCCGTCGGGCATGCGAATCACGGGATGAGTCAGGAAAGCAGCGGCCATGCGCACAGACACCCTCCAGCGTGAATTTGAACATCTCCTCGGCCAGCACACGGGCGTGGTGTTCAAGGTGGCCGCGATCTACACCCGCCGCCATGCCGACCGCGAGGACCTGGTGCAGGAGATCTGCACCCAGGCTTGGCGCTCCTTCAAGCGCTTCGACCCGGACAAGGGCAAGTTTTCCACCTGGTTGTACCGGGTGGCCTTGAACGTGGGCATTTCCTGGGCGCGCAAGCATCCGTGGTCAGTGGAGGACCGGCACGAGAGTTTTGCCGAGAGACATTCGGATGTGGCGGTGGAATTGGACGCAGGTGCCGACGTCGAGGCGCAAATTGCGGAGCTGCATCGACACATCGGTCAGCTCGACGCGCTCAATCGCGCCTTGATGCTGCTGTATCTGGAAGAGCGCAGCCATGCCGAGATCGCCACTGTGCTGGGAATCAGTGAAACCAATGTCGCAACCAAGATCAGCCGCATCAAGAAGTCCCTGCGCCAGCGCATGGCACCGCAAACCCATGGAGAACCCTCATGAACATGACATTTGACGAGATGAAAAGTGCCTGGCAGGCGCTGGATCAGCGGCTGCAACAGCAGCACGTACTGAATATGGCAATATTCCGCGATTCGCATTTGCAGAAGTTGCGACACGGACTGCGTCCACTGGTCTGGGGGCAGTCGCTGCAGATGCTGCTGGGTATCGCGCTGGCGACCTGGGCGGTGTGTTTCTGGGTGCCGCATCGGGGCACCCTGCATCTGCTGGTTTGTGGCTTGCTGGTGCAGGGATTTGGTTTGCTGATGATCATGTCGGCCGGGCAGGTACTGGCTTTGGTCCGCAACATCGATTACGCCGCACCGGTTGCCGAGATCCAGCGACGGCTGGCTGAACTGCGCAACTGGCGGGTGCGCGTGGAGGCACCGGTCAACGCCATCGTGGGTTGCTTCATCTGGGTACCGGTCTTGGTGATGAACCTTGCCTGGTACGGCGTGGATATCTGGAGCGCGGGGTTCGCCTTGTGGGCAGTCGCATCCAGTCTGGTCGGGCTGGGCGGCGTGGTGCTGGTGGTGTGGTGGATGCGCCATGCCGGACATGGCTCCAGACTGGAGAGGCATGCCGCTGGCAGCAGCGTTTGCCGGGCGCAATCGGCGCTGGACGAGATAGCGCGCTTCGAGATGGAACCGGAATGAAGTGCCGATACCGCGCAGCGTGTCAGTTGAGTTCGCGCGCCACGCGGAAACCGACGTGTGAGTATCCGTCCTCCGCATCTTCCTGCGTGACCGTGCCGGAGTGGTTGATGAGTGGCGCCTGCGCACAGTCTCCTGCACAGTACAGCCACTCGCGGGTTGGAATCGGAAATTGCAGGCCGGATTGCTGCACCTTGCGGGCTGCGCGCCATTGTGCGGGTGTGGGCAGATGATAGGTGTGACTGCTGGTTTGCGACAGCCAGCCGAGGTAGGCGCGCGCATCCTGCCAGCTTACGCAATACACCGGATCGCCTTGTTCCTGCTGGAAGCCGGGGTCGGTCCAGTTGAGGCGTCTGAATCTGGAAAAGAAGCTGCCCGGAGTGCGGCAGGACGCCTGCTTGCGGCCGCTGGCGCGGGCGAAGCGCGCGTACTGCGCCCGCGTCACGGGCGCCGCACCGATGGCGAATCGGTGCCCGGCTGCAGATATCACCACCAGGGTGCCGCCTTCACGATCGGACAGGACGTGGTCATTGACACCAGCGGATGCGGGGCCTGAAGTGTTGTTGCGTGATGACAGCGCCAGTTCCGGCAGGCCCAGATCCATGGCCTGCGCCATGGGCTGCAGAGCATCCAGAGCATCTTGCGAGCGTCGTGATGCTTGCTTGAGACTGCGTTGTGTGCCTTCACGCACACCGCTGACAAACTGTTGCCAGAACGCCTGCTGGCGAATGCCGGCTTCATTGGCCAGATGCTGGGCGCGCTGGTACAGGTGCAGGGCCTTGGCTCCGTTGTTGTCGGCCAGCGCGCGGTCGATGCGCGTGCTCAGCTTGTCATACAGGCTGGTCAATCCGGCAATGGCTTCCGGGTTGTTGGGGTAGGCGTGCAGAATCTGCGCAAAGCGCTGACCCGCGTTGTTGCCGGGTGGATCGACCAGGGCGCCCAGTGACAGGCGGATGTTGCCCTCCCGAATCAACTGGTCCAGACGTGCCGTGCTCAACATGGCCGGGTTTGCCGAAGCGGTGGATTGCGCGGCTGACAAGCGCGCCGCTACCTGCTGTTGCGCGCGGTTCTGGCGTTCGCGGGCCCATGCCAGCACGAGCAGGGCCAGCATTGTCAGCAGCACGGCAGCAATACCGACCAGCACGCCGCGGTTGTATCGGCTCCAGCGTTGCACGAAATGCCAGCGTGAGCTGCGAGCCGAGCCACCGCTCAACACCTGTGGCGCGATTTCGTCCAATGCGGCGAGCATCTCGGCGGCGCTTGCAAAGCGGTCCTCGGGCGCCTTGGCCATGGCCTTGTCGATCAGCGGCTGCCATGTGGCCTGGGCCGCGGGCAGCGGAGGAATCGGGTCCTCGACATGGGCGATGGAAACCGACAAGGCGTCGGGGCCGTGATAGGGCATGTCGCCGGTCAGCAATTCGAACAGCATCACGCCCAGGCTGTACAGATCCGAGCGCCCATCGGTGGGCAGGCCGCGTGCCTGCTCCGGGCTCATGTAGCCGGATGAGCCGACCGTGGCGCCCGGTTGTGTCAGCCGCAGCGTTGCCGCGGTGCTCAGGGCAATGCCGAAATCCGCCAGTTGCGGACGGTTGTCGGCATCAAACATCACGTTTTCCGGCTTCACGTCGCGATGGATGACACCGCGTTGGTGGGCGTAGTCCAGTGCCTGCAGCAGTGCCCGCATGTTGCGGATGACAGCCGTTGGCTCGTGCCGGTCGCGTTGATGGGTCAAATCGCCGCGTGGCAACCAGGGCATGGTGAAGTAGGCTTCGCCGCGCCGGGTGCGCCCGACATCGAAAATGCGCACGATGTGCGGATGATCGAGCCGGCCGATGGTGCGTGCTTCATTCTCGAAGCGCTGCACAGCCTCGGGATCGCTGCTGTGCTCGCTGCGCAGGACCTTGATGGCGACTTTGCGCCCGGCGCCGAGCTGTTCGGCCAGGTACACGGTCGCCATGCCACCGCTGCCAATACGGCGGATGATGCGGTGGCCGGGAATGTCGGGAAAATCCGATACCAAGGCGTGGCTCAGGCACAGTTGGGAGTTTGCGTAGTCAACCTGCGTTGGCGTGCGGTGTCAATCGGCATCGGTCGCGGATTTCGCTTTTTTGCGATCGCCATTGGCCGTGTCGGGTGGAGGAGCAGGCGACAGTTTGACTTCCTTGAGTGCCTCGTCGGGCAGGGCATAGGAGTTTTGCAGGTATTCCTGTTCGCTGAGAATCTCCGGGAACTGGGCTCCGCGCAGGGCCTGCACGGCGAAGATTTCTTCCACGCCGCCGGTGAACTTCAGGAAGGCCACCGTGTTGCCGTTCTCGATATTGACCACCCACACCCCCGACAGCCGTTCGCTGTTGTCGTCGGTGATCGGGATATCGGTAAACGGATTGCTCTTGCGCAGTTGTGACAGACCGATGAATGCCAGCGGACCCATGAAGTCCATGCCGCGGGCGAAGCCCGGCACGCGGCCCACGTCCTTGCGCTTGCCGGTTTCGGGGTCGACCCGAACCAGCGCGCCACGGCCCGATTCCAGCACCCACAGCTTGCCGTCGTACCAGCGCGGCGAGTGCGGCATCGACAGGTCATCGCACAGCATGCGCTCGCCCTCCAGGTCGATCAGCTTGCCGCCATTGCGCTTGTTTTCGCGCCAGCCGCCGGGCGTGTTGGCATCGCCCAGGCTGGTCACGTAGCGCGGCTTGCCGTCGCGCATGGCCAGGCCATTGAGATGGCAGCGATCCTCGGGCGCGTAGTGGCTGACGAAGGACGGCCGCCAGCGCGGCACGAAACTGGATTTCGTATCCAGCGTGCACAGGCACGAGAACAGGGTGTTGACGAACCACAGTTCGCCATCACCATCCCAGGCCATCTCGTGGATGTCGATGGCGCCGGTGATGTGGCCGCGCCGCGCCAGGTACACCGCGTCGTGGCGCGGCGGATCCTGCAGGCGCGGCGCAACCGCCGGCATGTTGCGGAACTCGGCGATTTCCATGAACGCACCCAGCGCCAGGCGCTCATTGTCGGCGGCCATGCCCATGGGCCGGTTGAAGGTGCGGAAATGGGTGTTGATGGCATTGCCGTCGGCGCGCAGCAGCACCAGTTTGCCGGCCTGGTAGGTGCTGACCGCCAGCGAGCTTTTGAAGTGGCGCAGCACGTCAGGGAAATTGGACGTGTGCACACTGGCCAGAACCTGCTTCGGGTCCTGCGCTGCGGCAGGCTCACCGGCATTGGCGGCAATCGCCGTTTCCGGGTCGTTGCCGTAGCTTGCATTGTCGGGCTTGGTGTCGGCTTCTTCGGCCACGTTCGTTCCTGATTGACTGGTAGGAGCGGCCCATGGCCGCGATCCGATGCTTACTTGAGTCTGGCGCCCCGGAAATAGCGTACCCGCACGTCCAGCCCGCGCGGGCTCTTGCCAATGTACACGAAACGCGTCTTGCGCCATTCGGCCTTGCGGAACACTTCGCCGAAGCGGGCGTTTTCCAGTTCCAGCAGCACGCCGATGCAGGGGAAGTCGCGGGTACCGGCCCAGGATTGCAGAAAATCAAAGGAACTTGACAGCAAGGTGAAGATGAGGCGCGACGTGCGGTGCTGCGCGCCGATGAAGGCACGCCAGAAATACACCGGCTGGCCCAGTTGCGGCGGTGTCATCGGCAGGGCCGTGCACACTCCCGCAATGTCACCCGACGCATCGCGCGCCAGCAGCACCACCTGGTTCAAGCGTGCCCTGGCCTGCGATTCGTCGGGTATCGCACCCTCGTGCTTCCAGAATGCAAGAAGGTCGGCGGCGTCCTGTTCGCTGATCTTGGGCCAGACCGGATGGATGGCGAACTGCCCTGAGCGAAACGCAGCCTCGTGTACGGTATTGTCCGAGCTCAATGACTGTTCCCGTCGTGGGTGCACCCCATTGTTGCCGAAAACGGGGTCAGAGTCACTTTCGCATCATGCGTTGTCATGCTTTTGGTTGCATGATCCGATGCGTGACTCCGACCCCGATTTTGTCGCGTTTTACGGCGTTTCGAAGCCGTTGGCAAAGATCCGGTCACCGCCCAGCTCGAAGGCGCCAATATCGGGGTCTGCGCCGACGGTGCGCTTGAAGCCCGTGCCGCGCTGGTCAGCGGTGAAGCTGTTGGCCTTGCCGGCATCGATGGCGGGACTTCCCGGAAGCACGGCATGGGTCTTGGTGAGGCCACCATTGTCCTGCAAGGGGCCCAGTCCCGGCGCGCCATTCGATACGCCGTGCGTGCCCGGATAGCCGATCAGCGAGATGCCGATCAGGTTGTAGTCTCCGGTCAGGGTCGCATTGCTGCCGCCAATGGCCGCGGCAATATCCGAATCGGGTATCGAGCTACTGCCGTCATCGAGCTTGTTGTCCGAGATGATCGTGCTGGACAGGTCCACGTTCACATCATGCTTGACCGACAGGCCGGCACCGTACTTGGTGTCTGACGGATTGCTTTCCACATTGCCGGTGATGGTGCTGTTGCGGATGTCGGTGTCGTGACCGGCGTAGATTCCGGCGCCGAACTTCGAATTGGTGGAAATATTGCCGGAAATCGTGCTTTGGTCGATGATCAGGTTCTGGGTCGCATTGGTGCCAATCAGGTCCAGCCCGCCAACCACCTTGGCCTTGTTGCCGGAGATGGTGGTGTAACGGAGACTGACATTGCCGCGTGCAATCACGCCACCGCCGAGGCTGCTGCTTTCGTTGCCGCTGATGGTGGTGTACTTGGTCATCAGCGTATCGTCGGTTCTCAGGCCGCCGCCCTGCGCACTGCTGGTGGCAGAAGTCACCCGATTGTCCTCGATCTGGCTGTACTTGACGGTCGCGGTGCCGCCGGTCTGTGCGCCGCCGCCCGAGGCAAATGAGGTGTTGGACTCGGCCACATTGTTGCTGATGACACTGTTGGTTCCCACGGTGAGGTTGCCGGTGGCATACACGCCGCCGCCAATGGCCGAACCGTTGCCATAGGCCTGGGCGGTATTGCCGTCGACAATCGACTGCTTGCTGATCGTGGTGCCATTTTGGCTCCAGGTACCGCCGCCGCGGGCACTGCCGCTGCCATTGGTGAGTGCCTTGCTGTTGGCAACGGTTGATGCGTCGTCGAGCTTGATGGTGCCCTGGGACCAGATAGCACCGCCTTGCGCTGCGCCCGTTCCGCTGTTTTCGGCCGTGCCGCCGAGCACCGTGCTGCCGCTCAATGTGACATTGCCCAGCGCGGCAACAGCCCCGCCTTGCACCGTACCGCTGCTGGTGTTTTCTGCCTTGCAATACTTCACTGAAGAATCAGTCAGCGTGATGTTGCCGGAGGAGAACAGACAGCTACCCCGTGTTACGGGCGAGTTTGTCTGAAAAAAGCCATTGCGAACGGTCACATCGCTTAGCGCGAGCGTTCCATAACCGAAGTGCTTGATGGGAACAACCGCGTTTTGGGCATCAAGAATGGGATACTTGCTCTCCGGCACGCCCTTGATCGTCAGGTTGTCGACCGAGGTCACGATCGAGCTGCTGAGCTGGAGCGTGCAGCCGGACTGGCCGCTCATGTCAATGGTGTCGCCATCGCTGGCGTTGGCGACGGCCCAGCGCAGACTGCCGGTACCCGTGTCCTGACAATTGGTGACCGTGATCGTCCCGGCGGTGGCGCTGCCGGATGCGGCGGGATGGGCTGGATTCATCAGGGTCTGGCGCGTTGGTTCGCCACTGAGCGTCGAGGTGGCCAGCACTGTTTCCCCTGTCGGGGTGGGCGCGATGGATTGCGGTGCCGTAGCCAGCGCGGGCGCGGAGCTGATGCCCAGCGCCAAACTGAGCGCCAATGACAGATGCCGGTGTCGACCCAGCCGGCGCGTTGCAAGTTGCTGATTGTGCATGGTTGCTGATTCTCCCTCAGGGTGGACTCACTTCAGATACGGAGCAACCCCGAGAAAGCGGCCATGTACACGAAACAAGCCCGCGACAGCGCTCGCGAGCCGGAAATGATGGATGCCTGCAACAACGCTCGTGGATGCCTGCAACAACGCTCGCCAATCACCGCTGCACAGCTGTACACCCACTTCCCACGCCGTGCCTAAAACAACAGCGAGCTCATCCGGCGCCGGTAGCGACCGACCAGCTCGGCATCGTCAAGCATGCCGAACGCCGCGATCAGGCGCTTGCGGGCCTGGCCGTCGTTCCAGTCGCGGTCACGTTGCAGCAGCTCCAGAAACTGTTCCAGGCCGGCTTCGCTGTCGCCTTCCATCAGCAGGCGCACGCCCAGCAGGTCGCGGGCTTCGTGGTCATCGGGGTCGGTTTTCAGACGCTGGCGCAATTCGGCGGTCGGCGGGGCCTCGCCCAGTGCTTCGGCCAGGCCGATCTGGTCGCGCAGGCGATTGGCGCGGGCGTCGGTTTCCAGGTTGGCGGGCAGGGCGGCCAGTTCCTTTTTGGCTTCGTCGAGCCGGTCGGCGCGCAGCAGGGCCTGGACCAGATCGAATGCCTTGTCGGTGGCCTTGGGGCTGGCGGCCATTTCCTGACGGATGCGGGCCACGGCTTGTTCCGGCGGCTCGACGGGTGCAGCCGCGGCGTCGGTGCCGTCGGCCTCGCCGCCGATGATGCCCGGCTTTTCCACATGCTTGTCCAGAAACTGACGCACGTCACCCTCGCTTTTGGCGCCCGTGAAGGCATCCACCGGCTGGCCGTCCTTGATCAGGATCACCATCGGGATCGAGCGCGCACCAAAGGCGGCGGCCAGGGTCTGTTCCTTGTCGACGTCGATCTTGGCCAGGATGAAGGCGCCGTTGTATTCGCCGGCCAGCTTCTCCAGCACCGGACCCAGCGACTTGCACGGACCACACCATTCCGCCCACAGGTCCACCAGCACCGGCGTTGTCAGTGAGGCCTGCAGCACATCGGCTTCGAAATTGGCCTGGGTGGCATCAATGATGTGGGGGCTTGCGGCAGGGCTGGCGGTGGCGTTCATGGATATTCCCGGCATTTGGATGATGATTCCTATCTTGAGGGCACCTTGGCCAAAAGCAAGCCGGTGCTTGGCGCGCATGTTGCACTGCGGTACGCTGCGCCATTGCATGATTCCGACAGACCGAGCATGAGCGACAACTACGATCCGCAGGCGGTGGAGCAGGCGGCGCAGGACTACTGGGCACGCACCCGCGCCTTCGAAGTGACCGAGGAGACCGGACGCGACAAGTTCTATTGCCTGTCGATGCTGCCGTACCCCTCCGGCGCGCTGCATGTCGGGCACGTGCGCAACTACACCATCGGCGACGTGATCAGCCGCTTCCAGCGCATGCAGGGCCGCAACGTGCTGCAGCCGATCGGCTGGGACGCCTTCGGCCTGCCGGCCGAGAATGCGGCGATCAAGCACCGGATTCCGCCGGCCAGGTGGACCCGCGAGAACATTGCCCACATGCGCGGCCAGCTCCAGCGCATGGGCTTTGCCTATGACTGGTCGCGCGAGTTCGCCACCTGCGATGCCGACTACTACGTGCACGAGCAGCGCCTGTTCGTGCGCCTGTTCGAGAAAGGCCTGGCCTACCGCAGGAATTCGGTGGTCAACTGGGACCCGGTCGATCAGACCGTGCTGGCCAACGAACAGGTGGTTGATGGTCGCGGCTGGCGCACCGGTGCGCTGGTCGAAAAGCGCGAGATACCGCAGTGGTTCCTGAAAATCACCGACTACGCCCAGGAATTGCTGGATGGCCTGGACACGCTGGACGGCTGGCCGGACTCGGTCAAGACCATGCAGCGCAACTGGCTGGGCCGCTCCGAAGGTCTGGAAATCCGCTTCGATGTCGCTGGCAGCGACGAGCCACTTGAGGTCTTCACCACCCGTCCCGACACCCTGATGGGCGTCACCTTCGTCACCGTGGCGCCGGAACACCCGTTGGCGCAACGGGCCGCGGCCGCCGATTCAAGAGTGGCCGATTTCATTGCCGAATGCCGGAAAGGGGGCACTTCGGCGGCGGAACTGGAAACCCAGGAAAAGAAGGGCGTCGATACCGGCCTCAAGGCGATCCACCCGATCACGGGCGAGGAAGTGCCGGTCTGGGTCGGCAATTTCGTGCTGATGGCCTACGGCACCGGCGCGGTGATGGCCGTGCCCGGTCACGACGCGCGCGATCACGCCTTTGCCCTGGCGCACGGCTTGCCGATCAAGATGGTGATCGTCGATCGGGGCGTGGTTGATGCTCTGACCGAACTCAAACACGATCTGGCCCAGGGCGTCGGTGCCGATCCGATGCGCAACGCGCTGCGTGGGGGAAGCACGGATGCCTACGATCAGAGCGCTGCGGTGCGCGCGGTCGAGGAGTTCGAGCAGCGCGTGCTGGAGGTGGCGGCCTTCACCGAGCATGGCACCCTGGTCAATTCCGGTGCATTCGACGGCATGGACTTCAGCGAGGCCTTCGAGGCCATTGCGCAACGCCTGGAAAACGCTGGCCGGGCCGAGCGCCGCGTCAACTGGCGCCTGCGCGACTGGGGCGTCAGCCGCCAGCGCTACTGGGGCTGCCCGATCCCGATCATCCATTGCCCGACCTGCGGCGACGTGGCCGTGCCCGAAGACCAGTTGCCGGTGCGTCTGCCCGAGGATGTGGCCTTCTCCGGCACCAAATCACCGCTCAAGGAAGACCCCGAGTGGCGCAAGACCACCTGTCCGGAGTGCGGCCAGGCCGCCGAGCGCGAGACCGATACCTTCGACACCTTCATGGAGTCGAGCTGGTACTACGCGCGCTACACCAGCCCCGGCGCCGCGACCCAGGTCGACGGGCGCGCCAACTACTGGCTGCCGGTCGACCAGTACATCGGCGGCATCGAACACGCCATCCTGCACCTGTTGTATTTTCGCTTCTACCACAAGCTGATGCGCGATTTCGGCCTGGTACAAAGCGACGAGCCCGCCACGCGGTTGCTGTGCCAGGGCATGGTGGTGGCCGAGACGTTTTATCGGGAATCGGAAACAGGCAATCGCGAATGGTTCAATCCGGCCGATGTCGAGGTGCAGCGTGACGGTCATGGTCGGATTGTCGGCGCCGTGCTCAGGTCCGACGGCGAGCCGGTCGAGATCGGCGGCATCGAGAAGATGTCCAAGTCCAAGAACAACGGTGTCGATCCGCAGGTACTGGTCGACCAGTACGGCGCCGACACCGTGCGCCTGTTTTCGATGTTCGCCTCGCCGCCCGAGCATTCGCTGGAATGGAGCGAAGCCGGCGTCGAGGGCATGGCGCGATTTGTGCGGCGCCTCTGGCGGGCTGTTGAGGAACACCAGCGGGACTCGGTCAAGAACCGGGACTCGGGACCCGGGGCTCGGGACTCGGAAAAGCAGCAGGCTGTCGCGCAAGCGGAACTCAGCGGCGCGCAAAAGACCTTGCGGCGGCAGTTGCACGAGACCATCGTCAAAGTCTCCGACGACTTTGCCCGGCGCTACAGCTTCAACACGGCCATTGCGGCGCTGATGGAGCTGCTCAACAATCTCGGGCGCTTCGAGGACGACAGCCCGGCTGGCAAGCGGCTGCGCCAGGAAGTGCTGGAGGCAATGGTGCTGATGCTGAACCCGATCACCCCGCATCTCAGTCATGCCTTGTGGCAGAAGCTGGGGCATGACGAGGTGCTGCTGGAAGATCAAACCTGGCCGCAGGTCGACGAGGCGGCCTTGCAGCGCGATGTCGTGACCGTGGCGGCCCAGGTCAATGGCAAGTTGCGGGGCACCATCAAGCTGGCCGCGGATGCTTCGCGCGAGGCGGCCGAGCAGCAGGCTCTGGCCGAGCCGGGCGTGCAGCGTGCCATCGAGGGCAGGACCGTGCGCAAGATCATCGTGGTGCCCGGCAAGATCGTCAACATCGTGGCAGGCTGAAAAACCGATGAACCCGAAACCGTCATCTTCAACGTCATTCCGGGGCTGCCGCAGACAGAACCCGGAATCCACCAGCATCGAAACGCGTCGCCAGCACGTGGATTCCGGGTTCCGGCTGTGCCGGCCCCGGAATGACGGATCGACCAGGCGTGGCGCCGGGCGCCTTGAAGTGCCGGGCACGGTACGTGCCATCGCCATCGCGCTGCTCACTCTGGCCCTCACCGCCTGCGGCTTTCACTTGCGCCAGTCGGCGGTGCTGCCGCCGGGCATGCAGAAGGTTCATGTGTCGGTCTCCGGCGATGCAGACCTGGCCGACCAACTGGAGCGCGAACTGGTTCAGGCCGGCGCCACGGTGGTGGGGCATTCCGGCCCGGGCGTGGCCGGGCTCAAGGTGCAGGCGCGTTTCAGTACCCGCGCGCTGACCGTCAGCAGCTATGCCAGAGTGCGTGAATTCAGCGTCAATTACAGCAGCGACTTCCTGGCAGTCGCTGCCGACGGAAAGCCGCTGTTGAAGCGGCAACACATCGACATGCAACGCGAGTTCACCTACGACCGCACCCAGGCGCTCGGCACCGCCACCCGGGAAGATCAGATCCGCGCCAGCCTCGTCACCGACATGGCCCGCGCCATCCTGCGCCACCTGCAGGCCGCCGTGCCGGACCCGGGTTCCTGAATCACCAGATGGCTGCGATTATTGCGCCAATCTGCCCCTTTGTTATCGTTTGCCCATGTCCATCGTTCTGACCCGTTTCGCCCGTGCCCGGCTGTTTCCGCGCGACGGGCGCTCGACGGCCATACAGGATTGCACGGCCGAGGAATTCGTGGACCGGCTCAATACAGTCCAGCCCGAGAGGGTGCTGGACGGCTACGCACCCTTCTGCAAGCTGCATGTGCACCGCAACTGGACCGCGACCCGCTGCTCGGTGATCGGGATTACGGAGGGCAACCGCCATCTGCTGTGCTCGGCCTACGAAGCGCGCAGCCGCGCCGAGCTGCCGGTGCTGGTGCGCTGGTTCGAAGGCCTGGAAGCGCCCGTGGCCCGCTACCTGCTGCCGATCCTCTATGACCGCGAACAATTGGCGCGTGAAGGCACCCTCATCGACGCCGACTGGGGCATCGTCGGCTGCCTGTACACCCTGCAGCCGGCCGAAATCCCGATGGCCCCCATCACCATGCTGCGCAACGCGCTGGGCGTGGCCGAGGGTGGCTCCGGCGTGCCGCTGGACCGCACCGCCTACCGCCGCAGCGTCGCCTTCTGGGATCGCCACGCCAACTGGCGCGACGCCTGAATCAGGTCGCTGCCGGCCAGACGTCAAGTTCGCACCGCATTCCAGTTCTGGTTCAGCACTGGTCAAGATCGGAACCTGCCGCGGTATTGGCGCGCCTGCTTGCTGAAAGTGTGATGAGCGGCACATTTCTTGCTTTCCGGTTTTTGGCTGCTTGTTTTTCCGCATGGTTGCAGTGAGGGCGCGCGCGTCTGGAAATCACACCTGAAGGCGAGGAAATCCCATGAGGGCTTTGAATATCGCGTATTGCCGCTGTCGAACAGTCGCGCAGGCGCGGTGGTTTGCATGCTGGCCTGGCCGACGCTCAGTGGCACCGCAGTGACCGAGGGCGTCAGCGAAAAGGTCACGACCCTCAATACTATTGGAGATGATTGTCCTGCCGTCAGGACAGCTTGTTGGAAAATTTCTTACTGCGCCGCCAACAGTGATCTGCTTGAATGAGGTACTGGCGGCGCCGGCTTCGCCACTTGGCGTCGTGGCGCCTGCTTCTTGGACAGGTAATTCGATCAAATAAAGTTATACGAAACAGATAGTTCATTCGCCAACCACGCTCCTGGAAGGGGGAATCATGGAAGTTTCGAAGGTTTTTGAACGCCGCGTCCGCGGCCTTTCAGTACTTTTCGCCTTGCTGCTGGCGGTGCCAGGCTGGGCCCTGGCTGATACCGTCAGTGACAACGCGGCGGGCTGGCTGATCAGCCAGCAGGTAGCCTCGGGATCGGCAACTGGGGCATTTCCCTGGACTCCCGGAGGGTCCCCAGCTGCGAATACCCAGGGTGCGACGGCACTCGGTTTGCTCAGGGTCTACGAGCGCACTGGCAATGCGGCCTACCTGAACGCGGCCATCGCCAACGGCAATTGTCAGGTTGCCGGGAACAGTTGCATTTCAGGGCTGGACTACAGCAGTGGCCATCATCACTTTGCGACCCATGATGCGCTGTTCCTGGAGGAATTGTCAGCGATATCCGGTGATTCCCAATACGCCCAATTGGTCGACAATGACTTGTGGTCGCGTCTGAGTGCCGGTACCTACGGTGCCTCATCCAATCTCGACGCGGCGGGCTACGCCAACGCCGTTTTGACCAGTCGCACGGGGCAAGGCTATCCAGAGCTCACGTCTTGGGACCTTTGCAAGATGGCAGTGGCGGCCCAGCTTGCCGGGAAGAGCGCGATCCGCGATGCGATGATGCAGGCGATCCTGGCTGGCCTGAATGCCTCGGATTCCGGCCACACCACCTTTGACGTGATTGGGCTGGCCGGTGCAGTCTGGGCTTCGGCCGAAACCGGTGTCGACCTTGACCCGACCTCGGGAAAATGGGCGGCTGCAAACAGCACGGCCGACCTGGCCGCAGCGCTGCTGCCGTACCAGGCGCCAGGCGGCGGATTCGTGGCCAGCAGCACGGCATCGGGAGGCGTCATCGATGCCAACGCCGACAGCCAGATGACTTCATATGCGATGCAGGCCCTGGCGGCTGTTGACGTCTCCGCCTATGCAACGCAAATCAACAACGGCTTTGCCTTCATCGCGAGCCTGCAGCAGCCCAGCGGTCAATTTCTGGTGTATCCGGGTGCCCCTGCCAATGAAAACGGCAGCGTGGAAACCCAGGGCGAGACCATGGAGGCCTACGCCACCGTGGCGCAAACTGACTTGTGGGTTGCGACCACCGGCAGCGACGCCGCCAACGATTGCACCGTGCAGGCCAGCCCCTGCGCCACCATTGCCCACGCGATAGACGCGGCGCGGGCAGGCGACACGATCCATATCGCCAACGGCACCTATATCGACCCACTGACCGTGACCAAGGACGGCCTCACCCTGGTCGGCGAGGATCCGGGCAACAAGCCCAGGCTGGCACGTATCAGCGGTGGCATCAACCAGCCGCTGCTGGTCATCAATGGCGCGAAGAATGTCACGGTGCGTGACCTCGAGTTCAACATGGACCAGAGCTTCGTCGCCGAAGGCATCCTGGCCAGCGGTTTCGTGGACGGGCTGAGCATCCAGGACAACCACTTCATTTCCAGCCGCACCGTGTCCGGCGCCAATTCGAGCTATGGCTATCGCAATGCCATCTCGATCAATGACACGCGAAACTCGCAAGGCCTGGGCCGTACCAACGGCTCCACCGTGCTGATTGACGGCAACGTGATCGATGGTGTGGCTGATGCAGCCAACGGCGTGTCCATGCGCGCCGGTGTCAACATGGATGCCGGTCTTGGGGTAATCAGCAACAACACCATCACTACCATCAATCACGACATCCACATTCGCTTTGCTACCGTCACCGGCAGTTCGAGCACAAGCGACATTTCCATTAGCGGGAACCATCTGTTCGGTCGTGGCCTGGAGTTCGATTCGCCCAACGCGGGCGTTGGGCAGGTCACGATTGACGGCAATGACCTGCATGCGCCTGCCTTCATCAATGGCAGCTCTCCGTATCCGGCTGATTTCTCGATGGTCCGGCTGATCCACAATGGCCAGAACATCCCGACCACCGTCAGCAACAACACCTTCACCGGTTTCACCGGCGAATTCCGAGGTGTGCTGATCGAGAACTATCCGGGCGTCTCGTTGAGCGGCAATGTCTTCACGCCGGCCATGGGTGCCAGCGACTTCGTGTCGCTGGTGGTCAGCAACAAGGAAATCACCAGCGACAACCCGCCGTCGGTGCCGTTCGCAACGAGCCTGACCGCGCAAGGCAACACCTTCAACGGCAGCGGCGTGTCCGGTGCCGGCACGGCAGTGGAATTTCTGAATGACAACGACGCCGGCGGTACCGCCAGCTACGGCAGCCTGATCTTCGGCGGCAGCGGCAGCGGCCAGGCCAACACCTTTGATGGCGATCTGCGCTGGTACTTCCATCTGGATGACTACAACTGCCAGACCAATGGCACGCCGATGTGCGCCTTCCTGGACTACAACGGCGTAGGCACGATTCCCGACACCGATGTACGCCCGTTCGGCGGCAACGTCAGCGCCACCGACAACAGCTTTGACGGCGTGATGCCCTCGGCGATGACGCCGGCGCAGCAGAATGCATTGCAGGCGCGTACCTATGACAAGACCGCCAACAGTGCCCTGGGCACGGTCGACTACGGTCTGGCTGCAACTGCGCCAGTGGTATATGTCGATGACGACTACGCCGCCGGCCCGCACAGCTACGGCGACCCGCTGCCCTTCACCAGCAGCGCGGCCGGCTCCACCACCGCCTACTGGCAGATCGACGCCTTTGCCACCATTCCCGACGGCGTGATGCATGTCGATGCCGGCGGAACGGTGTACGTGGCCAAAGGCAGCTATGCCGATGCGGTGACCTTGAACAAGGAGCTGGAGCTGATTGGCGACGGCAACACGGCCTCCGACACTGTTGTGACCGGAGCGGTGACCGTGACCGCAGGTGGCAGCGATGCATCCAACCGGCTGCTGCTGCAAACCCTGCGCATCAGCAATGCCGCAGGCTATGGCGTGTCGGTGAGCTCTGCGTCCTACCTGGCGTTTGATCAGGTGGCATTCGCAGGCAACGGCAATAGTGGTTTGAACTTCAACAACACAAGCGATGACGTCGTGATCAGCGACAGCCTGTTCGACGCCAATGCCAGTGCCGGCATCCGTACATCAACGACGGCGCAGGTCAGCAACGTGTCGATCACCGGCTCGACCTTCAGCAACAATGCCGCCGGCATCATCCTGTTCGGCGCCTCCGGCAGCGGCAATGGCCAGATCACGCACTGGAGCATCAATGGCAGCCACTTCACCAGCAACGACAATGCCGACGCCAGCGCCTTCGGCGGCGGCATCTGGCTCAAGACCGGCGGCAGCGGCAGCGTGATCGATGATTTCAGCGTGACCGGCTCCACCTTTGCCGACAATGGCAGCAGCAACACGCTGAACCAGGTTGGCATCACCGTGCGTGCCCGTCCCGGCACCACGATGAGCAACGTGTCGATCTGCAACAACACGTTCGAGGAAACCGCCACGCCAGGCACCCAGCTCACCGGCATCAACGTGTTTGACGATACCGGCAACAGCGGCTATCAGCCCATTGAAGTGTGTGCCAGCAATGCGTTCAGTGGTCTGGGCCACAGCGTCAGCGGGCTGGAGCAGCACAGCTTGCGCGGCAGCCAGCCGGTGGTCAACATCACGGGCGGCACCATTGCCAACACCGAGTACATCAACACGCCGGTGATCCGCGTGCGCGACAGCGCGACCTTCCCGACCATCACGGCCGCGATGAATGATGCCGGCACCCAGGATGGTGACGAGATCCATGCGCCGGCCGGTTCGTACAACGAGGCCGTGAGCATCACCCACAACGGCATGACCCTGAGCGGTGATGGCGCCTCGACCGTGATCGATGGCAACGGCATCAGCGGCAGTGGCGTGACCCTGCCCAACAACCGTACCGGCGTGACACTCAAGGACTTTGCGGTGAAGAACTTCACCAGCATCGGTTCCTACAACGGTGCCTGCGTGCACGGCGCACTGGCCAACAGCGATACCACGATCAGTGGCCTCACGGTTGACAACTGCGTCGGTGGCCGCGCCGGCATCTACCTCAACGGCAACGGTGGCGGCATTGACAACGTCCTGATTGACAACAACGAGGTCAGCCACGTCGACGGCTCGGCGGTGCGCGGCATCGTGATCTGGGACGGCTTCAAGACCCACATCACCATCACCGACAA
>CBFGSA010000032.1:0-24582 GCA_965651365.1 uncultured Rhodanobacteraceae bacterium | reverse complement strand
CGACCCGGGCTTCGGTCACGCGTTGCAGGAGTGCGATCATGGGTGGCAGGGTCGCTGATGCGTGGCGGGTTTGGCAAGTACGGGAGCGGTAAGCGGAAGAGCGCGCCACGTATTGTGGCCCATGCCCACGGGCGGGCATAGCAAGAAATCGCAGTGCGCAGCAAACAACACTTGAAGCCTCACGCTACCATTACGCGCTCACCGCTCACCGCTTTCGGCTGACCGCTCCAATCCCATGCCCTTCCGAATTGCCATCCTCTACCACCTGCTGCGCCTGCTGGGGCTGTTGCCGCTGCGCGCACTGCATGCGCTGGGTGGCGGCCTGGGCCGACTGCTGGCGCGGGGCAGCGGACGCCTGGCCTGGCACACCGAGGTCAACCTGAAGCTGGTGCGCGGCGGCCTGGATGACGCGGACCGGACCCGGCTCAAGCGCGAGATCCTGCAGCACGCGGGACGCTCGCTGACCGAAATGGCAGCCATCTGGGGGCGCTCGCCGCGGCGGGCGCTGAAACTGGTGCGCGAAGTGCGTGGTCTGGAACACTTCGAGAACGCGCTGGCCGCCGAGGGCGGCCTGATCATCGCCGCGCCGCACACCGGCTGCTGGGAGCTGCTGAATTACTGGCTGTGCAGCCGCACCGAGATGGCCATCCTGTACGCGCCGCCGCGCCGACCCGAGTTCGAGGCGCTGCTTCGGCGCGCCCGCGGCACCGCCGGTCCGGAGCAGATTCGCGCCGGCGGCAGTGGCATTCGCGAGCTGTACCGCCGCCTCGCAGCCGGCGGCACGGCGGGCATCCTGCCGGATCAGGAACCGCGCCGTGGCGACGGTCGCTTCGCGCCGTTTTACGGCATTGACACGCTGTCCATGGTGCTGCTGCCGCGCCTGGCTGCGCGTACCGGCGCCACCGTGCTGTTCGCCTTTGCCGAGCGCCTTCCCGCCGGGCGCGGATTCCGCATCCGCTTCCAATCCGCCCCCGAAGGCATCGCAGATGCCGATCTCGATCAGGCCTGTGCCGCCATGAATGCCGGTGTCGAGGCCTGCGCCGAGGCCGCCTTCACCCAATACCAGTGGACCTACAAGCGCTTCCGTAATCGGCCCGATGGCGGCCAGGACCCCTACTGGCGCCCAAAACGGTAGGAGTACGCATGCGCGCTCCTACCCTGGGGTGTCGGCGTTTCGGGCGCGCTCGAGGCGGCGCAGGAAGACCTTCATTTCCTTGCCGGCCTGGATGTCGCCGCCGGCTTCGGCGGCCTGAATACCCTTGTGGTACGCGTCGATGGCTGCCGCCTTGTCGCCGACTTCGGTGAGGGCCTTGCCCAGCAGTTTCCAGGCGGCCGTGTAGTTGCTGTCGAAGTCGAGCGCGGCGCGGGCGGACTCGGCAGCCGCTGCGGCATCGCCGGACTGCAGCAGGGCATTGGCCAGGGCGAAGCGCAGCATGGCACCATCGCGCGGGCCGTCGATCTGCTTTTGCAGATTTGCGACGAGCGCGTCGCTCATGAACTGGATTGCTCGCGCTTCAGGTCGATGCCCAGATCACGCAGCTTGCGGTACAAGTGGGTGCGCTCCAGACCGACCTTGCCGGCCAGCTTGCTGACACTGCCGTCGACGGCCTTGAGCTGGCGGCTCAGGTAGTCGCGCTCGAAGTTCTCGCGCGCCTCGCGCAGCTCCAGACCCAGATCGACATGGTGCTCGATGCCACCGGCGCGCGCGGGCGTCGGTGCCAGCGCCTGTTCGACTTCGTCCAAGCTGACTTCATCAGCGCCCTCCATGATCAGCAGGCGCTGCACCATCGCACGCAGCTCACGCACGTTGCCGGGCCAGTCGTGCTGGCGCAGACGGTTGAGCACCGCGGCGGGGAACAGGCGGAAGGGCAGCTTGTCGCGCGCAGCGAACTGCTCGGCGAAGTGGTTCAGCAGCAGCGGCAGGTCGCCGACCCGCTGGCGCAGCGGCGGTACCGTGATGCTGGCCACGTTGAGCTGGTAGTACAGCTCCTCGCGCAGGGCGCCGGAGCGAATGCGCGCTTCGAGGTCCTGGCTGGTGACGCCGATGACGCGCGCATCGACCTGCAGCGACCGGGTTTGGCCCTGGCGCTGCAGGTTGCCGCGCTCGAGTATCTGTGCCAGCAGCGATTGCAACTCGCTGTCCAGGTCGGCGACTTCGTCCAGCAGCAGGGTGCCGCCAGCCGCCTGCTCGATCAGGCCCGGCTGGTCGTCATGGCCCAGCAGCATGCGGCGCAGGTCGGCCGCTTCCATGCCGCTGGCGGCGAAAACCACAAATGGGCCTTCAGCCCGAGCGCTATGCCCGTGCAGCCAGCGGGCCAGGCTCTCCTTGCCGCTGCCGCGCTCGCCGCGGATCAGCAGCGGTGTATCCAGTGCGGCCAGGCGTTTGGCCTGAGCGCGCAGCTCCTGCATCGGCGCGCTTTTGCCAATCGGTTTTACCGGCTGCGTCAGTTGCCGCCGCAAGCTGGCGTTCTGGCGGCTCAGCTGCCCGGCTTCCAGTGCGCGCTGCACCGTCAGCAGCAGCTTGGCCAGGGCGATGGGCTTCTCGATGAAATCCCAAGCACCCAGGCGCGTGGCCTCGACCGCGGTCTCGATGCTGCCGTGGCCGCTCATCATGATCACGCTGCAATCGAGCGGCTCGGCACCGACCCAATCGCGCAACAGGCTGATGCCGTCCTCGCCCGGCATCCAGATGTCCAGCAGCACCAGCTCGGGTTGCCATTCGATCTTGCGCTCGCGCGCCTCGGCGGCATTGGCGGCCTGCTCGACGGCATAGCCTTCGTCGGCCAGAATCTCGGACACCAGGTCGCGGATGTCCTGTTCGTCGTCCACCACCAGAATGCGTGCAATGCTCATGTCGCCCAGTCCGTCGACCCGCTGTCCAGCATAACCCAGTCGTGCGCCTGGCCCGGATTATTCATGGCGTGCGCCCTGGTAGCGCCAGTAGCCTTCTGGCACCAGTCGCGTCGGTTGCACCGGTTCATCCGGGCTGTGGCCGGCCTGGATCGCGGCCAGCACCGGTGCGCGCCACACGACCACCCAACTGGAGCGGAACGGCTGCACCAGCATCGCATAGCGCATGTCGGTCGAATTGAGCGTGTCCGGGTCGGTCAGCACCACGCCGTCTGGATGGCTTTGCGACCAACTGGCCAGTTGCCCCGGCTGCAGTTGCCGCACGGGATTTTTCAGCCGCGCCAGAAACTGATACTGGCCCGCATACTGGGTGCCGATGTTGGCAATCGGTGCGCCGCGTGCCTGGGCTTGCGCCAGCAGTTGCGCCGTGGGCCGCAGATCGTAGCTCTGCCACTGGGTCAGGGTGAACACGGCATTGCCGACGAAGGCACCGACCACACCGGCCACCGCCAGCCGCCGCAGTTCGCCGCGCCCGCGCAGCAGCACCAGTACGCCCAGCAGCAAAATCGTGAACGCGCTGAAACGGCTGTGCGTGGCCAGATCGACCCACCAGTGGCCGTGCACGCGTCCGGCATCGACCAGGTTCGGCAGCACCAGCATGCCGATGCCGATGGCGAAAGCCAGCAGGGCCGCCGGCCACGGCCGCAGCCAGGCGCTGTCGCTCCACTCCGGATGCTTGTCGCGAAAACGTGCCAGGGCCATGGCCAGCAACAGCAAGGCACCGGCCAGCTCGGGAATCAGGTAGTAGGTCTGCTTGCCGCTGATCAGGGAGAACACCACCATCACCGGCACCAGCCAGCACAACGCGAAGCGCAGCGCCGGCTCCAGCGGACGGCGCAGCCGCAGCATGGCCACCCAGGCGCGCGGCCACAACAGGAACGGGAACAGCAGCACCATGCTGCGCGGCAGATACCACCATATCGGCCGTGCGTGGTCGAAGGCATCGACCACGCGCCCGCCGGTCTGCTTGAACAGCAGTTCGTTGGCGTAGGCCTGACCGCCGGCATGGATCGCCGGCCAGGCCCAGGCGGCCAGCATCGCAAAACCGCCCAGCAGGGCCAACACCCCGCCGCCGTACCAGCGCAGGCGATTGTCGTGCGCCCAGTTGTTCCACACCGGTCCCAGCAGCCACGGGAACAGCACATGCAGGAGCATCACCGGACCCTTGGTCAGCAGACCCAGACCAACGCACAGGCCGAACAGAATGAATCGTGGCGCCGCCCGTTTTGGCTTCGGTGTCAGCGCCAGCAGCGCGGCCAGCACCCACACGGCCAGCAGCACCTCGTACATGATCTGCAGGCCGAACAGGAAGGCATAACCCAGCGCCAGCAGCATCCACGGCGTGGCCCGCGCCACCCAGGGCCGGTCTGGCGCCAGCCGCCGCGCCAGCAGCGCCGCCAGCACCAATTGCACGGCACCGAAACCGATTTCCAGTACCCGCGGCCAGATGTCGCTGACGCCAAAGGCAAACCAGCCGGCGTGGATCATCCAGAACAGCAGCGGCACCTTGTGGCTGTACGGCTCGCCGTTGAGGTAGGGCACCAGAAAGTGGTGGCCCTGCCACATCTCCCAGGCCACGGCCAGGGTGCGGGTCGAATACAGCGGCATCGGTCCGTGCGCGAAGATTGCCAGCAGGGCCAGCACCGCCCACAGCGGCAGCCAGGGCCACAGCGCGCGCAGCGATTGGCTCAGATGTCGGCTTCGGCCCATGAACTTGACAACCGCAGAAAAAACGCAAGTTTAACGGTTGGCCGCGCTGGCCGATAGCTGGACAGCGACTGTGGTTACTCGAAGCCGTTGCGGAACACCAGACCGGGAATGCCCTGCACCACGTTGGGGAAATAGCCACTGGGGGCACCGGCCACACTGCCCAGTGCGCCACCCGTGCTGGAGATGGTCAGCAGCCCGGCGCTGGCCGGATCGCCCGCCGGCAGCCAGGAGCCACCCTGGTTGACCTGGTTGGCCAGCGAGAACACCAGGGTGCCGCCATCGGCCGACCAGGCCACGCCGAGCGGGAACACGCCGGGATTGAATTGCGCCAACACGCTGCCGGTACCCTGGCTCGGATTGATCACGATCAGTTCGGGCGTCGCCGGCTGGGTCAGCAGCGGATTCGGCCAGGTCAGGCGGAAGAAGGCGATGCGCTGGCCATCCGGCGAAATGGCCGGCATGGCGTGGGTCTGCACCACGATGCCACCGCCGGGATTGTCGAACACCTGTGGCACGGTAAGCGTACCGGCGCGGGCGAACGTGCCGTTGGCTTGCTGCGCAAACAGCACCAGGCCGGCGGCGATGGTCTGGCGGCCACTGTTGGTGGTCACCGGTACGTAGGCCGGGGTCACGAAAGCGTGGCCGCTGCGGGTCCAGGCGATGCCGTTGAACTCGGACTCGAAATAATCGGTCTGGTTGCCGTGGCCGAGTTCGGCATCACCCAGATCGAAGCCGTCGCTGGCGCGCAGCACCTTCAACTGTCGGATACTGCCGCCACCCTGGCTGTTGCTGGACGAGGACAGCACGTTGACGAAAGCCACCAGGGTGCCGTCGGCCGAAGTGCCGCTGAACATCGGCGAGGCGAACAGGTGGCTGCCGTCGGGCTGGGTGATGGTGCTGTTGTTGAACAGGCGTCGGGTCTGCCCGGTGACCCGGTTGTAGGCAAACAGGTCGGTCGAGGCCTCGTTCGGCTGGGCCGGATCGGCACTGCTGATCGTGATCATGGTGCCGTTGGGTGAGAGGCTGGCAAAGTCGTTGGAGATCAAGCCCGTGTTGATTCCCGTAACCGTACCGTTGCTGACCTGGAACAACCCCGTCACCGGACCGCTGCCGCCATTGACCCGGGCGCCAAAGATGACCTGGGCGCAAGCGGGTGCCGAAAATGGCACCGCCAACAGCAAAATCAGGAAAAATCGAAAGACGGAAGACATTGCGAACCCCTGCAAGTGGCGAGAAAGCCGGCCTTGCAGTGCAATCAGCACCAGAAAAACACAAGGCTCACTCCGGGTTACGTAATCTGGAGTCGTGGCGTATCACCAAACTCGGGTAATCGCCGGTCGGAATGAGCCGAAGGCGAAACCCGACATGGCCTCGGCGTGCGTCTTTTGCCGTCGTTGGGGTTCGCTGCGCTCACCCCAACAAGCCGAATCCCGAATCCCGGCCTATTTCACCAACTGGTTCAGGTTGAACACCGGCAGCAGGATCGCCAGCACGATGAACAGCACCATCGCACCGACGATCAGGATCAGTGCCGGGCCAAGCACTGCGGTGAGTACGGCCAGCACCCGCTCGAGCTGGCGCGAGCAGTAGGCCGAGGCCTCGGCCAGCATCTTGTCCAGGGCACCGGCGCGCTCGCCGGCGGCGATCAGGCGCAGGGCCACGGGCGGGAATTGGCCGCTGTCGTCCAGTGCGCGGGCCAGCGCGGCGCCTTCGCGGACCTTGGCTGCGGCTTCTTCCACCGAGTGGCGCATGGCCAGGTTGGGCACAACGCGGGCGGTGATCTTGAGCGCCTCCAGCAGCGGCACGGCACTGGCGGTGAGCAGGGCCAGGGTGCGCGTGGCGCGGGCGGTGCCTGCCGTTTTCAGCAGGCTGCCCAGGCCCGGCAGATCCAGCAGCCAGGCGTCGCGGCGCTCGCGCCAGCGGGTCTGGCGCAGCAGGAAACGCAGGCCGATCACGATCAGCGCCAGTGCGATCAGCAGCCAGATGCCGTACTCGCGCAAAAAGCCACTGGCGGTGAGCAGGGCGCGCGTGGTCCAGGGCAGTTCCTGGTGCATGCGCGTGAATACCTCGGCGATCTGCGGCACGACGTAGATCAGCAGTCCGCTGACCACCAGCACCGCGACCACCGCCAGCAGCAGCGGATAGGCCAGCGCGGCCCAGATGCCCTGGCGCGTCGCATCGCGCGCCTCGGCCTCGTCGGCCAGCAGGCCCAGCACATTGGCCAGCTTGCCGGAGCGCTCGCCAGCCGCGACCGAGGCGCGATACAGTTCGGGAAAACTGCGCGGATGGTCGACCATGGCCTCGGCCAGGCTGGCACCTTCCATGACCCGCGCGCGCAGGCCCAGCACCAGACCGCGGGTACGCGCATCGCTGCCACGCTCGGCCATGGCGCCCAGAGCCTCGTCGATCGGCAGGCCGGCACCCAGCAAGGTGGCCAGCTCGCGCAGCAGCAGCGCGCGGCGCGCGCCGTTGAGCACAGCACGGGTGCCAAAACGCGGTCGTGCTTCGCGCTGCGCTGCGACTTCGTCCACGCTGACCGGCACCAGGCCACGCTCGCGCAGCGCCTGACGCGCGCCGCGCGCCGTGTCGGCCTGCAACACGCCGCGGTCGGTATGGCCGTCAGCTTTCAATGCCTGGTAGGAGAAGGCGGGCATGCGCGCAGTGTAAACGAGCACGCTCGCGAACCGGTAGGTTGGGGTGAGCGATAGGCGAACCCCAACATTACGATGCGCCGAATACCCGGTCGTTGGGGTTCGTGCCCACGCTCCAGCCGCCGACTGCAGGAGGGTGTCCGGTACGCGAAAAGGCACCGTCCAAAGCAATGCAGTCCGGTCGCGGCCGTAGGCCGCTCCTACATTTCGCGGGTGACGCGCAGGACTTCTTCGGCGCTGGTGAGGCCGGCGCTGGCCACGCGCCAGCCGTCGGCGAGGATCGCCGGCGCGTGCTGGCGAGCGTGGCGCTCCAATGCCGATTCGGCGGCGCCGTCGTGGATCAGGCTGCGCATGGCCTCGTCGACGGGCACCAGCTCGTAGATGCCGCTGCGGCCGCGGTAGCCGCCTTCGCCGGGGCGGTACAGCGTCGTGCCGGCGTCCTCGGGCGGCCGGCCGAAGGCCGCCAGCTCGGCGTCGCCCGCCGGATAGGGCTGGCGGGTCTCGGGGTCGAGCCGCCGCACCAGGCGCTGGGCCAGTACGCCGATCAGGCTGGAGGCGAGCAGGAAGGGTTCGACGCCCATGTCGCGCAGGCGGGTGACCGCGCCGACCGCCGAGTTGGTGTGCAGGGTGGACAGCACCAGGTGGCCGGTGAGCGAGGCCTGCACCGCGATCTCGGCCGTTTCCAGGTCGCGGATCTCGCCCACCATCACCACGTCCGGGTCCTGGCGCAGGATTGCGCGCAGGCCGCGCGCGAAGCTCATGTCGACCCGCGTGTTGACCTGGGTCTGGCCGATGCCGTCGATGTAGTACTCGATCGGGTCCTCGACCGTCATGATGTTGCGGCTGGCATCGTTGAGCCGGCTCATGGCCGCGTACAGCGTGGTGGTCTTGCCCGAGCCGGTCGGGCCGGTGACCAGAATGATGCCGTGCGGGCGCTCCAGCATGCCCTCCAGGCGCTGGCGGGTGGCTGCGTCCATGCCCAGCTCGGTCAGGTCCAGGCGTCCGGCCTGCTTGTCCAGCAGGCGCAGCACCACGCGCTCGCCGTGGCCGCCGGGAATGGTCGACACGCGCACGTCGACCGGCCGCCCGGCGATCTTGAGGCCGATGCGGCCGTCCTGCGGCAGGCGCTTCTCGGCAATGTCCAGGCGCGCCATCACCTTGATCCGGCTGACCAGGGCATTGGCCAGCGCGCGCGGCGGCGTCAGCACTTCGCGCAGCACGCCGTCGACGCGAAAGCGCACCAGCAGGCGCGCCTCGAACGGTTCGATGTGGATGTCCGAGGCATTCTCGCGCACGGCTTCGGCCAGCAGCGCGTTGATCAGCCGGATCACCGGCGCATCGTCCTCGCTCTCCATCAGATCCTGCGGTTCGGCCAGCTCCTCGGCCAGCGAGGCCAGATCGGTTTCGGCATCCAGGTCGGCGCTCAGCGCGCTGGCATCGCCGCCTTCCTGATACAGCTCGCGCAAGATCGCGGCCCAGGCTTCGGCATCCAGGCGCGTGACCTGCACCGGCACGCCCAGGTGCCGCCGCAACTCGGCCAGTGCCGCCGGCTCGGCATCCATGCGGCAGGCCACCTCGGCGCGGTCACCATGCCAAACCGTCATGGTCACGCCCTGGCGGCGCGCAAAGCCGTAGCCGGGCCGGGCGGGCGCCGTTTGCGTGTTCGCATTCATGCGCGGCGTCCGGCACAGGCCGTCGCGCGGGTGCCGCGACAAAGCTCGCCAGCGTTCTTGATCCGACTGTCCACACGTCCTCCGCCGTGATTTTCCGTGCCTGTTTTTGCAGCTTAGCGCATCCGTTCACGGTCAGGGCGGGCGCAGCATGGCCGCGCTTGCGCAAGCCTGTCCGGGAAAAGGAATGCACTACTGTATCTTGGGTTGACACATGATCAGAACACGCCTATGTTGTGGTTGTCGGTGCCCGATCTGTGTTCCACAGTGACGGGCTGAAAAGGGAATCCGGTGCAAATCCGGAACTGCCCCGCAGCGGTAAGCGGAAACGAAATGCCGAAAACTGCACTGGATCATCCGGTCCGGGAAGCACGGCAGAGTAGGAGGGCCCTGGCCCATGTCCGCAAGTCCGAAGACCTGCCGACACACCGGGCCGGTGTCCGGTCGCGGCGGGTGAGACGAGCGCGATCGATACTCCATCAACGCCCGGTGCAGGTGACCGCTTCCGCGGGGAGGCGCGTTGCAGGCCGTTTCTGCTGGCGGCCGCACGCCCCTTCGTGAAAGCCGAACCGCATGGTCCTGCGCGCGGGAGCAGGTTTTGCGTCGGGCGGCCGTTGTCGCGGCATCCCATCAGGAAAATCCCATGCTGGAAACCATCATCAAGCGCGACGGCCGACACGAGCCGTTTACTCCATCCAAGCTCAACCAGTGGGGCGAATGGGCCGCCACGGCGCTGGGGCCGGACGTGGACTGGCCATCGGTGGTGCTGGAGGCCGTGACCGGCCTCGGCGGTCGGTGTACTTCGCGCGAACTGCAGCAGCGCCTGATCAAGGCCTGTCTGGACGCTGATTCGTGGTCATACAACCGCATGGCCGGGCGCCTGTACGCCACGCTGGTGCGCAAGGATCTGTATGGACACCGGCGCCCGAGCGTACGCGAGCTGCATGAAAAACTGCAGAAACTCGGCTACATGGAGACCCTGGACTACGCGCCGGCCGAGTACGCGCAGGTCGAGGCACTCATCGACCACGAGCGTGATTTCAGCTATGCGCACTACCAGATCCACACCCATCTGACCAAGTACGCGATCACCGACCGGGTCAAGGGCATCCATTACGAGAGCCCGCAGTTCATCTACATGCGCATGGCCATGGCGCTGGCGGTGGATCAGCCGCGCGCGCGGCGCATGCACGACGTGGAGCGCTGGTACGAGCATCTGTCGCACAACCGCATCAACGCGCCCACGCCCAACCATGTCAACCTCGGCACGCCCTTGCGTGGTTATGCCAGCTGCTGCCTGTACACCACGGCCGACAATGCCCGCTCGATCGCGGTGGGCAACCACATCGCCAACACCATGACCTACATGAGCGCGGGCATCGGCGCGCACATGAACACCCGTTCGCTGAATGACCCGGTGCGCGGCGGCGCCATCCGCCACCAGGGCAAGTTGCCGTATTTCAGGGCACTGGTGGCCGAGGTCAAATCCAACCTGCAGAACGGCCGCGGCGGCGCCTGCACCAGCTATTTCTCCATCTTCGATCCGGAGGCGGACACCCTGCTGCGCCTGAAGAACCCCATGTCCACTGCCGACAAGAAGATTCGCGGCATGGACTATTCGTTCGGCAGCAACCGCTTCTTCGCGCGCAAGGTGGCGCGCAACGAGGAGATGTTCCTGTTCAACTGCTACACCGCGCCGGATTTGCACGCCGCGCTCTACAGTGGCGATGAACAGCGCTTCGAGGCGCTGTACGCCAAATACGAGAACGATCCGGATTTCCCCAAGACCCGGATCAACGCCCGCGAGCTGCTGATCACGGCCTGCAACGAATGGAACGAGACCGGGCGCATCTACGAGCACAACATCGGCGAGATGAATCGTCACACCCCGTTCAAGGACACCATCTATTCCTCCAATCTGTGTTCGGAAATCGCCCTGCCCACTGCCGCCTACAACCACGTCACGGAGTTGTACTCCGACACGGATGCCTCGTTCATCGAGTACCAGGACGAATCCGGCGCCACCCATCGCATCAGCGGCGATCAGCGCGTGGCCACGGCGCGCGGCCCGGTGTGGCTGGCCGACCTGCGCGAGGGCGACGAGCGGAACGGCCACCGCATCGCGCGCATTGTCCGGTACTCCTCGCCGGAGGTGGCCACCTGCAACCTGGCCGGCATCTGCGTGGACAACATCGAAAGCGAAGCGCAATACGCCGAGGTGGCCTATTACGCGCTGCTGATGATCGACAAATGCATCCACCTGGCACACTACGAGCTGCCGCAGGTGGGCGTGACCAGCCGCAAGCGCCTGAACGCCGGGGTGGGCATCCTCGGCCTGGCGCACCTGATGGCGCGCAACGGCAAGCAGTACACCAGCCTCGAAGGCAAGCAGTATCTCCACGAAGTGGCCGAGCGGCACTACTACCACCTGTTGTGCGCCAGCCTGCGGCTCGGCAAGGAGCTGGGCAATGCGCCTTGGATGCACAAGACCCGCTGGCCCGACGGCTGGCTGCCGCTGGACAGCTACAACCGCAAGGTGGACCGGATCGCCGCGTTCGAGAACCGCTACGACTGGGAGGCTCTGCGCCGCGAGATCATCGCCAACGGTGGCATCCGCAACTCGGTGCTGGTGGCGCACATGCCAACCGAGACCTCGGCCAATGCCTCGGGCACCACCAATGGCCTGTACCCGATCCGCGAATTGTCCCTGATCAAGACCGACAACCACCGCGTCAACTACTGGGCTGCGCCCGAGGGCGAAACCCTGCGTGACGCTTACCAGTCGGCTTGGGACATCCCTGCCCGCGACATGACCGAACTGTACGCGATCGTGCAGAAATGGACCGACCAGGGCATCTCGGCCGACTACTACCGGCGCGTGATCGGTGATGCCTGCATCGAGTCCGGCGAAATGATCGAGAACTATCTGTACCGCATCAAGCTGGGGCTGAAGTCCAAGTACTACATGAACCAGAAGACCTCGAACGGCCTGCGCAAGAGCCACGCCATCAGCCAGGCCGACGGCGCCGCATCCGAAGCGGACGCCACCGAAGCCGACTGCGAAGCCTGCACGCTGTGAGCCCGGAGGAAGCACCATGAGCAACACGGTTTTCAACTACGCCAAGACCGATTACGAAAGACCGCAACTGCTGCTGGGTCAGAAGCAGGGCCTGTTCGATACCATCCATCGCCATTACCCGGAAATCTGGAGCCTGTACAAGGCGCAGAAGTCGCTGGACTGGGACGAAAACGAGTTCGACTACAGCTCCTGCAATGCCGATTTCAAGTCCTGCTCCAAGTCCACCTACGACATGATGATCAAGACCCTGGCCTGGCAATGGGAGGCCGACTCGGTCGCCTCGCGCGCCATCGCTCCAGTACTCGCGCCCTTCATCAGTTCCTCGGAGTTGTGGGCGGCCTGGCAGCGCGTTTCCGACAACGAGGTGATCCATGCCGCCACCTATTCGGAGATCGTGCGCAACTCCTTCGACGACCCCGGCGCCATCATCGAGGAAATCCTGCGCGTGCAGCAGGCGCATGATCGTCTGCAGCGGGTAAGCCGGGCATTCGCCGACGGCTACGAGGCCTCGCACCAGTATGCGCTGGGCCGGTTGCCCAACGACCAGGCCACCTACAACACCGCATTCATGATGGTGGTGGCGCTGTTCTGCATGGAACGCATCCAGTTCCTGGCCAGTTTCGCGGTCACCTTTGCCATCTGCGACACCGGTCTGTTCCAGCCGATCGGCAAGTCCATCCAGAAGATCGCCCAGGACGAACTGGAAATCCATGCCGAGCTGGATCGCGCCGTACTCGCCAACGAACTGCAGACTGCGCGCGGCCAGCGTGCGTTCGCCGAATGCCGCGCCGACATTGTGCGCCTGATTGAGGAGGTGGTCGACAGTGAACTGGTCTGGATCGACTACCTGTTTTCCGAAGGTCGCGAGCTGGTCGGCATGAATGCCGAGCGCCTGGCTGCCTGGACGCTGTACTGCGCGCGTGATGTGTACGAAACCCTCGGGCTGGCCTCCGGAAAGTTTGTGCTGCCGGCAGCCAACCCGCTCAAGTTCATGGAAAAGTGGCTCAACATTTCCAGCACCCAGGCCTCGCCACAGGAACAGGACATCGCCGCCTACAAGGTGGGCGTGATGCGCCGCACCGACAAGGACATCATCTTCGACGACGATTTCTGATCGTCATCTACCCCACTGAACCCCGGAGAGCCCATGAAAGTCATCATCTACGGCGCGGATGCCTGTCCCAATTGCGACAAGACCCGCATGCTGTGTCAGATCCAGTCGCTCGACTTCGACTACCACACGGTCGGCAGCGACATCAGCATCGAGGAGCTGGAAGCGCAGATTGGCACGCGCGTTCGCAGCCTGCCGCAGATCTTTCTGGCGCGCGACGACGACACCCGTCACGTCGGTGGCTACAACGACCTGCGCCTCGCTCTGGCGACCGTCGCCTGAGTCAGGGCTCAGCGGCCCTGCTGCCGCGATTGCTTCGTCTTTGCCGCCGACACCGGGAGCGGCGGGTTGGCCAGGAAGTCGTGCATCTCGGGCAGCAGCGGGCGCTTGTCTTGCGGGGTCAGCAGGGCGCGGTTGGCGCGCAGCTTGAGCTGTTCGGTGCGCATGTAGTTGTACTTTTCGCTGGATACGGCCGCCTCGGTGGCCGCATCGCGCAGAATCTTCGGATGCAGGAACACCATCAGATCCTGCTTCTCGTTCTTGTTGCTGCGGTAGCGGAACAGGTTGCCGAGCAGCGGAATGTCACCCAGCAGCGGCACCTTGTTGTTGGAGTCGCTGGTGTTGTTGGAAATCAGGCCGCCCAGCACCAGCATCGAGTCGTCGGCGACCAGCACCGAGGTCCTGACTTCGCGCTTGTTGGTGACCAGATCCACCGCGCCGGTCACCTCTGGCGCCAGCGAGGACACCACCTGATGGATGTCCATGCGCACCGCATCGCCCTCGTTGATGTGCGGGGTCACGGTCAAGGTCAGGCCGACGTCCTTGCGCTCGATGGTCTGGAAGGGATTTTGCGGCAGATTGGTGCCGCCGGAGGAGGTCGAGGTGTATTGGCCGGTCTTGAACGGCACTTCCTTGGCCACCTTGATCTCGGCTTCCTGGTTGTCCAGGGTCACCACGCTGGGCGTGGACAGGATATTGGTGTTGCCGGTGTTCTGCAGGGCGCGAATCAGGGCGCCCAGGTTGAGGATTGGCGTGTCGAGTCCGGGGATGTTGATGGTGCCATCGACATAGCCCAGCGACAGGCCGCCACCCAGGGCCAGCGGATTCTGCGCCAGGCCCAGCAGGCCGGGACTGTTGGCGGTGGGGAAATTGGTGCCGCCGATCAGGCCCTGGCCGACCTCGTCGGTGCCGGTCTGCGGCGCGGTGAACCACTGCACGCCGATTTCCTTGGCCGTGGACAGGCCGACCTCGGCGATCACGGCCTCGATCAGGACCTGGGCGCGGCGGATGTCGAGCTGGCGGATCACCGCCTTCAGCGAGCGGAACACCGCCGGCGGCGCCGTGATCACCAGCGCATTGGTCTTGTCGTCGGCCTGGATGGTTGTTGGCGCCTCGCCGGGCTTGGCGCTGGCGCCCGATGCGCCGCTCCCCGTTACCGCGCCTTGCGAGTCGCGGCCCTGCAGATCCTGGGCCACGCCGGACAGGATCGGCACCAGGTCCTTGGCGTTGGCGTAGTTCAGATACACCACCTGGGTTGAACCGCCCGATTCCAGTGGCGTGTCCAGGTTGGCGATCAGGGTGCGCATCGACAGGCGCCGGCTCTTGCTGCCCGACAGCAGGATGGAATTGGTGCGGGTGTCGGCCATCACGCGCACGGCGTTGGGGCCCTGGTCGCCACCAGTCGTGTTGAGCTGGGTCAGGGTGCGCGCCATTTCGGCCGCATTGGCGTGCTGAAGCGGGATGACTTCGACGTGGGCGTCGCTGGCGGTGTCGACGCGCTGGATAATCTTCTGCAGCCGGTTCACCACGTCGGCGCGATCCGACAGGATCAGCGAGTTGCTGGGCCCGTGCGCCACCACCTGCCCGCCCTGCGGCACGAACTGCTGCAGCAGGGTCGCCAGCTCGGCCGCCGACACGTAATGCACCGGCACCACGCGTGTCACCAGAGCGTTGCCGCCGACCGCGGTCGGCCCGCTGCCCACGGCTGCTTCACCGCGCGCGCTGGCCTGGCTGACGATCTTGATCATGCCGTCGCCCGCTGGCAGGGTCACGTAGCCATGCACCGCCAGCACCTGCTGGAATACCTGGTAGATCTGCGCGGCATTCAGCGGCTTTTGCGACACCACCGTGACCTTGCCCTGCACGTTGGGGCCGAGGATGAAGTTCTTGCCGGTGATTTCCGACACGGTGGCGATGAAGGCCTGGATGTCGGCGTCCTTGAGGTTCAGCATCTGCGGTGCATTCGGCTTGTCGGCGCCGGTCGCCGCCGATTGGGCGCTGGCTGCCAGCGCGGGCAGGGCCAGCGCCAGCAGCAGGATCAGGCTTGGGAAGGTAGGTTTCATGACGGCCTCATTGTGCCTGATTCAGGTTGATCGTGAGGGTCTGGCTGTGGCCACCCCGCAACACGGTCACTTGCACCTGGCGTGCATTCTGGAGCTGGCTGAAAAGCTGCTGGCCACGGGCCACCGAATCCAGCGGTGTGCCGTTGACCGCGGTCACCACATCATCGGCGCGCAATCCGCTTCCGGCCAGCAGCGGATTGCTGGCTGCGCCCGCCACGCGCACACCACTCATCTGGCCATTGTCAAAAACGGGCTGGATGTTCAATTGCGCCATGGCCTGGGCCGGGTCGCGCTGGAACTGCGACTGCACTTTCTGCCAGTCGACGCGGCCACTGGCGATGCGCGGGGCGACATAGATTGGCGTGGACTTGCCGGTGGCGCCGCTGCGGCTGCGCTGACGCGCCGGGTTGTTGGTCAGCGTGCCGCCCGCATGATCCAGCGGCCGCACTGCGGCCGCGCTTTGCAGCGACTCGCGCGGCAGATCCAGGCGCTCGTTGTTGCCATTGTGATCGAGAATCACGTGGTCGGCACGCACCGCCTTCAGCGTCACGCCCTCCTGGATGCGGTCACCGATGCGGTAGCTGTGCTCGATGCCGCTGGCGTCGGCGATCAGCGCGTAGCCGCCGTTGCCGTCTGAATCGGCCACCGTGCCGTGCAGGCTCAGCTTCAGCTTCGTTGCCTGGCTGGCCTGCATGATGTCGCGCTGAAGTGCATTGGCGTTGCCATTGCCGAACAGGTGCCAGCGGGCGATGCTGCCAATATCAACCGTCCTGTCGGGTGCGGCTGCGGATGAGGCCGGCGACGCACTCGGTGCCGGTGCCAGCGGCGTGAATACGGCCCACACCAGTTGCACCGCCATCCACACACACCACAGTGCCGCCAGCAGCAGAGCCAGCCAGGCCAGCAAGCTGGGCAGCCGGGTCCGCCAGGTCGAGTGGGAATGAATGAACGTGGCCGCCATCAGCACGCGCGCTCCCGCAGCTCAGCCCGACGTGGCCTTGCTGGTGCCACGCTTGCCATGCCGTCGGCGTCGCCGACGAGCCGGTGTGTCGGTCGAAGGCTTTTGCTCGCTATCCCTGCCTGTGGCGGATTTGGCGCCTGGCACTTCCGGCGGCGTCTCCAGCAGGGACGGGTCAATCGGCTGCACCGGAATCTTCTGCGCGATGTAGTCCTCGATGTCGGGCAGCGACATGGCATAGCGGTCGCAGGCAAAGCTGATCGCGTCGCCGCTGGCGCCCAGGCGTGCGGTGCGGCCGACGCGATGCACGTAGTCTTCGGCATCCTGCGGCAGGTCGTAGTTGAACACATGGGTCACATCCTCCACGTGCAGGCCACGGGCGGCCACGTCGGTGGCCACCAACAAATTGATCTTGCCGTCCTTGAAGCGCTGCAGCAAGGCCTGGCGCTTCTTCTGCGGCACATTGCCCGACAGCGTGGCGACCTGATGGCCGTGCCGGCGCAGACGGGTGGCGACCTGGTCGGCGGCGGCGCGGGTGTTGACGAACACGATGCCGCGATGCACGTCCATCGAATGGATCAGGTTCAGCAGCAGCGGAAGCTTTTCCTCGCGGGCCGGGAAATAGACCTGCTGGCGGACTTTGTCGGCGGTGATTTGTTCGGTCTCGACGGTGAGCTTTTCCGGGTCGTTCATGTGCTCGTAGGCCAGCTCCAGCACGCGGTGGCTGAGGGTGGCCGAGAACAGCAGCGCCTGGCGTTGCTCGCGCGGCGGCAGACGGCGGAAGATGTAACGCACGTCCTTGATGAAGCCGAGATCGAACATGCGGTCGGCTTCGTCAATCACCATCACCTCGACGCTGGACAGGCGGAACACGTGCTGCTTGAAGTAGTCCAGCAGGCGCCCGGGTGTGGCGATGATGATGTCGCAGCCGTCCTTGAGCATCTGGCGCTGCTTGTCGTAATCGACGCCGCCGTAGATCAGCGCCATGCGCAGGCCGGTGTGGGCGCCGATCTTGCGTGCATCCTTCTCGATCTGGATCGCCAGTTCGCGGGTTGGTGCGATGATCAGGGCGCGCGGGTCCGAGTCGCGCCGGTCCGGCAGCGCGGCCTGGGTCAGCAGCCGGTTCATCAGCGCCACCAGAAAGGCGCAGGTCTTGCCGGTGCCGGTCTGCGCCTGGCCGGCCACGTCCCGGCCGGCCAGCGCCGGCGGCAGGGTCATGGCCTGGATCGGCGTGCAGCGGGTGAACTCGCATTCGGCCAAGCCCTTGAGCAGCAGGGGGTGCAGGTCGAATTGCTCGAAAAAGGTGTCGGTCAGTACGTGTGTCGCCATGCAAGAATTCTTTTTTGGGTCATAATGGCGGCCGACCCTGCGGGACAGCCGGCGCTCTGTGTACAGCGACCCGAAGTGCCCGATCCCCGTGGATCGTGGCCAGAGCAGGCGCCTGACAGGCACAAGTGCGATGCGCCAGTCTAGCAGCCTGCCGGTCTTGGTAACATCGACCGGAACCAGGTTCCGGTTCCTGCGGCCGACCATTGAAGTCGGGCCCGACAGTCGCCACCTTACGTCAACACTGAATTTGCGGAGCAAAACATGAGCGATCTCATCAAGCACATCAGCGACAGCGATTTCGAAGCCGAGGTGCTGAACGCCGACCAGCCCGTGCTGGTCGATTTCTGGGCCGAATGGTGCGGTCCCTGCCGCGCGCTGGCGCCGATGCTGGACGAGCTGGCCGGCGAATATCAGGGCCGGGTCAAGATCGTCAAGCTGAACATCGACGAAAACCAGAATTCGGCGGTGAAATACAACGTGCGCTCGATCCCGACCCTGCTGCTGTTCAAGGATGGCAAGGTCGAGGCCACCGAGATCGGCGCCAAGCCCAAGGGTGCGTTCACGCAGATGCTGGACAAGGTGGCCTGACCGGTCAAACTCTGCAGGAGCGGCCCATGGCCGCGCTCCATCGCGCGTTGTTGCAGGCCGATTGCCAGACGCTTGAGTCTGAACGCTGGTCGGCGAGACACTGGACGCCGGCCGCACAACGGTGCTATTTTCAACCTTGCTGTGGGCGTCCGCCCGCCGCATCCCTGAATTTTTCCCTCCCCCCGGCGCCCATTCGAGGTCCGTCCGTGTCCGATACTGAAGAACAGCAAGCGCCCGGCGCTGCCCCCGCCAATGATGCCGACAAGGCGTCATCCAAGCCTGAAAACCAGGACAAGCCCAAGCGTGCCCCACGGCGCAAGAAGGCCGCGCCGGAAGCATCCGGTGACAAGTACAAGTCCGACGAAGCCAAAAGCCAGCCCGGTGGCGATGGCGCGTCCGGGTCGTCCGGCAACACTGACGGCGGCGGCAAGAGTGATGGCGACGACAAGGGCAATGACAACCGCGGTGGCCAGTCGCACGGCGGCAAGAACAAGAAGCGCCGCGACAACAAGAAGGGTCGCCGCCGCGGGGGTCGCAACGACCGCGGGCCGCGCCACGGCATGCCCAACGAGGACATCGACGAGAACGACGAGGGCGTCGACGCCGGCGACAGCTCGCGCCTGATCAACCTCACCGAGCTCAAGGCCATGAACGCCGTCGAGCTGATGAACAAGGCCGAGGAGCTGGGCATCGAGGAGCACGTCGCCCGCGCCCGCAAGCAGAACGTCATCTTCAACATCCTCAAGGCGCACGCCCAGTCCGGCGGCGGTATCTGGGGCGAGGGCGTGCTGGAAATCCTGCAGGACGGCTTCGGCTTTCTGCGCTCGGCCGCCGAGTCCTACCTGTCCGGCGCCGACGACATCTACGTCAGCCCCAGCCAGATCCGCCGCTTCAACCTGCGCACCGGCGACTACCTGACCGGGCGCGTGCGCCACCCGAAGGAGAACGAGCGCTACTTCGCGATGCTGCGCGTCGACGACATCAACGGCGAGCCGCCGGTGGCGTCGAAGAACAAGATCCTGTTCGAGAACCTGACCCCGCTGTTCCCGCGCCAGGCGTTCCATCTGGAGCGCGGCAACGGCTCCAGCGAGGACATCACCGGCCGCATCCTGGACATGATCGCGCCGGTCGGCAAGGGCCAGCGCGGCCTGATCGTGTCGCCGCCCAAGGCCGGCAAGACCATGATGCTGCAGAACGTGGCCCAGGCCATCGTGCACAACCACCCCGACGCCCACCTGATCATCCTGCTGATCGACGAGCGCCCCGAGGAAGTGACCGAGATGGCGCGCTCGGTGCGCGCCGAAGTGGTCAGTTCCACCTTCGACGAACCGGCCGCGCGTCACGTGCAGGTCGCCGAAATGGTGATCGAGCGCGCCAAGCGCCTGGTCGAACACAAGCGCGACGTGATCATCCTGCTCGACTCGATCACCCGCCTGGCCCGCGCCTACAACACCGTGGTGCCATCCTCGGGCAAGGTGCTGACCGGCGGCGTCGACGCCAATGCCCTGCAGCGACCCAAGCGCTTTTTCGGGGCCGCGCGCAATGTCGAGGAAGGCGGCAGCCTGACCATCCTCGCCACCGCCCTGGTCGACACCGGCTCGAAGATGGACGAGGTGATCTACGAGGAATTCAAGGGCACCGGCAACATGGAAGTGCACCTCAACCGCCGCATCGCCGAAAAGCGCGTGTACCCGGCCATCGACATCAACCGCTCCGGCACCCGCCGCGAGGACCTGCTGATTCCGCCGGACATGCTGCAGAAGGTGTGGATCCTGCGCAAGCTGCTGCACCCGATGGACGAGCTGGCAGCGATGGAGTTCATGCTCGACAAGATGAAAAACACCAAGACCAACGACGAGTTTTTCGCCGCCATGCGGCGGTAAGGCCGCGATTCGGGATTGGTGATCCGGGATTCGCAGCGCCGGCCGGGTCGTACGACAGGTCCCGGCCCGCTGCAAGCGCTCTACCGCAGGGATAACCGACCATTGTCACGATCGCGAGCGACCTCGGCTCGCCGGATCATCTGCTGCACTTCCGGGACGGCGTTTTCTGCAACCAGCTCCACGTCTGGATGGGCGTTGGCAAACACGCGAAATACTTCGTCGGCAAATGCCTGGCCGATACTCTCAATTTCGGCAAAGTCCAGAACCACGCAGCGAAACTGGTCAACCCGTTGCATGAGACGCTTGGCTTGAGCGCGGGAAACCAGGTTCTCATTGCCTATTCTGGCCAGGCGGACCGGGACAATCGTCTTGGCGAAGCTGTAGTCCTCGGGGCCGCTTGAAAACTCGTCGAATATCTCCTTGACGGTGCGGCTTGATGTCGCGGAAATTCGCATGACCACCCGGGTTCCCCTGTCCAGCGGCGGCTCGTCGACATCGTACAGGGCGTCATCCAGTTCACTGCCGTCGTGATAAAACACCAATTCGCCAGATGCGATCTGGAAAAGGTCAAACATTCGCGATGTGAAGAAGACGCCCTCTCCCGTGTGATTCTGGGGGTCGGTCGTGAATTTGCCTTTGCCGAGTTCCAACAGAGCCAGTCGAACATCTGGCAGGCCCAGCGCACGCGAGATCTTGCCAAAAATGCCCACGCCGTTGTCTTCAACCAATAGCAGGACATTGTCAGTGTCGCGAACAACCAACACCTCAACCCTGGTGCCGTCCGAGTGATCGACCGCGTTGTTGACCATCTCCGAGATGCCATGATGGGCAATGTCGAGTGCGTTGGCCGGGAGTCCGCTCAGCAAAGGGGCGACATCTTCTCTCCAAACACGATCTTCTGCCAATCCCTCACGTTCGTATGTGAACCGACCTTGCCGTTTGGGACCCAGGACATACGTGGGTCGTGTCGTCCCGGAACGCGCCAGAAACCCGCCTTCCACCAGTGCCTTGGCCCGGGTAGCCACCGCCTGTCGGCTGACGCCAACTTGGTCCGCGACGGTACGCGTCAGGTCCCTGGGGTGGGCCTGGACGGACTCCAGCAGGGCTGCGTCAATTTGGTCAGATCGGCTGCGTGGCATTTGTCAACTGTAAAGCAGATCAAGAAGATTGGAAAGTTGGGCTCGCATGATTGTAAAGTGATGTGAGGTATAGCGGCCTTGACGCACTCATGCAGGATGTAACATGTTGCTTTCACAGGGTTGCCAATTGACTGCGTTGTGAGCCGCCGACAGCCAGGCTAACTCGGACGCATCCGGCCACAAGGGCCGCTGTACACTCTTGGGCCTCGTGGGAGAAGGACGGAAAGATGCGGATTTGCGTGTATTGCGCGTCCAGCGACAAGGCCGACGCGGTCTATCGCGAGGCGGCGCGGGAGCTGGGCGGGCGGATTGCCCGGGCTGGGCATACGCTGGTCTTTGGCGGCGGCTCGGCCGGCTCGATGGGTGCGGTGGCCGATGGTGCGCTGGAACATGGCGGGCAGGTGATCGGTATCATTCCGCGCTTCATGGCTGATCTGGAGTGGAGCCACCAGGGCCTGACCGACCTGCAACTGGTCGAGGACATGCGCGAGCGCAAGCATCGCCTGCTGACCGGTTCGGATGCCGTGGTGGCCCTGCCCGGTGGCTGCGGCACGCTGGAGGAGCTGTTCGAGGCGATCACCCTGAAACGACTGGGAATCTATCTCAATCCGATCATCCTGCTCGACACCCTGGATTACTGGCAGCCGCTGGAAGCCTTCATGGACCGGGTGATCGCGGCGCATTTCATGAATGTCGAGCATGCGGCCATGTGGCAGCGCGTGGCGACCCCCGCCGAGGTGCTGCCAGCCATCGACGCGGCACCGCGCTGGAGCGCGGACGCACGCAATTTTGCCGTGGTGCACGACTGAGCGGCACCCCCTGACTCAGGGGTGTGATAGCCCTGCTGCGCCTGCGTACCTCATGGCAATTTTGTCATTCTGCGCGCAGCGACCCAGGACTTGATCCGGGGGAGCGCAGTCGCAGAATCCATCCCGCGAGTCCTATGCACGGATCCTGCGACTGCAGGCGCAAGCGCCCTACGCGCAGGATGACGCGGCTTGGCGGGGGCAGCAAAGCAAATTGGATCCCGGGTTCCGGCCTGCGGCCGGCCCCAGGATGACGACGCGGGAGATTCCGTCCTGCGGCCGGCCCCGGATGAAGGCTTTCTCGCGGGCTGTCATCCTGGACGCCGCACAGCGGCCATCCGGGATCCATCGTGCGGTGTTTCAACGCGGCGCGATTTTCTCGCCGTGCACGGGCTGTGTTCAGTTGCCGGCGACGAGGGTGTGCTGGTCTTCGACCTTGTGCCGCAGGATGTCGGCATAGTTGCGGATGCGCTGGATGTAGCGCACCGGCTCGGCGCCGCGGGCGTAGCCGTGCTTGAGGCTGCGGTAGTAGCGGCGCTTGCCCAGCAGCGGCAGCACCTGGCTCAGCTCGTTCCAACGGTCGGGGTCGTGGCGAGGCGTGCAGCCAGTCGGCGCGGCGCGCGCACATGGCCGCAACCGACGTTGTCGGCCGCCAGGGCGAACCGGATCCGGTCTTCATCATGAATAATCCGGGCCAGAAGCCTGGGCGGCCTGCAAGGCGTACAGCCGTTCGACAAAACCGCTGTCGCCGACAACCCGCAAATCCAGGCTGGCCAGTTCGGCCACCGACTTCAGGCGCGGACCATCGCGGTGGCACACCACCTGCTGGCGTGCCTGCTGCTCGACAAGCTGGCGGTGACAGCGCATGCTGAGTGCGGAGGTGGACAAACATGAGCATTCGCATCAAGCGCGCCTACGAGGACGCGGCAAAAAATGACGGTTATCGCGTTCTGATCGATCGCATCTGGCCGCGTGGCGTCAGCAAGGACGAGGCCAGGCTGGACGACTGGATCAAGGCGCTGGCGCCATCCACCGAGCTGCGCAAGTGGTTCGGCCACGATCCGGATCGCTGGGACGAGTTCCGCAAACGCTACCGCAAGGAGCTCAAGGGCAGCGACGAGGCACAACAGGCGCTGGACGATCTGCGCAAACGTGCCCGCAGGGGCCGCGTCACCCTGGTTTTTGCGGCCAGGGACAGCGAGCACAGCAACGCCGCCTTTTTGCAGGAACTGCTGCGCGATACCTGAGAGGGGCAAGACAGCGATGGAGTCCTGGCAGCCGAGGAAAGTCGCTTCAAGCCGCTCGCGCCAGAGCCCACACATCGACCCGCTTCACCCCGGCGCGCTTCAGGGTGCGGGTGCATTCGGCGAGGGTGGCGCCGGTGGTCATGACATCGTCGAGCACGGCAACATGTGCGGGCAGGCGTGCGCTCGCAGCGACGGCAAAGGCGTCGCGCAGGTTGCGCCGACGGGCCACGGCATCCAGTTCGCTCTGCGGATCGGTATGACGCTGGCGAGTCAGATGCTGCAGTTCAAGCGGAATGTCCCAGGCCCGGGCCAGCGGCCGCGCCAGTTCCAGCGCCTGGTTGTAGCCGCGCTCGCGCAGGCGGCGCGGGTGCAGCGGTACGGGAATGATGTTCTGGGGACGTTCGGTCGGCGGGCCGGCCCGCCGCCACAGTTCCGCCAGACTGCGTCCGCAGTCCAGCTTGCCGGAGAACTTGAAGCGGGTTTCCAGCAGGTTCAGCGGCCAGGCATAGCGGAACGGCACCCAGGCCTGGTCCCAGGGCCGCGGATGACGCTGGCAATGGCCGCAAGTATCCCCGCTGACCGCCAGCGGCAGGGCGCAGCGACGGCAGCAGGGGTGGTTGTGCGTCATGGAGGCGACGCACTGCGGGCACAACTCGCACGCGGTCTGGGCGCGCGCACCGCACAGCAGGCAGTGCGCTGGCAGCAGCCATCCCGCCATCGCCTGCCCGGCGCGGCGCAGCGGCAAACGCAGGGCCGTTGCCACGGCTGGAACCTCCCTGTCCAGAGAAAAGGCCATGGCTGCCATGATGCCGATCGCTGCCCTCGACGGCAGCCGGTACAGGCCGGGTCGGCTTGTAGGCCTGCGCCTACTGTAAACCTCAACCAAAGAGTGAAGTTGACAAGCGGCTGCGCGCTGCGCACACTCGCGGATTGATATTCATGGGGCTGTGCATGCCGACCGCATTGCAACGCGCGGACGTGATCGCGCTGTTTGATCTGCCATTCAACGAGCTTCTGGCGCGCGCGCATGCCGTGCACGCCAGGCATCACGATCCGAATGCGGTGCAGGTGTCGACCCTGTTGTCGATCAAGACCGGCGGCTGTCCGGAAGATTGTGCCTACTGCCCGCAGGCGCAGCGCTATCACACCGGCGTGGCGG
>CBFGSA010000031.1:0-25595 GCA_965651365.1 uncultured Rhodanobacteraceae bacterium | reverse complement strand
GCCATCCATGGCCGGTCGTTCGCCGACTGCGAACTGCCACTGGCAGTTCGGTTCGGCTCACCCCGGCTCTTCAGCCAAACAGCAGATTGACTCCAACAATGCCGACGACCAGGAAGATGATCGTCAGCGGGATGCCGGCGCGCAGAAAGTCCTTGCTGCGGTAGCCGCCCGGGCCGGCCACGATCAGCAGCACCGGGCTGGCGCTGGGGATCAGGAAGGTGTTGGAGGCCGAGATCGCGACCAGCATCGCGTACAGGCCCGGGTTGCCGCCCGAGGCCAGGGCGATGTTGATGCCCATCGGCACCATCATCACGGTCGCGCCCACGTTCGACATCACCTGCGAGCACAGCAGGGTGAGAATGGCGATGCAGGCCTGCAGGAACCACTGCGGCATGTCGCCCAGATAGCGCAGCACTTCCTGCGCAATCCAGGCCGCCGTGCCCGAGGCGTCCATCGACCAGCCCAGAGGAATCAGGCAGGCGGTGATGAAGACCGTCTTCCAGTTGATTGCGGTATACGCCTCGTCCATGTTCAGCACGCCGCTCAAGAGCATGCCAACGGCGCCAGCCATCAGGGCGACCGAGAGCTTCAGTTCGGTGAACAGGGCCAGGCCCAGGGCGATCGCGAAGAAGGCCACGGCGTACCAGATCTTGCCCGGGCGCTGCTCGACCTTGGGCAGGTCGGTGATCACCACGAAGTCGTGGTTTTCCTCGGCCAGCGCCAGATTGCGCCAGCTTGAATGCATCACCAGGGTGTCGCCGCCGCGCAACTCGATGCCGCGCACGTCCTCGCGGAACACCTGGTCGCCGCGGTGCACGGCCAGAACCGAAATGCCCTGGCGCTTGCGCAGGTGCAGATCACCCACGGTCTGCTTGATCAGCTTGGAGCTGGGCGGAATCACGGCCTCGGAAATGCCGGCCCGGCTGGGATTGAACAGGTCGCCGAGCTGGCGCATGCGGGTCGACACGCGGCACTGCTGGTTGCCGGCGAAGTCGTTGACCATCTCGCGCGAGCCGAGCACGCCAAGCACGGTGCCGACCCAGATCATCTCGTCGGCCGGTGGCGACATGCGCGCCTCGTTGCCGTTCTTGATCGCCAGGATCAGCGGCGCACCGTGCAGTTGTTCGGCCTCGCCCACGCTCATGCCGACCAGCGGGCTTTCGCTGGTCACGGTCAGTTCGGCCGGGTCGCCGCGAATGCCGTAGACCTGTGCGAAGTAGCTCTCGGTACGCCCCGGCGTCACGCTCTGGCCTTCGTCGCTGGAAGGCAGAATGCGCCGGCCGAGCACGGCAAAATAGAAAATGCCGGTCATCAGCAGGGCGATGCCGACCGGCGTGATCGCGAACAGGTTGAAGGTGTCGACCGTCTGTGCGCCGGGCGGCAGGTTGCGGTTGGCATTGGAAATCAGATCGTTGAGCAGGATCAAGGGCGAATTCGACACCAGGGTCATGTTGGTGCCGGCCAGAATCGCGAAACCCATCGGCAGCAGCAGACGTTTCAGCGGCACGCCGGTGCGGGCGCTGACACGGCTGACCACGGGCACGAACAGCGCCGCCAGTGCCTGGCTCTGGATAATCGAGGACAGGGCGCCAACGGTGGAGGTCACGGCAATGCCGAGGCGTGATTCCTTGCCGCCGGCCACGCGCAGGATCAGGCTGGCGGTCTTGCCCAGTACGCCGGTGCGGTCCAGGCCTGCGCCCATGATCATGATCGCGATCAGCGAGATCACGGCGTTGCCGGCAAAGCCGTCGAACAGGCGCTCGACCGGCATCAGCCCGGTGATGCCGATCACCACCACCACCAGCAGCGCCACGATGTCCGAGCGGATCCACTCCAGCACCAGCATCGCCATGGTGAAAATGACCAGCGCGAGCACCAGCATCATGTCGGGCGTCAGGCTGAGGTCGGTGGCGGCAGGCATGTCGGGATCGTGCAGGCTCGGTCAGGTGGCTGAAGGGACGCTGGATGTTGCGGCAGTGACGTGTTCGTCAGTCCGTTCGTACAGCAGATCCCGGACTCCGTGGCCAAGGCGCTGGCCGCGACGTTCAAAATGGGTTTCGATGCGCCAGACCGGCCGTGCACTGAATTGGCCGACGCCGGCACGATTGCGCCAGCCGCGGGCGGCCTGCATCACGTCCAGCATGTGTTCGGCGTAGTTTTCCCAATCCGTGGCCAGATGCAGCAGACCGCCCGCGTGCACACGCGACGCCACAAGCTCGACAAAATCGGGCTGCACCAGCCGCCGCTTGTGATGGCGCTTCTTGGGCCAGGGATCGGGGAACCAGATACGCACCTCGGCCAGGCTGGCCGGTGCAATCTCCCGGGCCAGCACCTCGACCGCATCGTGGCGCCAGATGCGCACATTGTCGGCCCCGGCTTCGGCCAGGGCGTTCATCAGGCGACCGACGCCGGGCCGGTGCACCTCGATGCCAAGATAGTCGCGCTCGGGGTCGTGTTCGCTGGCCCAGGCCAGCGTCTCGCCGTTGCCGAAACCGATCTCCAGGACCCGCGGCACCTGGCGACCGAACAGTTCGTCCAGGTCGCGTGGCTGGTCCTGGTAGTCAACGCCGTAGCGTGACCAGTGGGTATCGAAGGCGCGCTGCTGGGCCGGTGTGATACGGCCCTCGCGCAACACGTAGCTGCGCACCGGTCGCCGCCGCGAATCCGTCCCCTGCTTCCCCTGCTGGCTGTTCATGCGGTCCCTTGTCCACGCACGGTGCGCTTGTCGGGTGTTGGCGTGGGGCGATTGCGGGGCATCGTGGCGTGCTGTCGATGAACTGCGCCTATCCTAACGCATGGCGCAAGTTCCGGCCGCAGGCCGCGGCGGTGTCAGCCCAACCGGATTCGATCAGTGGCGCTCCAGGCAGCGCGAGAACCGGTTGGTCACAAGGCTCAAAGGTGCTCAGTCCTCGAGCCAGGCCAGGGCCTCGTCGTGCTGGTCGTAGTCGAACTTGCGGATTTTGGCCAGCATCAGCGGGTTGAACACGCGGTCGGCGAAGCTGCCCATGGGGCTGTTGGTGACCAGGGCAATGCGGTCGATGCGGTCGTGCACGTGGTGCATGAACTTGAGGTGGGCGAACAGGGCACCCAGGTTCTGCCAGCCGGGAAAGCGGCGGGTGTGGATGAGGATGCCGCGCAGGCGGTCGTGTTCCTTCAGATACGCGTCGATGGCACTGGCGATGGCCTCGAAATCATCCTCGCTCAGGGATTTGTCGGCTTCAGGCTCGATGCCGAGGATGCCTTTGTCGGCATCCATCGAACAATGCACGCGGGCGCGGTCGGATTCGCACACCCATGTGCGCGCCTCGTCATAGTCGGCGTTGCTGAAGTGGCGCAATTCGCCGGGCGACAGCGTACGGAACAGCTTGATCGAGGTTTCCATCCATCCGATGTCGCTGACGATGGCCATGCGTGCCCAGTGGCCCAGCTTGCCCAGGCCGAGGCGCATGTCCTGCCAGGCGGCGCCAGCTTCCATGCCCGGCCATTCACCGCCGAAGCGGCAGAGCAGGTCGAGCTTTTCGTGTTTGGCCAGGCGCTCGTTGACCAGCGGCACCAGTGTCTCGGTGTAGTCGTCGGCGCGCAGCCTGTCGCCGATCTCGATGCCGATGACGTGCTCGGGGAGGCCTTCAATCAGGGTAATCATGGCGTGTTCTCCAGTCAGCGCCATTATTCTTGCACGAATGCGGCCGCGGCAGCGATGGACCTTGCCGGACCTGCAGGAGCGGGCCATGCGGCAATGGCACTTGGTTAAGCGTTGCAATAAAAAATCTTGTCATCCTGGGGCCGCCGCAGGCGGAACCCGGGATCCATTTTCAAGCAGTTGAGAAGCCAGCCGCATGGGGCTCCCGTCAAAATCAAAATGGATCCCGGATCACCGCTTTGCGGTGTCCAGGATGACGAGCGGCAGCTGGGCCATGCCCGCGATGATGCTTGCGGCAATCCTTTCGCGGACATGGCCCGCTCCTGCGGGTATTGTGCCGGTTAGGCCAATGCCTGCTTCTTGTACAGCCGCCGCCAATGCTGCAGCAGTGGCTCGGTGTAGCCGTTGGGCTGTTCCAGGCCCTTGAAGATCAGGTCGCTGGCGGCGCGGAACGCGCAGGATGTGTCCAGACGGCCGCACATCGGCGTGTAGGCGGCATCGCCCGCATTCTGGCGGTCGACCACGGCGGCCATGCGCTGGAGCGTGGCTTCGACCTGGGCGCGGTCGACCACGCCGTGCAGCAGCCAGTTGGCCACGTGCTGGCTGGAAATGCGCAAGGTGGCGCGGTCTTCCATCAGGCCGACATCGTGGATGTCGGGCACGGTCGAGCAGCCTACACCCTGTTCCACCCAGCGCACCACATAGCCCAGAATGCCCTGGCAGTTGTTGTCCAGTTCCTCGCGAACCGCGTCAGTGGGCCACGAAGGCTGCGCCACCACGGGGATCGTCAGCAGCGCGGCGGTGAAATCCTGATGATCGCCTTCCAGCAAACGCTGCACGGCAGCGACATCGACGCGGTGGTAGTGCAGTGCGTGCAGCGTGGCCGCGGTGGGCGAGGGTACCCAGGCGGTGTTGGCGCCGGCTTCGAGCTGGGCGCCTTTTTCGGCCAGCATGTCGGCCATGCGCGCGGGCTTGGCCCACATGCCCTTGCCGATCTGGGCGTGGCCGCGCAGGCCGCACTCCAGGCCGGCCTGCACGTTGTTCTTTTCGTAGGCCTGGATCCAGGTGCAGGCTTTCATGTCACTCTTGCGCAGCATGGCGCCAGCGCGCGTGGCGCTGCGAATCTCGTCGCCGGTGCGGTCGAGAAAACCGGTGTTGATGAACACCACCCGCGTGCGCGCCGCGGCGATGCAGGCCTTGAGGTTGAGGCTGGTGCGCCGCTCCTCGTCCATGAGGCCCATCTTGATCGTGTCGGGGGCGAGGCCCAACAGCGCTTCGACCCGTGCAAACAGCTCGCTGGTGAAGGCGACTTCTGCCGCACCGTGCATCTTCGGCTTGACGATGTAGATGGCGCCAGTGCGTGAGTTGCGGCCTTCGTCATGCAGCGCGACCAGCGCGGTCAGCACGGCATCGACGATGCCCTCGGGTACCGGTTCGCCGCCGGCGTCGACAATGGCCGGGGTGAACATGGCATGGCCGACATTGCGCACCAGCAGCAGGGCGCGGCCGTGCAGGCGTGCGGGCTGGCCGTCCAGACCGGTGAACTCGCGATCCGGCGCCAGTCGGCGGGTGAAGTGGCGACCATCCTTGCGCATGTCCGCTTCCAGGTCCCCGCGCATCAGGCCCAGCCAGTTGCGATAGGCGTGCACCTTGTCGGCGGCATCGACGGCTGCCACCGAGTCCTCGAAGTCGACGATGGTGGTGACCGCGGCCTCCAGCACGATGTCCTTGATGCGCGCCGCGTCGGTCTTGCCGATCGCATCGTTGGCGTCGATGAGAATGAAAAAATGCAGGCCATGGTGGCGCAGCACCAGTGCCGAGGGCGACTCGGGAGGGCCCTGGAAGCCGAGCAGCGTCGCGGGATCGGCAAGGCCCGTGTGCGTGCCGTCGCGCAAGGCCACCGCCAGCGCGCCCTGGTGGATCGCGTAGCCGGTCGCATCGCGGTGCGTGCCGTGCGCCAGCGGCACGCTGTCGTCGAGGAAGCGACGCCCGAACTCGATCACGCGCGCGCCGCGCACCGGGTTGTAGCCTGCCCGGCGTTCGGCACCGTCAGTTTCGGCAATGGCGTCGGTGCCATACAGCGCGTCGTACAGACTGCCCCAGCGCGCATTGGCCGCATTCAGCGCATAGCGCGCATTGCTCACCGGCACTACCAGTTGCGGCCCGGCCTGGGTACTGATCTCGGGATCGACACCGTCCGTCGTCACGCGCACTTCCGGCGGCTGCGGCTGCAGATAGCCGATCTCACGCAGGAAAGTCCGGTAGGCCGCAGGATCGGCAATGGGGCCGGGGTGCTCGTCGTGCCATGCATCCAGCGCGGCCTGCAGGCGTTGGCGCTCGCCCAGCAGCGCACGGTTTTTTGGTGTCAACTCCGCGAGAATCGCGGCCAGGCCGGCCCAGAATGCTTCCGGATCAATGTTCGTGCCAGGCAGTGCTTCATCGTCGATGAATGCCTTGAGTTCCGATGCCACGCCGAATCCGTGAATTTCACTGCGTTCCACCAAGGGTCGTCTCCGTCAACAATTCCGGGTTTCGTCATCCAGGAATCGCGAAGCGATATCCGGGAGCCATTTTGATTTTGCACCCAGGCTCGCAAATTTCATTCGAGTCCAGCCGCGCGGGTGCAAAGATGCATCACGGTCGGCTCGGTGCCTCGTCGGCGGGCAATTCGACCTGCACCGGCACATCCAGCGCCACCTCGTCGCAGTTGTCGCCGGGGCCGCGGCGCTGCACTTCCAGAAAGCAGCAGTCGGTATCCAGTGCAATCATCGGATGGTGCCAGGTGCCACGATGATAGTTGACACCCTGGTTGCCGCGGCACAGGAAGGCGTGCAGGTCGGCGGCGGTCGGTGGTGTACCTGCCGGTGCCACGATCACGAGGTAGCGCTGGCCGTCGAGCGGCATGAACACCTGGTTGCCCTGCGGATGACGCTCCAGCAGGCGCAGGGGAACGGGTGTGGCCTCGGCGCTGCAACACATCAGGCCGACCGCGACCCGGCCGACCGCATCCAGGTCCATGCGCACCAGGTCGGCGTAGCGCCGGCCCTTGCCCTGGTTGATCACCGTCGAGGCGCCGGTGGCGTCGATTACATCGCCGCAGGGTGCAAAAGCCTCCGTTGTCAGCGGCTTTGCGATCAGCTTGAGCGCCTTGCCGTTCATGTCAGACGGCATGCGGATGGGTGTCGCGCCAGTGCCGGGCAATCTCCTGGCGCTGGCAGATCCAGACGCGCTCGTGCTGCTTGATGTAGTCGATAAAGCGGGCCAGCGCCGCCGTCCGCCCCGGGTGGCCGGAAATGCGGCAGTGCAGGCCGACCGACAGCATTTTTGGCGCAACCTCGCCCTCGGCATACAGCACGTCGAAGGCGTCCTTGAGGTAGTCGAAGAACTGCGTGCCGCTGTTGAAGCCCTGTGGCGTCACAAAGCGCATGTCGTTGACATCCAGCGTGTAGGGCACGATCAACTGGGGCGTGCCGTCCACCAATTCCCAGTAGGGCAGGTCGTCGGCGTAGGAATCGGCGTCGTACAGAAAGCCGCCGTATTCGGCGACCAGGCGGCGCGTGTTGGGCGAGTTGCGGCCGGTGTACCAGCCGAGCGGGCGCGTGCCGGCAATCTTTTCCAGAGCCTGCATGGCGCGCTCGATGTGTTCGCGCTCGACGTCTTCGGCAACATGCTGGTAGTCGATCCAGCGCCAGCCGTGCGAGGCGATTTCGAAGTCGGCATCGACCATGGCCCGGATCGCGTCCGGGTTCTGCTCGGCGGCCAGGCCGACGGCAAACACCGTCGCGGTGATGTCTTTCTGGCGGAACAGGTGCAGCAACCGCCACAGCCCGGCGCGGCTGCCGTAGTCATACAGCCACTCCATGCTCATGTGGCGCATGCCGGTGTAGGGCCGGGCTGCGACGATTTCCGACAGGAAGGTCTCCGAGGCCTCGTCTCCATTGAGAACGCAGTTCTCGGCGCCTTCCTCGTAGTTGATCACGAACTGCACCGCAATCCGCGCATTGCCCGGCCAGGCAGCCTGTGGCGGATGCGCGCCGTAGCCGATCAGGTCGCGGGGTGGGCCGGTGGGCGCTTCGTTCATGGCTGCCCGCGCAAGCTCAGTTTCGGATGGCGGTTCACGTCCTTGTACAAAAGGTAGCGGAACAGGCCCGGCCCACCGGTGTAGCAGGCCTGCGGGCAGAACGCGCGCAGCCACATGAAATCGCCGGCCTCGACCTCGACCCAGTCCTCGTTGAGCTGGTAGACGGCCTTGCCCTCGAGCACGTACAGGCCGTGTTCCATCACGTGCGTTTCGGAAAAGGGGATCACCGCACCCGGTTTCAGGCTGACGATGTTGACCTGCATGTCGTGTGCCATGTCTTCGCTGTCAACGAAGCGCGTGGTGCCCCAGACCTCGTTGCAGTCCGGCATCCAGTCGACCGCAACCTCGGCATCGCTGGTGACGAAACTCTCCGGTGTGGCGATGCCCTCGACCGCCTCGTAACGCTTGCGGATCCACTGGAAGCAGGCCGGCGCGTCGGTACGGTTGTGGATCGACCACCGCGACTGCGGCCCGATGAAGACGTAGCTGCCTGCGACCAGCTCGTGTCCGTTGCCATCCAAGGTCAACTGCAGCGCGCCGTGCAGCACGAACAACACCGCCTCGGCGCCCGTATCCGGTTCCGGCTGGTCGCTGCCGCCGCCGGGCGCGACCTCCACCACGTACTGGGCGAAGGTTTCGGCAAAACCGGACATCGGTCGCGCCAGAATCCACGCCCGCGTTTCGCGCCAGTGCGGCAGCCGGCTGGTGACGATATCGCTCATGCAACGGTTGGGGATCACCGCATAAGCATTCTTGAACACGGCCCGGTCAACCGTGCGTGCCGACTGCGGCGGCAGGCCCGCCCGGGGAAGCGCATAGCATTGCTGCGTCATGAAAAGCCCGATGCCGAAAGGAACTGCATCATAGCAACTCCATTGCGCACGGCTGTCAAGCGCGAGCAGCTCTGTACAATGGGTGGCGCACTCACTCTGGCGCCCCCGGTCTGTGTGCAGGAGCGACCATGGCCGCGATTCGTATTGCCGCGAAAATCCATCGCAGCCATGAGCCGCTCCTGCAGAGAAATGACAGAAGGCCAGTCTGCGCAGGATCTTTCACTGATGGAGAAAGGCATGAACGATTCACCCGCCACCGCGAAGGCCGAACTGGACGAGTATTCGGTGGTGTTCACCGAGCGCGCGCTGAATCACATGTCGGCGCGCTTCCAGCGAGTAATGCGTGACATCTCGGCGATGCTGAAACAGGTGTACCACGCCGATTCGGTAGCGCTGGTGCCTGGCGGCGGCACCTGCGCCATGGAGGCGGTGGCACGCCAGTTCGCCACCGACCGCAAGTGCCTGGTGCTGCGCAATGGCTGGTTCAGTTACCGCTGGAGCCAGATCTTCGCGGCCGGGCAGATTCCCTCGGCCGAGATCGTGCTCAAGGCCAGGCCGCAATCGGAGGCGGTGGATGCTGCCTTTGCGCCGCCACCAATCGAGGAGGTCGTGCAGGCCATCGAGCGCGAAAAACCCGAGCTGGTGTTCGCCGCGCATGTCGAGACGGCCTCGGGCATCCTGCTGCCGCCGGACTACGTGGCCGAACTGGCCCGTGCCACGCATGCCGTCGGCGGTCTGCTGGTGCTCGATTGCATTGCCAGCGGCGCGATCTGGGTCGACATGCAGGCCAGTGGCGTCGACGTGCTTCTGAGCGCGCCGCAGAAGGGCTGGAGTGCGGTGCCCAGCGCGGGTCTGGTGATGCTGTCGCCGACCGCCACGCAACGGCTTGAGCAGACCACCAGCAGCAGTTTTGCGCTCGACTTGAAGAAGTGGCGCGCGATCATGGCCGCCTACGAGGCTGGCGGCCACGCCTACCACGCGACCCTGCCGACCGATGCGCTGGTGAACCTGCGCGATCAAATGCGCGAGACGCTGGACATGGGTCTGGACAAAGCGTGCGCTGCACAGGAAAAGCTGGGACGGCGCGTGCGCGCCCTGCTGGTCGAGCGCGGATTCCCCAGTGTCGCTGCCGAAGGGTTTGAAGCCCCCGGCGTGGTCGTCAGCCACACCCGCGACGAAGCCATCCATACTGGCAGTGCATTCGCCGCCCGGGGCCTGCAGATCGCCAAGGGCGTGCCCCTGGCCTGCGACGAGGCCGAGGGCTTCCGGACCTTCCGCATCGGCCTGTTCGGCCTCGACAAGCTCAAGCACATCGAGGCCACCATCGCGCGCCTTGAAACTGCGCTGGATGGCATGGCCGTGCAGCCAGAATCATAGATACGCATCGCGCTTGTGACTTGCCGGATATCAATCAAGTCACGGGGTTTCCGCCTGCGCGGGAACGACAAGGATTGAAAGATCGCAAAGAACCACGTCACTCCCGCGAAGGCGGGAGTCCAGCGACTTTTCCGTATTCATGCAAGCCCTGGCCGCAGCCCAGCCTGCCGTATACTCGGGCGTTTCAAGAAGCCCGAGACCCAGGGGACCCATGCACGCCTACCTGATCGAATTCGGCAACATGCTGCTGCGCTGGCTGCACGTGATCGCGGCGATGGCGTGGATCGGCGAATCCTTCCTGTTCGTGATGCTGGACAAGGGCCTGCGCGAGCCGGTCGACGCGGCCGAGCGCAAGCGCGGCGTGTTCGGCGAGATGTGGGCGGTGCATGGTGGCGGTTTCTACCATTACCAGAAATACGCCACAGCCCCGCCCAGGCTGCCCGAACACCTGCACTGGTCCTTCCTCAAGGCGTACACCACCTGGCTGTCCGGCTTTGCGCTGTTCGCGCTTTTGTACCTGGCGCGGCCCGATCTGTATCTTGCCAACCACGCCAGCCACTGGCACTGGGTGGCGCAGCTGGCCGGCTGGCAGGTGAATCTGCTGGCGATGGCGTTTCTGATAGTCGGCTGGGTGATCTACAACGAGTTTTGCAAGCGCATCAGTCCGCGTGCCGAACGCGACGGCTGGCTGGCGCTGGCGATCGCCGTGATGATGATGGCCGTGGCCTGGCTGTCGCTGCAGGTCTTTTCCGGTCGCGCCGCGTTCCTGATCACCGGCGCCGTGATGGCCACGGCCATGGCCGGCAACGTGCTGTTCTGGATCATCCCCGGCCAGAAGCGCATGGTGGCCGCAATGCAGGCGGGGCGCGAACCCGATCCGCTGGATGGCCGACGCGGCAAGCAGCGTTCGGTGCACAACACCTACTTCACGCTGCCCGTGGTGCTGCTGATGCTCAGCAACCACTACGCATTCCTGTATGCCGACACGCATGCCTGGGCGCTGATGCTGCTGCTGATGTTCGCCGGCGCCCTGATCCGCCAGTTCTTCGTGCTGCTGCATGGCGGTGCCATCCAGGTCGGGTATCCTGCACTGGGCGCGGTGCTGATCGCGTTTGCCGTGTGGCTGGCCTGGCCGACTACACCCAAGCGGGTGCCTGTGTCGCAGTCCGGTGCGGTGGCCGCCGGCACGCCACAGGCCGCGGAGCCGGTATCCCTGGCCCAGGTCATGCCGATACTCGGGCGCCGCTGTGTCGAATGCCATTCGCGCCACCCCACCGAAGCCGGTTTCACTGCCGCACCCGCCGGCATCCTGCTCGACGACCGGCAGAACGTCAGCCGTCTGGCAGACAAGATCAAGCAGGCCGTGGCCAGCCGCACCATGCCGCTGGGAAATATCACCGGCATGACCGACGCCGAGCGCGCGATGATTGCGGCTTGGCAGCCGCTGCCGGATGCGGCGCCAGTGGCAGCTGGGTCAAGCCACTGAGGCGATTGCGCCTTGCGTGCTCATGCGACGCCAAGCCGCTGCGGTCGTCAGGCCGAAATGGCAAGCCGTTCCGAGCGGTAGACGATGGCGGTCGCCAGGCCGACCACCAGCGCGGCGGCGAAGCCGGTGACAAGGGCGATGCCGATGTCCGTCGCGCCGACGGTAGCGCCGCGCAGCAGGTCGGTGATGCCAACCTGCTGGGCCAGCAGCGGTACCGCGTACATCCATTCGCTGGTCTTGACCGGCGAGACGCTCAGGATGATCGAGGGCAAGGCCGGCACCAGCATCAGGATGCCGAGGTAGGTCTGGGCTTCGCGGTAGCTTTTGGCGAAGGCCGATACCAGGGTCTGCAGCACCGCCAGCAGCGCCACCAACGGCGCCATCAGCAGCAGAACCTGCACCGCAAAGACCGCATCCAGCTTCAGCACCATGCCCAGTTTGTCGGTGGGGATGAAGTGGCCGGCGATGGCGAAGGCGAGAATGCTGATCACCAGGCTCACCAGCGAGAAGGCGCTGATCGCCGCGATCTTGCCCAGCAGGATGCGCCAGCGCGCCACCGGATTGGCAAACAACGGCTCCAGCGACTGCCGTTCGCGCTCGCCGGCGGTGAGGTCGATGGCCAGATACATGCCGCCCAGAAACACGGTCAGCACGAAAAAGTAGGGCAGGATCGCAAACAGGTTGGCGGCGCGCGATTGCGGCGTCGACTGGTCGCGCGAGTCCACATGCAGCGGCCGCACCAGTGCCGGCGACAGGCCGCGCGCGATCAGGCGCATGGCGCCGTTCTGCTGTCCGTACGCATCCAGCATGCTCCGGATGCGGCTCACCGGCGCTGACGAGTCCCGCTGTGAGGAATCAAAATACAGTTCGACCTGGGCTGGCTCGCCCTTGCGCCAGGCCTGGCCGTAGCCGGCCGGGATCTTCAGCACCGCGTCGGCATCGCGATCGCGCACCGCGGCAATCGGGTCGGCCACCGGCGGCTGCGGTTCCAGGCCCTGCTGGCGCAGGAAATCGACCAGGTTGGGCGCGTGGCTGGCGCCGATCACGGGCAGCTTCAGCGGTGCTTCGGCTTTCTCGATCTGCTTGTTGATGACCAGGTTCATCATCAGCACAAACACCACCGGGCCGATCAGCGGACCGTAGATCAGGGCGCTGGTGAGGGTGCGCTTGTCGCGCAGATTCTCGCGGACTTCCTTCAGGAAAACGGTCAGTACCCGGTTCATGCTGCCAGTCCTTCTTCGCTGCCGATGATCTTGACGAAAGCGTCTTCCAGATTGGCCTCGCCGGTTTGCCCGCGCAGTTCGTCGGCGCTGGCATCGGCCACCACCTTGCCGCGGGCGATGATCACGATGCGGTCACACAGTTGCGCCACTTCCTGCATGATGTGGCTGGAAAACAGCACGCAGCGGCCTTCGGCCTTCAGCTCGCGCATGAAGCGCCGCAGGCCGCGCGTGGCCATTACGTCGAGGCCGTTGGTGGGCTCGTCCAGGATGATGTTCTTTGGAGCGTGGATCAGCGCCCGCGCCAGTGCAGTCTTGACCCGTTCGCCCTGCGAGAAGCCCTCGGTGCGGCGGGGCAGGATGTCGGCCATGTCCAGGGCCTTGACCAGCTTCGCCCGGCGTTCGCCCAGATCCCGGGCCGCAACGCCCTGCAGATGGGCGAAATAGTCAATGTTCTCGCGCGCGGTCAGGCGCTTGTACAGGCCGCGGGCGTCGGGCAGCACGCCTAGCCGCCGGCGCACACCCAGCGGGTCTTGCACCGCATCGATGCCGTCCACGCGCACATGACCGCGGTCGGGCCGCATCAGGGTGTAGAGCATGCGCAAGGTGGTGGTCTTGCCGGCACCGTTGGGGCCGAGCAGACCGGTGATCTCGCCATCGCGGGCGCTGAAGCTGACACCGTCGACGGCTTTGACCTTGCCGAAGGCCTTGTGCAGATTTTCGACTTCAATCATGGCGTGGCTCCGTTGAAGTTGACGTAGGGCGGTGTGGGGCCGAGCCGGTCGAGGCAGGTGGCATCGAGCTTCTTCGCCTGCAACTTGTCGATAAACTCGCCGATCAGGTGCGGGGCGCAGCCGCGGATGCTGACGGCGTGGCCCTGGCCCTTGAGTACCAGATGGCGGGCATTGCTCAAGCCCCGCATGATTTCATCGCCGTAGCGCGGCGGGGTTACCGGGTCGCGCGCGCCCGACAGGATCAGCACCGGCTTGTCGCTTTTCAGCGGTGCATGAAAGTCGGTCGGCATCTTGCCGTGCGGCCACACGGAGCACTGCGCCTGGATCGCGTCGATCAGGGTGTTGCCTAGAATCGTGTCCTTGTCCTCGGGCCGGGGCTTGAGCTGGTCGGCATCTTCGGCACAAACCACGCTCATGGCCATGCCGCTGTTCATGTCGCCGCTGAGATCGCCGCTCAAGAGTTCCGACTGGCCCAGCAACGGGCCGACATCGCCGTGCGCCGCACTGTCGATGGAAAGCGGCAGCAGTGCCGCGGTTTCCGGCGCGTAGGCGTACAGGCGCACCAGTCCGGCCAGCGACTGTTCGCCCAGGGTGCGCGTGACCGTCTGATAGCTGCGCGGATCGCGGAAACTGACTTCGTGCGGGTTGGCGCGCAGTGCCCCGCGCAATTGTTTCAGCGTATGCATCGGGTCACCGAAGCGCTGGTGACATTCCGGCGCCTGGATGCAGTCGGCAAAATCGAGCTTCAGCGCGGCTTCGAGGTTGGCCGCGAAATCTTCGCCCAGGATGACCTGGTTGGGAACGGGCGAGTCCAGCACCACGCTGCGCACGCCGTCCGGATGGGCGCGCAGGTATTGCTGCGCGACGCGGGTGCCATAGGACACGCCGATCAAGTCAAGGGGCAGTGCGCCGAGCGCCTGGCGCACCGCTTCCAGATCGGCCACGGCATCGGTAGTGGTGTAGAAACGCGGGTCGGCGCGGCGCTTGACCTCGGCCAGACAGTCAGCGGCGTTCTTGCGGATCTCGGCCGGGTCGAGGCTGTCGCTGGCCGCGGCATGCTTCTTCAGCGCGGCCTCGACCCCGGGGCAGTCCAGCGGATGCGAATCGCCGGTACCACGCTGGTCCAGCAGCAGCACGTTGTGGTGCTTGAGCAGGCCGCGATACCAGCGGGTATCGGCAAAGTCGCGCGTGGCCGCCTGGCCCGGACCGCCGGCCAGCATCACCACCATGTCCGGTTTGGCCACGGCGGCGTCGCTGCGCACCACGGCCAGATTCAGTTCGATGTGGCGGCCGTCGGATTTGGCACGGTTTTCCGGCACCTTGAGCTTGCCGCACCAGGCTGCGGTGCTGGCGCCGGAATTGCGCCGCTCCAGCTCGCAGGCGGTCAGCTTGAGCTGGCCCAGCGTCCAGGTGCGCGGCGGCGCGGACTTGATCCGGGCCACGCTGCTTGCCGGTGCCGGTGCCGAGGTGCCAGCCGCCGGTTGCAGGGTCTCTTGCCTGGCTTTGTGCGAGCCGAAATACTGCCAACCCAGCAGGGCCGCTACCACCAGCAGAACGATGACGCGATAGATATTGCGGCCACTCATTGCCATGTCGGGTTACTCCGATTCATCATCGAACAGTTCCTCGATCTTCATTTCAAACAGCCGCGCCAGGCGGAAGGCCAGTGGCAGGCTGGGATCATACTTGCCGGTCTCTATGGCGTTGACGGTCTGGCGCGACACATCCAGCAGCTCGGCCAGGTGCGCCTGCGACCATTCGCGGGCAGTGCGCAGCTCGCGCAGTCGGTTGTTCATTGTCCCCGGTACTTGCGCTTGATCCAGGCCAGGGCCAGGCCGTAGGTGCCGATCATGGCCGGCAGCACCAGCATCAGCAGGTTGTCCACCGGCAGCAGTTCGGCTGCGACCAGGAATGCCGCGGCAAAACTGGCCAGGCCCACGCCCATCGCCGCGATCGCAATGGCTTGCAGCTGCATCTGCTGCTGCAGTTCGTCGCTGGCCCGCAGCAGGCGCAGCATGGCACGCAGGATCAGCATGATGGGCACCACCGGCAGCAGGGCCAGAACCCACTTGAGCAAGATGCTGTCGATCGAAGCGATCTGGCTCCAGCCGAAAATCACGATCAGCGTGTAGGCGATGATGGCCGGGAAGAAGTCGCGCAGGTAGCGCCGCTGGGCCGGGCGCATCGGTTCGTCGCTGGTGAAGCGTGAGCACACCAGCCAGGCCGCACCGGTGAGCACCGCCACCCCGCCGAACCAGAGTACGCGGCGCAGATCGAAGGCCCAGCCAGCCGCGCCGAGCAGCACGCCCAGGCCCAGCGCCACTTGACCGCTGATTTGCATGATACGGCGCTTGCTGATCGTCGGCTTCGCATTCATGGCATGGCTCTCCACAGTGGACATGGTCAATCGTGCCCCGCGATGGCATGCAGGAATTCGTGCAGCGCCTTGTGGAACTTATGCGGCTGGTCCAGCATCACGAAGTGGCGCGCAGGGGCAATCGAGACGACCTTGAGATTGGGCGTGCCCTTCAGCAGCTCGCGGTAATAGTCGGTTTTCTGTGCTTCGCTCATCATCGGCATCCGGCCGCTGTCGGCCGCGGCCTTGAAGTCGGCTTCGCGATAGGGCGAGATTTCCAGCACCGGGACGGAAATTTTGTCCAGCTCCGGGCGCAAGTCAGTGGCCAGGTCCTCGAACATGTACTGCGCCACGGTGGCCGGGTCGCTGCGTGCTTGCAGCTTGGCGTATTTCTCCGCCGCCTTCGAATCGATCACGCCCATGGTCTGCATGTAGCCGGTCTGCTGCTGGCGGAACTGTTCCGGCGTGGCCTGGGCGATGGATTGCTGCATGCGCGTTGCCGCGGCCTTGCGCTGATCGGGCGTCATGCGCTCGAAGCTCGGAAAGATCGGCATGCCGTCGACCGCGACCACGGCCGAAATCAGCTTCGAGTGCTTTTCGGCAAAGGCCAGCGCCAGGGTGCCGCCCAGGCTGTGGCCGATCAATACGGGCTTGTCCAGTTTGCGCTCGCGGATCAGCTTCAGCAGCGAGGCTTCGGTTTGCGGCATCAGGCCGGTCTTCTTCGCGGGCGCTTGGGTGCCGTCGAAGCCGGCCAGGGTCAGAGCGTAGACACGATGATGGGCCTGCATGTGCTCGATCGTGGCCTGCCACACCCAGGGCCCGCTGCCGAGGCCGGGGATCAGGATGATCGGTGAGCCGCTCTTGCCGTGAACCTCGATGTGCAGGGTTCCGACGGTGAATTTGTGTGTATCCGTGCCCGCAGCGGCGGGCGACGCGAGGACGAGGCACAGGCTCGCCGCAAGGACGGCACTGGCCAGAATGGACTTGAATGATGGCATGACGGAGCTCCTTGGAATGTGTAAAGTGTGCTTGACACCCACGATACGCCTGTCACGCGTTCATTGTCAAGTGTCCTTTACATGCCGTTGGAGTCACCTTGTCGCCGACCGGCCCTGCCGCGTAAGCTGAAACGCTTTGCAAGCTGCGGCACAAGGAGAATCAAGCATGGCAAGTCTGCAACTGGGGATGGTCGGTCTGGGCCGGATGGGTCTGAACATGCTGCGACGCCTGCATGGCGCCGGCATTCACTGCGTGGGTTTTGATCTGGATGAAAAGGCCCGCGCCGCGGCCGTCGATGCCGGTGCCCAGGCCGCCGATTCGATCCAGGCTCTGGTCGACAAGCTTCAGAGACCGCGCGCGATCTGGATGATGGTGCCGGCCGGGGTGGTCGACCGGGTGGTCGAGGAAATCGCACCGCTGCTGGAGGCTGGCGACATGCTGATCGATGGTGGCAACTCGCACTACGTCGATGACCTGCGCCGCGGCAAGGCCCTGGCCGAACGCAAGATCATGTACGTCGATGTCGGCGTCAGCGGCGGCGTGTGGGGGCTGGAGCGCGGCTACTGCCAGATGATCGGCGGGCCGGATGAAGCCTGCCGGCATCTGGAGCCGGCCTTTGCCGCCCTGGCACCCGGCGTCGATTCGGCGCCGCGCACGCCTGGCCGCGAGGGCGAGGCCAGCCCGTCCGAGAACGGCTACCTGCACTGCGGCCCGGTCGGCGCCGGCCACTTCGTCAAGATGGTGCACAACGGCATCGAATACGGCGTGATGGCGGCCTACGCCGAAGGTCTCAACGTGCTGCACCACGCCAATATCGGCAAGGACACGCGCGACATCGACGCCGAGACCGCGCCGCTGGAGCACCCCGAGCATTACCAGTACGACCTGCCGCTGGGCGAAATCGCCGAAGTGTGGCGCCGCGGCAGCGTGATCGGTTCCTGGCTGCTGGATCTCACCGCCCAGGAAATGGCCGCCAATCCGGGCCTGGAAAACTACGCCGGCCGCGTGTCCGATTCCGGCGAAGGCCGCTGGACCGCGCTGGCCGCGATCGAGGAAGGCGTGCCCGTGCCGACTCTGACCAGCGCCCTGTTCGGCCGCTTTGCCTCACGCGATCGCGACCTGTTCGCCAACAAGGTGATGTCGGCCATGCGCCATGCCTTCGGCGGGCATCACGAGAAACCGGGAGTGGGGAGTGGGAAGTAGGGAGTGGGAAAGCGAAAGCTCGGAAATCGGGATCCCGTGACTCGAAAATCTCGTCATCCTGGGACTGCGCGCAGCGCAGAACCCGGGATCCATTTTGACTTTCGGGTTCTACGCGAAAAGCGACAATGGATCCCGGATCGCCGCTGCGCGGCGTCCAGGATGACAAGAGCGGCATGCCATGGCCGCCATGCTTCTCCCGATTCCCGGCCTTATCGCGACGAAATATACTTCTCGCGCCGAATCTGGCGCACGCCCAGGCCGCGTTCCTTGAGCTCGGCAAAGGTGGCGTCGACCATCTCCGGGTTGCCGCACAGGTAGGCAATGTCGCGTTCGGGGTCGGGTTCGAATTCGGGCAGCACGCTCTGCACGTAGCCGAGGCGGTCGTTGGTGCGCGGGTCGGGGCGGGCGCCGCGGCTTAGGCAGGGGTGGAAGCGAAAGTTCTCATGCGCGCGAGCGAAGGCCTCGAATTCCTCGCCGTACAGCAGCTCGGCCTCGTTGCGTGCACCGTACAGCAGCACGAACTCGCGGCCATTGTCGCGCATGTCGGCCTCAATCTGCGGCAGCATCGCGCGGTAGGGCGTGACGCCGGTACCGGTGGCGATCAGCAGGTAGCGGCGATTTTGGTCGCCGTCCTGCAGGCAGAAACGGCCGTATGGCCCGCTGGCCTCGATCGTGCCTTCGTGCGCCAGTTCGGAAAACAGGCGGGTGGCGGCGCCACCCTCGACATAGCTGACCGCGATCTCGATGCGCTGGACCGATTCGGCACCTTCCTCGCCCACGGTGGCCACCGAATAGCTGCGCTTGGTCGGCTTGCCGTCGTCGTAGTGGAAATGCACCTGCAGGAACTGGCCGGGCTTGAACGCCAGCGTCTGGCCGTCGACGCGCTCGAAGGCCAGATGGCGCACGGTGGGCGCCAGCATGAAACTGTCCACCAGTTTCAGGTCGAAATGTTCGATCATGAAATTGAGCTACCTGTTGGGCCGCGAACCGGCACGCAAAGACCGTTATGATAACGCCCCTTGTGTCCGCCATTAAGCCGATCCGCGATGTCCGAAACCGCTGCCCTGGAAATCGACAATCTCAGCAAGACCTACGCCAACGGCGTCGAGGCGCTCAAGGGCGTGTCGCTGTCGGTGGCGCCGGGCGACTTTTTTGCGCTGCTGGGCCCGAATGGCGCCGGCAAGTCGACCCTGATCGGCATTGTCACCTCGCTGGTCAATGCCACCTCGGGTGATGCGCGGGTGTTTGGCACCTCGATCCATGAAGATCGCAGCGCCGCGATGCAGATGATCGGTGTGGTGCCGCAGGAAATCAATTTCAACCAGTTTGAAAAGCCTTTCGACATCTGCGTCAACCAGGCCGGCTTCTACGGCATTCCGCGTGGGCAAGCCATCGAGCGGGCCGAGAAGTACCTGCGCGAACTGCGTCTGTGGGACAAGGCGCACTCGACCTCGCGCATGCTCTCCGGCGGCATGAAGCGGCGCCTGATGATCGCCCGCGCCATGATGAACGAACCCAGGCTGCTGATTCTCGACGAGCCCACGGCCGGTGTCGACATCGAGATCCGGCGCTCGATGTGGCAGTTTGTCACCGGCATCAACGCCGCCGGCACGACGGTGATCCTGACCACGCACTATCTGGAGGAGGCCGAGCAGTTGTGTCGCAACATCGCCATCATCGACCACGGCCGCATTGTCGAGAACACCAACATGAAGGAGCTGCTGTCCAAGCTGGATGTGGAAACCTTCGTGCTCGACACCCGTGGTGGCGCCGACGCGCTGCCGGAAGTGGATGGGGTGATCCTGCGCCGCATCGACGCGCAGACGCTGGAAGCGGAAATGTCGCGCGGCCACGACCTCAACTCGCTGTTCAGCGCGCTCACCGAACGCGGCATCCAGGTACGCTCGATGCGCAACAAGGCCAACCGCCTGGAGGAGCTGTTCGTGCGTCTGGTGGACAATGGCCGGGAGGAAGCGGCATGAACCGGGCGCGCAACAATCTGATCGCGCTGGGCACGATCTTCCGCCGTGAAGTCTCGCGCATCGCACGGATATGGACCCAGACCCTGATACCGCCGGCGATCACGATGACGTTGTATTTCATCATCTTCGGCACCCTGATCGGCAGTCGCATCGGCGAAATCCACGACGGCTTCAGCTACATGCAGTTCATCGTGCCGGGTCTGGTAATGATGAGCATCATCCAGAACAGCTACGGCAACATCACCAGTTCCTTCTTCGGCTCCAAGTTTGGCCGCTACGTCGAGGAAATGCTGGTCTCGCCGATGCCGAGCTGGGTGATCCTGACCGGCTATGTGGGCGGGGCCATGGTGCGCGGCCTGTCGGTAGGTGTGCTGGTGACCATCATCGCGCTGTTCTTCACCAAGCTGCAGGTCAGCCACCCGCTGGTGATCGTGACCACTGCGATGCTGACTTCAATGGTGTTCGCGATGGCCGGCTTCATCAACGCGGTGTTCGCGCAGAAATTTGACGACATCGTGATCGTGCCCACTTTCATCCTGACGCCTCTGACCTATCTCGGCGGCGTGTTCTACTCGATCGACATGCTGGGTCAGCCCTGGCATGCCATTTCGCTGGCCAACCCGATCCTGTACATGGTCAACGCCCTGCGCTACGGCGTGCTCGGCGTCAGCGACGTCAGCCTGGGTATCGCTTATGTGGTGATGGTCGCTTTTGCCGTGATCCTGGGCGGCATCAGCCTGTACCTGCTCGATCGCGGCCACGGCATGCGCAGCTGAGCTCTCGGGACACGGGGCACGGGACTCGGGACTTGGCTGTAGGGTGCTGTTGAGCGAAGCGAAGCGCACCATCGCGAAGTCCATGCCACGGTGCGCTTCCTGCGTCAGCCGCACCCTACGCAAAGCCAAGCGCACCGTCGACCATCACTCGGCCGACGATGCCCTTCCTTGGTCAATCGATCGCGAAAAATGCCCGTGCCGTGGCTGTGGTCGCCGCAGCCGTTTCCTCGACGCTTTCGTTCCGTGCCGCCGCCACCGCGGCGCAGATGTGGGCCAGATGCATGGGTTCGTTGCGGCGACTGCTGACCTTGTGCGGAAGGTCGCGGGGCAGCAGGTAGGGCGCGTCGGTCTCGATCATCAGGCGGTTTGGCGGAATCAGGCCGACGATGTCACGCAGGTGGTGGCCGCGACGTTCGTCGCAGATCCAGCCGGTGATGCCGAGGTGGAAATCGCGTTCCAGATAATGCTCAAGCTCGGCGCGGTCGGCGGTGAAGCAATGCACAACCACTTTGCCGAGCTGACCGCGCACGGCATCCAGACAGGCCAGAAAGTCCGCATGCGCGTCGCGCTGGTGCAGGAACAGCGGCTTGCCGCAGTCGATGGCGATCTGCAACTGCTTCTCGAAGGCTTCAATTTGCGCCTCACGTGGCGAGAAATTGCGGAAGTAGTCGAGCCCGGTTTCGCCTACGGCGCACACTTCCGGCTCGCGCGCCAGTTCGCGCAACCGCGAATCGGTTGCAGCATCGTAGTCGGCTGCATGATGTGGATGCACGCCGACGGTGGCGTACAACACGCCCGGATGCTGCCGGGCCAGCGCCAGTGCGGCGTCGCTCCCTTCGCGGCTTGCGCCGGTCACAATCAGTTTTGAGACGCCGTGCGCGTGCGCCCGCTGCAGCACCGCGTCGCGGTCGGCATCGAAGGAATCATGGGTCAGGTTGGCGCCGATGTCGATCAGTTGCATGGGATAATGAGGCGATCAAAAAGCGCGATTATCGCCGATTCACAGGCAATTCACCGCCCGCTCGACATCATCAGGGCCAGACTCACATGGGGTTGTACCGATGAAAAAGCCGCTCAAGGCCACACCACTCTGGATTCTTGCCGGTCTGCTGGCCAGTGTCAGCATGAGCGGTCACGCCGCGCAGCTCGTGCAACGCGACACGCATGCCGCGCAGTCCGCGCAAGTCGAACAAAAACGCATTGTCGATTTGCGCAATGCGCCGCGCAGTTCCAGCCATGGCATGACCTATGCCCTGGGGGAAGGTTTTGGCGGCACCAACGGTCCGTATGCCAACCCCTACCGCACCTATCCGCCGAGCTGCATTGCCGATCCGCTGCCGGCCACGCCGACCGGGCCGGTGTACAAGGCCCAGGTGGACATGGCGTCCTACAACCGCAGTCTGGGTGGGGCTGTGCGCGAACCGGTCACCGTCAGCATCTGGCGCATACCCTGCAGTTCCAGCTCGCTGTCGCCGTGGCCGGACAGCGCGGTGACCCTGTTGCGTATCCAGCGCAGCAGCAGCCATGAAGGCGATACCAACCAGTATGTGTACTTCCCGGGTGTCCACGTTGCCCAGGGTTCGGTCGCTTTCGATGACGTCGATGGTCACGATCTGGCACGCCTCGCACCCGAGCCCAACACCATCGTGTCCTGGACGCCGGTCGATTCGGCCATGGTCGATTCCACCACCTACGTGCTGGAAGATTACCCGATTTCGAGTTTCCCCTACCTGGATTACACCCAGGCCTTCAAGTTGCGCCTCGACAACTTCATCGATGACAACAAGCCCAACCAGTACGTCATCAATGTGCCGGCCTACCACCCCACCACCGCAGACTATCCGACCGTCAACGAGCCCCTGCCGATCAACGGCTACATGAGCAGCAACTACTACAATCGTGCCCACAGCGGCGAAGGCATGAATATCCAGGTATTCGAGCAGCCGACACACGGCGTCTACCAACTGTCGTTTACCTGGTTCACCTACGGGCCTGACGGCACCCCATTCTGGATCGTTGGCGACGAGGCGCTGCAGCCGGGTGCGCGTTCAGTGACCGTCTCCCGGGCAAGCTACCTTGACAACGGCGGGTTTGCCGGCAACTTTGGCGCCAGGGCCGATCTGCATCAGTGGGGGTCGGTTACCCTGGAGTGGCTCGACTGCTTCACGGTCCGAATCAGCTTCCAGTCCGATGCAGGACTGCCTTCTGATGTGCCTCAGGGCAACGGCACGCTGACCTGGACGCGTATTGCCAACGTCAACGGCCTGACCTGCGAGTAGACGGAAGCGACGCCGCGATGGGGGAGACGGAACTGCCCGTTGCGGCGCTGTTGCCTGAAATCCGCACGGCGCTCGGGACACATCCGCGGCTGGTGCTGGAAGCCCCGCCCGGTGCCGGCAAGACCACGGTCGTGCCGCCCGCGCTGCTGGCGTGCGGCTGGCTGGCCGGCCGGCGCATCGTGATGCTGGAGCCGCGGCGTCTGGCGGCGCGTGCCGCGGCCGGCTTCATGGCCGAGCAGCGCGGCGAGCCCGTGGGGCGCACCATCGGCTACCGCATCCGCTTCGAGAACCGCATCAGTGATGCCACCCGCATCGAGGTCGTCACCGAAGGCATCTTCATTCGCATGCTGCAGGCCGATCCGGGGCTGGAAGGGATTGGCGCGGTAGTGTTCGACGAGTTCCACGAGCGCCATCTGGCGGCCGATCTCGCTCTGGCCATGGCGCGCGACGTGCAGTCTGCGCTGCGGCCCGATCTGCGTCTGGTACTGATGTCGGCCACCCTGGACGGTGCGCGCATGGCCAACTGGTTTGAGGCACCGCATCTGGTCAGCACCGGCCGCAGTTTTCCCGTCCAGATCGACTATCCCGCTTCGCGCGCCCGCGAACAGGCCCTGGCGCAACTGGTGCGACTGCTGCCGCAGGTGCTCGACGAGCAGCCCGGCGACGTGCTGGTGTTTCTGCCCGGTCAGCGCGAAATCATGCAGGCTCGCCGAATGCTGGAAAGTCGACTCGGGGATCGTGATGTGCTGGTTCTGCCCCTGCATGGCGCGCTGCCGCTGGCCGAGCAGCGCGCGGCGCTGCAGCCGGCCGAGCCGGGTACGCGGCACGTCATTCTGGCCACCAATGTGGCTGAATCCAGCGTCACCTTGCCCGGCATCCGCAACGTGATCGATCTGGGCGAAGCGCGTGAGCCGCGCTTTGATCCGCGCAGCGGCCTGACGCGGCTGGAAACGGTTGCAATCAGCCAGGCCTCGGCCGACCAGCGCGCCGGCCGCGCCGGCCGCGTGGCGCCCGGGCGGGCCTTGCGGCTGTGGCCGCAAAGCCGGCGTCTGGAAGCCCAGCGCCGGGCCGAAATCGAGCAGGCCGAGCTGTCGTCGCTGGCCCTGGAACTGGCCGCTTGGGGCAGCAGCGATCTGACCTGGCTGACACCGCCACCGCCCGGCGCGCTGGCACAGGGGCGCGATCTGCTGCGCGCTCTGGGCGCGCTGGATGATGCGAATCACATCACGTCGCGCGGCCGACGCATGCTCGATACCGGCGCTGCGCCGCGCCTGGCCGCGGCAATCTGCGCCGCCGAAAAGCACCAGACGGGCCTGATGGCCGATCTGCTGGCCCTGCTGGAGTCGCGCTCGCCGCTGCGTCACAACTCGGGCAGTGAAGATGACCTGCGCCAGCGCCTGGCCGCCCTGCATATCTGGCGCGATGGCGGCGCACGGCGCGTGCGTGATCGCGGCGCCGATTCGGGTGCGCTGGCCGCGATCGACACGCTGGCGCGGGGCTGGCGCAAGCGACTGGGATCGCGCACGGCGCCGTCCGGCAGCGCCGGACCGCAACACGTCGGCAATCTGCTGCTGCCGGCCTTTCCCGACCGCGTGGCGCACGCGGATGCCGGCAACCGGCTGCGCTATCGCCTGTCAAACGGCAGCGGGGCGCAACTGGCCGAAGACAGCGTCCTGTGCGGCGAACCGTGGCTGCTGGTGCTGGGATTGCAGCCGGGGTCGGGCGACAGCCGCATCCGGCTTGCGGTGCCGTTCGATCCGGAGCGGCTTGAGCAGCACTTTCCGCAATCCTTTGTCGAGCACCGCATGCAGACCTGGAACGAGGAGCGGCAAGCTGCCGAAGCCTTCATCGAGCAACGCTTCGGCCAGCTCGTGCTGGAACGCAAGTCCGTTGCCCTGACCGAGCAGGATCGGCAGACCGCGCTGCTGGCGGCGGTGCGACGCCAGGGCCTGGACGCGCTGCCCTGGAGTCGGGACACGCAGCAGTTTCTCCAGCGCATGCGCTGCGTCGCGGCGGTCTGCCCGGATGCCGGCCTGCCGCCGTGCGACGAGGCGAGTCTGCTGGGCAAGCTTGAGGAGTGGCTGGGCCCGTGGCTGAGCGGTTGCCGCTCGCTGGCAGAGCTGTCACCAGCGCAGCTGGCCGAAGCCCTGCGCGCCCGATTCGATCATGGGCAACAGGTCGCCTTGAACACGCTGGCACCCGAGCGCATCCAGGTGCCCAGCGGCAACCGGCACCGCATCGACTACAACGAGCCGCAAGCGCCGGTGCTGGCGGTCAAGCTGCAGGAACTGTTCGGCCTGCAGCAAACCCCCGCGATCGTTGGCGGTCGCCTGCCACTGACGGTGCACCTGCTGTCCCCCGCTGGCCGCCCGATGCAGGTGACCCGGGACCTGGCCAGCTTCTGGCGCAACACCTACCCCGAGGTGCGCAAGGATCTGCGCGGTCGCTACCCCAAACACCCCTGGCCCGAAGACCCCCTCACCGCCCCCGCCACCGCCCGCACCAAACGCAAGGCAAAAAACGCCCCGTAGGGTGCCACTGAGCGCAACGAAGCGCACCGCTTCGGCTGCCCGGTCGCGAGACTTGAAAAGCGCAGTCCGCAAATGAACGCAAATAAACGTCAATAAAA
>CBFGSA010000030.1:0-25722 GCA_965651365.1 uncultured Rhodanobacteraceae bacterium | reverse complement strand
CCGGTGAATAATGCGGGCTAGTGGGCTGCACGGCGTCATCGCTCTGTGGATGCATTCCGAAAATGGTTCCCGGGTTCCGCCTACGGCGGCCCCAGGATGACGCGCGTCGGGCGCAGGCCGTCGCGAAATGTGGATCGCGGCCATGGGCCGAACCTGCAGGGTGCCTACGGCGTACGCGGCACATGACGCATCTCGGTCCGGGTATCGATGTGGCCGACGATTTCGAAGCGCTGGTCGCCACCGGCGGCTTCCAGCTCGGCGGTGAAGGGTGTCATCTCGCCCGAGGCCAGACAGGCCAATTGCGGACGCCGGGTATCGCTGTCCTGCCCGGCGCGCGGCAACTCGCGGTTTTCACGCTTCAGGCGCAGCCGCATGTTGGTCGGCAGACGATGCGCGGCCAGCGCCGGTTGATCCCTGACCGGCTGCCACTGGCCACCAATGCGCTCGACGAAACGATAGCCCTCGGCGGTCTGCACCAGGCCCACGCTGCGCCCGTCCAGCACGGCGTTCTCGCAGGCGTAGTCGACATGCTTTTTCAGCCTGGTTGCTTCGCGCTCCAGCTCGCGATCACCGCCCAGACCGGACAGGCCGATGCCGACCACCAGCGCCACAATGGCAATGATGGCCACGGCAACCAGCACCTCGATCAGGGTAAAACCGGCGAGACGCTGCGGGGTCATTCGGACAGACCGCGCTCAGTCCTGCCAGTTGCCGATGTCGGCGGCCTCGCCCTCGCCGCCAGGCCGGCCATCGCTGCCCAGGGTGTACACGTCCACCTTGCCGTGCACGCCGGGATTCAAATACAGGAACGGTCGCCCCCAGGGATCCTTCGGCACCTTGTCCAGATACGGGCCTTTCCAGTTGGCACCCTCGGGCAGGCCGGACGGCTTGTCCACCAGTGCCTTCAGACCCTGACTGGAATCGGGGTAGCTGAAGTTGTCCAGGTGGTACATGTTGAGCGCGGTCATGATCGACTGGATGCCCTGTTTTGCTGCCGTCTGGCGCGCCTGACCCGGCCGGTCCATCACCCGCGGCACCACCACCGCGGCGAGGATGGCCAGAATCACCACCACCACCAGCACCTCGATCAGGGTGAAGCCGCGCACAGCGGTTCGGTTTGCGCGGTAAACAAAGGATGTCTGCATGGCTTGGTCGTGTTTGAATAGGCGGTTTCCGATGCCGATCATAACAGGCCATGACCCCATCCCGAGCCTCCGGACGCAACCCCGAACTGGCCGCACGCGACCTCGCCCATGTCTGGCATCCGTGCACCCAGATGCGCGATCACGAGACGATTCCTCTGCTGCCGATCGCCCGCGGAGAAGGTCCATGGCTGATCGATACCGATGGCCGCCGCTACCTCGACTGCATCAGCTCGTGGTGGGTGAACCTGTTTGGCCACGCCAATGAGCGCATTGCCACCGCCCTGGCCGAGCAGGCGCGCACGCTGGAACACGTGATTTTTGCCGGCTGCACGCACCAGCCGGCCGTGGAACTGGCCGAGCGCCTGGTGCGCATGACACCACCGGGGCTGGAGCGGGTGTTCTTCGCCGACAACGGCTCGGCCGCGGTCGAGGTCGCGCTGAAGATGAGCTTCCACTACTGGCGCAACCTCGGCCACGGCGAGCGCACGCGCTTTATCGCGCTCACCGGCGGCTATCACGGCGAGACCCTGGGTGCGCTGTCGGTCAGCGACGTGGCCTTGTACCGGGAAACCTATGCGCCCCTGCTGTTGCAACCCCTGCTTGCACCCTCGCCCGATGCCTCCGCCGGCGAGCCAGGCGAAACGGCCGCTGCGATCGCGCAGCACCGGCTGGGCGAGCTGCGCCAGTTGCTGGAGCAGCACGCGGCCGAAACCTGTGCCGTGATTGTCGAACCGCTGGTGCAGTGCGCCACCGGCATGCGCATGTACCACCCTGATTACCTGGCAGGGCTGCGCATGCTGTGCGATGCGTTCGGGGTGCACTTCATTGCCGACGAAATCGCGGTCGGTTTTGGCCGCACCGGCACCATGTTTGCCTGCGAGCAGGCCAGGGTCAGCCCCGACTTCCTGTGCCTGTCCAAGGGCCTGACCGGCGGCACCCTGCCGCTGTCGGTGGTGCTGACGGGCGATGAAGTCTACCGCGCCTTCTACGACGACTACGCCAGCGGCAAGGCCTTCCTGCACTCGCACAGCTACACCGGCAATCCGCTGGCCTGCCGCACTGCGCTGGCCACGCTGGACATCTTCGAGGACGAACCGGTACTCGAACGCAACCGCGAGATGGCTGCGCACCTGGCCGAATGCCTGCAGCCACTGGCCGACCACCCCAATGTCGTCAACATCCGCCAGACCGGCATGATCGCGGCCCTGGACCTGGTGCAGTCCGATGCGGCCAGAACACCCTTCCCGGCCAGCGAACGCTGCGGCCTCAAGGTCTTCCTGCATGGCCTCGACCACGAATGCCTGCTGCGCCCGCTGGGCAACGTGGTCTACTTCATGCCGCCCTACGTCGTCGACAAAACCCAGATCGAGCACATGGTCGAAACCGCCATCGGCGGCATCGAGCGCGCTGTGGCCTAAATGGCAGCACATCGTTGGCGGAGACCCAAGTCCGGTTCCACACCAAACGCGATAGCACCCATTTTTGTGCCTGGCGCGCACCCAATCACGCTGGACCCCGTTCTTGGACCACGTTCTTGCGTTCTTGTTTGTTGGGCGTCACCTTGACCTTCACGCCAGTTGACATACAATGTATGTATGATTGAGTTCGAATGGGATGTGGTGAAGGCTCGAAGCAATCTCCGGAAACACGGCGTCTCGTTCGAGGATGCAAAGTCCGTGTTCTACGACGAATACGCTCGCCAGTTTTTCGACAACGAGCACTCCGACACGGAGGAGCGCTTCATCATGCTCGGGCTCAGTGACCGTTCGCGGCTACTTGTGGTTTGCCATTGCGAGCGATCTGGCGAGGAAGTCATTCGATTGATTTCAGCGCGCAAGGCATCCTCCAGCGAGCGCAAGCACTACGAAGGTCCAGTACCATGAAGCAGGAATACGATTTCTCCAAGATGAAGTCCCGCAAGAACCCCTACGCTTCGAAACTGAAGCGCCAGGTCACTATTCGCATGCGGGACGACGTCATTGGCTACTTCAAGGGCATGTCCGAAGATACGGGTATCCCGTATCAGAGCCTTATCAATCTTTACCTTCGCGACTGTATGGCTTCGGGTCGACAGCCTGACCTCACTTGGCACTGACGCCCAACAAATCGCTCCAGCCGACCGCCATCCCGCTACGCGGGCTGTCGGCGGCTGAGCTCAAGCGATCGCTTGCTGAGCAACCCGCACCTGCACGCTGAGCGCGAATCGATCCATGCCGATATGGCGCGCTGGCTGTTGAGCAGCCCGCAGCCGGTCATCGTGATCGACTGGTCAGACCTGAAGGCGGACAAAGCGTGGTGCCTGCTGCGCGCCGCGGTTCCCGCAGGTGGACGAACCTTGCCCATCCTCGACATGGTATTTCCAGGCTCGGAAGCGGGATCGCCGAAGGCGGGAAAGCACTTCCTCGAACGGCTGAAGCAGATTGTGCCCGAAGCCGCCAGGCCGATCCTGGTCACCGACGCGGGTTACCGCACGCCATGGTTCGGTGCGGTGGACAAGCTCGGTTGGCACTGGGTGGGGCGACTTCGACATCGCACGCTGGTCAAGCCTGCCGACGTGGATGAGAAGGACGCTTGGGTGCCTTCCCGAGCACTGTACGAGCTGCTCGATGGCAAAGGCACACGGGACATGGGGCAGATGGATACTGCACGCGCCACGCCGTGGACGTGTCGCGTTGTGATCCACCGAAAGAATGCCAGGAACCGCAAACATCGTAACCCCAAGGGCCAGGTTGTCCGCAGCACTCAAAGCAGCAAGCACGAGCTCCAGCTTGATTTCGTGGGGAAACCTCAGAACCTGACCCCATTCTTTTGAAGCAAGTGGTGCGTCATTTTCTTGCGGCGATCCGCAAAGTATCAGGGGAACCCGCAACCCGCTTGAGCGCGTAGAGGCAATCGTCGCTACAGGTAACGTAACAGGAAATCCAGGGTACGGCGCCAGGCCAGGCTGGCGCTTTCGGCGTCGTAGTCCGGGCGCAGGTCGCAGTTGAAGCCGTGGCCGGCGGGGTAGGTGTAGATCTCGGCGTCGGGATAGGTCTGGCGATGGCGCTCGATCACTTCGGGTGGGATCGACTTGTCGCGCTCGCCGAAGTGGAATTGCTGCGGGGCAGTGGCAGATTCGTCCATGTAGTTGACGTTGCGGGAACCGTAGAAACTGACGGCCGGAATTTCGAGCCGCATGCCCGCTACAAAGGCGGTTGTACCGCCCCAGCAATAGCCGACCACAGCGGCCTTGCCGGCCGATGCGATGGCGCGCGCCGCGGCGCGCACGTCGGACACCGCATCGTCCATGTCGAGCTTCAAGGCCAGTTCGCGGCCACGCGCAAAACCCGCCTTGTCGTAGCCCAGTTCCACGCCCGTTTCGACATGATCGAAAAAGGCCGGCGCAAGCGACGTGTAGCCGGCCCGGGCGAAGCGCTCGGTAACGGCGCGGATATGCGCGTTGACGCCGAAAATCTCCTGGACAATCACCACGCTGCCCCTGGGCTCACCTTCGGCTTCGCACAGCCAGCCGCTGATCCTGCTGCCACGATCATTGTCGAGTCGGATTACCTGTCCCATCGGGATGCTCCATTGAGGTCGTACAATCAGTGTAACAACGCTACCCGGTTCCCACCGCCTTGCGCCAGACCCGCATCCACACACCACAGGCACTCATTGTCGGCAGCGAGCTTGAGCTCGATGCACGGGCCACCGAGCATGTGGCGCGCGTGCTGCGCATGCGCGCCGGTGACCCGCTGGTGCTGTTCAACGGCGACGGACGCGACTACCTGGCGCGTCTGGCCCGCTGCGACCGGCGTGCTGCCGTCGCGCGCATTGAACGGGGCGAGGAGAACACCCTGGAAAGCCCGCTCAAGATCACCCTGGCCCAGGCGCTGGTCAGTGGCAACAAGATGGACCTGGTGATCCAGAAGGCGGTTGAACTGGGTGTGCATGCGATCGTGCCGCTGGCCACCGAGCGCGCCACCGTGCGCCTTGACAGTGCAAGAGCGGCCAAGCGCCTTCCACACTGGCAAGCCGTGGCCATTGGTGCCTGCGAGCAGTGCGGGCGCAGCCGGATACCGCAACTTGCACCGGTGCAAAGTCTGCCCGAATGGACAATGTCGCTGCACGACGATGCTGCGTTGCGCCTGGCACTGTTGCCGGAAGCCCATCAGCGCATTGCAGATCTCGCGTCCTGCGCAGACCGTATCGTGCTCGCGGTCGGGCCGGAAGGCGGTTTCTCGTCCGCCGACGGCGAGTGCCTGCGGCAGTCGGGATTCAGCGGCCTGAGCCTGGGTCCGCGCATCCTGCGCACCGAAACCGCAGGCCTGGCGGCGCTGGCCGCGCTGCAGGCAGCGCATGGGGATGGGTAGCCAATCCGGAATTGGACAATCCGAAAGCTGACCCCGAGTCAGCCACTGCGGTCCGGGCTTGTTCCGCCGGTCGCGGAGGTCTCAGGCGCTGACGCCGGATTCCGCACCCAGTTCAAGGGCTTCTGCAACCCGGTCCTCGATCATCTCCATGTCGGGAATCATGGCGATGTCGTCACGAATGCTGACGCGGGACAGGACACACGGGGGCAGTTCCTCCTCGTCTTCAAGCGCAACGATGATGTCGGGATTCAAGGTGGTCAGTCGCGGGAATCCCTGTGCCAGCATCGCCATGAACGGGACCCGCTTGTGCCCGCCCAGTGCCTTGAGCACACTGACGCGCGCGGTTTCGGCCGGCTCCAGCTCGGCGATGCCCGTAAGCACACTGAACGAGAACAGCGGCAGCCGCCAGCCGCGCCAGGGAATGCGCCCGCGCAGCCAGTCCGGTGCGTTATCCACCGGCTGCGGCTCGGGCAAGGTAATGACTTCGGACACCGTGGCGTTGGGCAGCAGAACCTTGCCGCCGCTGACCTGGATCAGAACGCCTCGTATGTCTTCACTGGTCTGGGGCATTGCCTGCTGTCTCCTGCAAATGGGCCACCAGCTTCTGCGCCAGGGCTTCCGGGTTGCCGATGAAGCGGGACACCCCGGCTTCAATCACCTCGTCGACCATCTTGCTGACCACGCAGCTGTCGGGGTCCTGGACCCAGATCTCTCCACCGCGTGAGGAAATCTCCGTTGCACCCTCGGCAACTCCGGCAGCCATGCCGGAGAAGATGATTGCGGTGGCGTCGGCGCCGAAGTTTTCGGCAGCCATGGTCAATGTGCGCTTGATCGACGGATCGTTGGCGGTCGCGCCTTCGACCACCTTCAGGACAAGCTGGCCGTCAGTACCGAGCTCGACTGCGCTGCCACTGGGCACGATCAGCACTTCGCCGTGCACGGCATGCTCGGCGCGACCGGGTATGCGCACTGGCAAGGCGCTGGATTTGGCCAGCTGGCTGACCATCAGGTCAACAAACTCGCTGCCCAGGTGCTGCACCAGAAGCACCGTGGCCGGCAGTTGCTGGGGCAGATGCGACAGAAACTCGCGCACGGCGTCGGGTCCACCAATCGATGCGGCCAGCACGACGACCCGCTCCACGGGCGAGCGCGTGTCGCGCGGGGCATCGGCATCCTCGCCCGTGCGGTGCGCCACCGCTTCGGCCATCGGCATCAGCGAGGGCATGTTGAACAGTTCGGTACTGATATCTTCGGGTGGCGCTTCCGGCTTCAGGTAGTCAATGGGGTCCACCAGTTCCAGCTTGAAACCTTCGTCGGCGACCTCGTCCGGTGCGGCTTCCGAATCGCGGGTTTCGTCTTGCGCCACAGCAGGCTCGGCTTCGGGCTCCGGCGTGGCGGATGCGTCGTCCTGCTCTTGCGCCAGGGGTTCATCGTCGACCAGCGCCCACAACGAGGCATCAGGCAATTCCGGGCCGCTGTCGCTCGCCGCATCGTCCGTCTGGGTGGCCGCGCTCTCCGCATCCACGGCAGGTGGCGCTTCCGGTTCGGCCTCGGCCTCGACCTTGGCCGCGACATTCGCGGCAGATGACGATTCGGCATCTGCAGCCGGCGACGTTGATGCTTCAGCGTCCAAGGAGAACTCGCCTGCCCGGCTTTCATCTGTCCCGTCGCCGGGGACTTCATCCGTCGCGGCCAACGCCGACTCACCGGTGCCGACTGCGGCGTCGATGGCGCCCATGGTGTCACTGTCGAAGGCAGCATTGAGCTCGGCTTCAAGCGCAGCCCAGTCCGGATCCTCGCTGTCATCATCGTCCGGACCCGCAGGCATTTCTGTGTTTTCGGCTGGCTCAGGCTGCGATCCCGGCTCACCATCCGGGAATGCGTCAGCTGCCATGATGCCTGGTTCGGGCAGGTCGTCGCTGCTCGCGACATCCAGTGGATCGACGTCCTCTGCCCCGGCTGCCGCTTCAGTCTCACCGTCGCCCGCCAGCGCCGACAGCGCGGCCAGGGGGTCTTCGGCATCGGCCAGCGCATCCAGTTGCGCCGCCAGTTCGTCAAAGTCTTCGGCATCCGGTTCGGGTGCGGTTTCGGTCGGTGATGCAGGGTCGGGTACGGCCTCCAGCGCTGGGCTGGAATCGGATTCCAGCGCGGGCTGTGGTGGTGGTGACTCTGGGGCGTTGCCGTTGTCGGGCAGCTCGAAATCGAACGGATCGGCAGGCTGTGATGCGGCCGGCTCGGCCGCCTGTTCATCGACACCCTCCACCAAGTCAATGCCTTCTGTCAGTTGGGCACTGTCTTGTGCGACGGCGCCGGCATCTTCCGGTACCTGCTCCGTACCCGCAGCCTCGGCCAGCGTGTCACTGCCGCCGAGTACCGACAGGGCCTCCTCCATCCATTCAGGCTGGGCCGCGTGTTCGCCCTCGGCGGGAGCGTCGGCTGGCTGGTTGGCCGCCACCTGTACGGGCTTCGCATCGTCAGGCCGCGGCGGATCCCAGTCGGCGATGTCGCGCAGCTTGGCGGCCAGGTGCCGCTGCCAGCGCGCTTGCTCCCAGCCATCCAGGCTGTTGCTGATCTCCGGATCATCAAACATGACCCGGTAGCGGTCTTCATCGAGCGCACCGTAGATCTCGTCCAGGCGCGTCTCGATCACGCCGTCAAGGCTGATCAGGACCACACCCGCGCCGCTGGCACCGAGACTGTCGACATTGAAACCGTCAACATCGATGTCGCACACGACCTCGGCGCCAATCTGGCCCAGCGCATCGCGCAGACCCTGGCTGGATTCGGACTCGCCATACACCAGCGCGACGGGGACGGATTTTTGCATGCTGTCAGACACGATCAGCCAGGGCTTCGGTAATGTTGCTCAGCAGATCGGCTTCCTGATACGGCTTGCCGAGATAGCGCTTGACGCCCAGCTCCAGCGCGCGCTGGCGATGCTTCTCGCCGGTACGCGAGGTGACCATGATGATCGGCACGTCCTTCAGGCGCGGATCGTTGCGCATGTAGGTTGCCAGCTCGTAGCCGTCCATACGCGGCATCTCGATGTCCAGCAACATCAGATCGGGCACGTGTTCCTGCAGCTTTTCGACCGCATCCAGACCGTCCTTGGCGGTGAGCACGTCCAGTTCGTTGCGCTCCAGCGTGCGGGTGGTGACCTTGCGCATGGTGATGGAATCGTCCACCACCATGATCAGTGGCCGGATGCGCTCGGCCTGCTCGACTTCGGCCGGGCGCAGCACCTGGATGTCGGCACCTTCCAGATCCTGGCGCAGGGCAACATGGCGCCGGACCAGTGGCGCCAGGTCGAGAATCATCACCACCGAGCCGTCACCCATGATGGTGGCGCCGAAGATGCCGGGCACCGAACTGACCTGCGGGCCGACCGGCTTGACCACGATTTCGCGAGAACCGACCACATTGTCGATGCGCACGGCCGCACGCTGGTCGCCGGTCCGCGTCATCAGCATGGGCACCTGAGCCTCGTCGGACAATTGCGGGGTCGGCATGTCCAGCAGGCTGGCCAGATCGTACAGGCGGTAGCCTTCGCCGGCGTAAATGTATTCCGACTCGGAGTCTTCCAGCCGCTGGCGCAGGTCTTCGCCGGCAATGCGCGCCACACCCTGGATCGAGGTCATGGGCACGGCAAAGATGTGCTCGCCGATGCTGATCAGAATGGCCTGGGTCACCGCCAGCGTGAACGGCAGCCGGATCGTGAAGGTGGTGCCCTTGCCGCGTTCGGAGTCGATCGCCAGGGTGCCGCCAAGCTGCTTGATCTCGCTGGCCACCACGTCCAGGCCCACACCGCGCCCGGCCAGCTTGGTGACTTCGGCGGCGGTCGAGAAGCCGGTTTCCAGCATGAAGGCATAGATGTCGCGATGACTGAGCTGGGCGTCCGCCTTCATCAGACCGCGCTCGATGGCCTTGGCCCGCACGGCATCGAGGTTGATGCCGGCACCGTCATCGCTGACCGTGATGACAACCTCGGTGGCGTCACGGCTGACCGCGATGTTGACGTTGCCTTCGGCCGGCTTGCCCAGCCGGCGGCGCTCCTCGACGCTCTCGATGCCGTGCGCCATGGCATTGCGCAGCATGTGCTCGAATGGCGCCTTGACGCGTTCCAGCAGGTTGCGATCCATTTCGCCCTGGGCCCCGGAGATGTGCAGTTGCGCCCGCTTGCCGGTTTCCTGTGCAGCCTGGCGCAGGGTGCGGCGCAGACTCGGCACCAGCGAATCGAAGGGCACCATGCGGGTACGCATCAGGCCTTCCTGCAAGTCGGAGCTCACGCGCGACTGCTGCAACAGCAGGGTTTCCGACTGGCGCGTCAGATCGTCCAGCAGCCCCTGAATGGACATCAGGTCGGACACCGACTCGGCCAGAGCCCGCGAATACTGCTGCAACTGCGAGAAGCGGTCCAGTTCGAGCGGGTCGAAGCCGCTCTCTCCGGCTTCCTCCTGCTCGCGCTGGTAGCGCGCGATGATCTGTGCCTCGGTCTCGATCTCCATCTTGCGCAACTGTTCGCGCAGACGGTTGGTGGTCTGGTCGAACTCGACCAGGTTGAAGCGGAAGGTGGAAATCTGCTCTTCCAGGCGCGCGCGATAAATCGACACTTCGCCGGCCGCATTGACCAGCGAGTCGAGCAGGTCCGAACGCACGCGGATCATTTCCTGCGGTGCGCGTGCTTCGGCGACCGCCGGGGTGCGCTCCACGCTCGGGCGCGGCCGTGGCGCCTTCTTCGGCACCGGTGCAGCTTCAGCTTCGGCGTCGACTTCGCTTGGCGCTGTTGACTCGGTCGCAGGGACGGTATCCTCTGCGGCTTCCACGGTGTCGCCCTTGAGCAGGGCCAGGAGGTAGTCGATGGCGTTGTGCGGTGTGGCCACGGCCATGCCGTTGCGAACCCGTTGCACCATCCGGTGCAGCAGGTCGAAGCCGTGTTCCAGGGCCTCGATGGTTTCCGGTGTGACCTCGCACTGCCCGTCAGCCATGGCCTCCAGAAGGGATTCCATGGTGTGCCCGAGATCGCCGATCGGTGCCAGGCTGGCCATGCGCGCACCGCCCTTGAGGGTATGCAGATCGCGTTGCAGGCTGGCTAGCGGCGCCTGATCGCTTGGACGATCGCGCAGCGATGCCATGGTGCCTTCGGCCTCATCCAGGATTTCGCTGGCTTCCTGCACGAAGATCTCCAGCAGATCGGCGTCCAGGTCTGGAATATCCAGTGCGGTGTCGGGTTGCGGGTCGTCCGGGAAGCGGATGGTCGGCGCGGCAGCGGCTGCCGCCTCGGGAATGGCATCGGGCTGCGGTTCTGGCTCGGCTTCGAGTTCAGCTTCCGCTTCGAGCCCGCTTTCGGCAGGCACATCCTCGCCGGCTTCGGCGAATGCCTCGGCAGCAGGCTCGGCTTCGGGTTCGTTCGCAATTTCCGGCTCGACCTGGTCTTCCACAGGCGTATCCTGCGCCGCCATTGCTTCGTCCAGATCCTGCTCGTCGGAGGCAGTCTCGAATTCCGGCCCCGGCGCTGCCTCGTCGCTGCTGTCGTCGAGCGGGACGCTTTCCGATCCAAACGTGGCATCGGCATCGAACGCCGTGACGCTCTGCGCGGACTCGTCGGCTTCACGGGCCGGCTCGGCACCGGATTCGGCATCCCCGGAATCGGGCAGGTCCAGCGCGGCATCCTCAATTTCGCGCCGCAACCACTCATGCCCGTCGTCGTCCGCATTCTCGACTTCATCGGCAGCACCTGCATCAGTCGGTGCAGCCACCTCGCCGCTGTGCGCGGACAAGTCGACAGCTTCGATTTCAGGCGCGGACGGGCCGGCCGCTTCCTCGCTTGCATCGTGCACGTCGGAAGCCGCTTCCTCGACAAGCTCGTCAAACAGCGGATGCGCCATGGGTGGTTCGGGCAGGCTGTCGCGCAAGCTGCTGATGCGCGCCACCAGGCCATCGCATTCCGGCAGTTTCGGAGCGTCGCTGTCGAACTGACGCATCACTTCTTCGACCGTTTGCGCACTCTCGGACAGCACCTCCAGGCCGAGCTGCGGCAATTCCGACTCGTGCGCGCGCAGGCGCTTCAGGTAACTTTCCAGCGGCGCCAGGATCCGCACCAGCACCGGGATGTCGACCATGGCCACGGCACCGCTCAGCGTGTGTACCGAACGCAGAAGTTTTTCGCGCACGCGGACCGGGGATTCGGCGTCGGCATGCTCGGCGCAGAATTCGCGCATCACGCCGACATGCTGCTCCACTTCGCTGCGCAGGATGTCCAGCAATACCGGATCGATGGGCGGCAGCACCGGCGCGGGCAGGGACGCCTCCGCTCGTTCGATCTCTTCGACCGGTTCGGCTGCGCTGCCTTCGGTTTCCGCCTGCAGGCCCATCTCGCCGAGCGTGTCGGTTGGCACTTCCGGTGCCGGGCGCGGCACGCGGCGCTTGACGGTGCGCACCACGGTGCGAGTGCCGCTGGGCTTGATGTCTTCGACGCGGGCCGACTCGCCCTCGGCCAGCTTGTCGGCTGTCTTCATGATGGCGCTGATCGGGGCGTTGCCGGCAGGCTCGCCCTTGAGGCGCCCCAGCAGGTCCGGCAATGCCGCAACCGCGTGATCGAGCAGCGCCAGCACCTCGTCGCTGGGCTCGATGGTGTTGTCGAGTACACGATTGAGCATGTTCTCGACCTTCCAGCTGAACTCGCCGACGCCAAGTGCGCCAACCAGGCGACCGGAGCCCTTGAGCGTATGGAAGGTGCGGCGGATGTTCTTCAGCTCGGACATGTCGCTGGTGTCGAGCTTCCAGGCCATCACGCGCGCGTCGAGTCCGGCAATTTCTTCCTCGAACTCCTCGACGAAGACCTCGCGGATGTCCTCGTCGATCTCGTCGGACACCGCCTGGAAGCCGCCTTCCACGGCATCGTCCTCGACCGGCACTTCCTCCTCGATCTGTTCCTCGATTTCGATCCAGTCCTGCTCGGCGTCACCTTCCGGCGGCGCCGTGGCTTGCGTTTCGGTCAGGCGCAAGCCGTCCACGTTGTGGTCGGCGGGTGCGGTATCGGGCTGCTCGCCAACCACCAGATCTTCCAGGCTCTCGCCATGGGCGATGCTGACCGACTCGTCCAGCTCGTCGGCCACCGGTTCGGCCGGCTGACGCAATGCGGGTACCGGCCAGTAGCCGATGGCAGCCAGGCTCTGCTGGGTGACATCCAGAATCCGCTCGCGGCCCGCACGGTGCTCGCGCGCCGCCTCCAGGTAGTATTCGAACGAGGCCAGCGCATCGGCCAGCTTTTCCATCTGTTCGGCAGTGGGCACGCGCCGGTCGACGATCAGCTCGTTGTGCACGAAGCGACTGATGCCGTTGAGCAGATCGGCCGGTCGCTGCACATCCAGCATCCGCATCGCACCGCCGATCTCTTCCAGCAGTTGCGGAATCTGTGCAACTTCGCGGTGATCCCACGGGGTCTCGATGAAGGCGGTGATGTCGTTCTTGACCTTGCCCAGGTTGACCGCCGCCTCGGACATCAGGGCATCGTGAACGCGGCGCGCCTCGGCCGTGAGCGGTTCGTCAATGCCCTCGCCTGCAGCCGGGATCGCCGCCTGTGTGCCCAGATTTTCGATATGGTCGTCCAGTGACGATTCGACGTAGAGCAGCGCGCCGGCGATGTCCAGCAATGTGCTTTCATCATGCACATGGCTGCCGTCGACGATGCTCTGCATCAACTGGTGCTGTTCGTCGATGACGCGGCTGGGAACCGGCAGACCGAGCATGCCCAGGGTATCGGACACGCGGTCGAGCACTTCCACCTGCGGCTCCAGCTCGGCGGCGGCGGCGTCGGGCTTGCGCAAGAAGATGTCGAGTGCGTCCTTGACCCGCAGCAGGTCTTCCTTGATCGCGCCGGAAACGGTATCCAGCAGCGCGCGGTTGTGGCCGCTCATCGCGCTTTGCGCGTGCTCGACTTCGGCAGCATCGGGGACCGCATCGCTGAGCGAATAGGTCTTGCGCAGCGCACCCAGCCTTCCGCTTTCGCTGCTGGACTGCGCCACGTGGTACAGCATCTGGCGCGCCAGGTCTTCGGCATCGCCCTTGGCCAGCGCCATTTCGCCGCCGTCGACAAGCTGCTTGATGGCGCGATCGACGCGACCGACCAGAGGCCGCAGATCGCCACGCTGTTCATCGAGCTGGTTGTTCTCCAGCCCTTCCAGCACACCGCCGGCAATCCACCACAAACGGCGACCCGTGGTGCTGTGGCAGGTTTGGGCAATCTGGTCCAGCATCGAGCGCAGGGTCGCCAGTTTCGAGGTGTCGTCGGGATTGCGCATCCAGGCCAGCAACGGCACCTGGAACTGGGCGCGCAGCGCAGTGACCTGCTGGCGCTGCGCGTCCTGGGTCAGCGGGACTTCCGCGCCCGGCGCATCATCGGGCAGATCGGCATTCAGGTTTGGCGCAAACAGCACCGCTTCGCTGAGCTTGCGCTCGCCGCGCGCCGCACGCAGGTCGTTCAGAAGCGGCAGAAGCACCACCGGAATATCGCGATGGCCGCTCTGCACACGCTCCAGATAATCGGGCGTCTGCACCATGCCGCGCATCAGCACGCCGTAGGCTTCGTTGGGATCTTCGACCTTGCCGTCGATGACCGCATCGGCCAGCGATTCCATCTCCTCGACCACCATGGCCGCGCCGTACATTTCGACCATGCGCAAGGTGCCGTGCACCTGGTGCAGGCACCGGGTGCAATCACGCATCAACTGCTCGTCGCCGGGATCATCCACGTAGGCTTCCAGCGCCTGGCGTGCCTGGCCCAGCGTCTCGTCCAGCTCGCGCTTGACCCAGCTCAGGGTGGTGAAGTCTGTGTTGTTGTCAGCATTCATGCGCGCAACCTGCTGTTATCCCTGGGCCACCGCTCATTCGGTGGCTTCCCCTGCCACGCGGCAATCAAAAGCCGCGGACGCCATCGTGCAATCCGGCCCGGCGACCGGATCAGTCTCCCGGCAGCTTGAAGTCGGCCACCGACCGTCGCAGGTCGCCGGCCAGTCCGGCCAGGTTGCCGATCGACTCGGCAGTCTGGCTGGCGCCGACCGAAGTCTGCGAGGTAATTTCCTGAATCACGTTCATGGTGTCGGAAATGTTGGTGGCGGCCGCCGACTGCTGCTTGGCCGATGCGGAAATGTTCCGAATCAGGCCGGCCAGGTCGCTCGACACCTTTTCGATCTCGCCCAGTGCGGTACCGGCGTCCTCGGCCAGACGGGCGCCGTTGACCACCTCGGTGGTGGTCTGTTCCATCGAGCTGACCGCCTCGTTGGTGTCGGACTGAATCGTCTGCACCAGGGTCTCGATTCGCTTGGTCGCGTTGGCCGAGCGTTCCGCCAGGCGCTGCACTTCGTCGGCCACGACCGCGAAACCGCGACCGGCCTCGCCGGCCGATGCGGCCTGAATGGCAGCGTTCAGCGACAGAATGTTGGTCTGCTCGGCAATGTCGTTGATCAGTTCCACGATCGAGCCGATCTCCTGCGACGATTCACCCAGCCGCTTGATCCGTTTCGAGGTCTCCTGGATCTGGTCGCGAATCGAGTCCATGCCTTCAATTGTCTGACGCACGATACCGGCGCCCTTGGAGGCGATTTCCACCGAGCGCTGGGCCACCTCGGCGCTCTCGGCCGAGTTCTTCGACACGCCGTCAATGGAGGTCGCCATTTCGTTGATGGCCGCCGATGCGGTGGTGATCTGGCGCGCCTGGTGCTGCGCGGCATCGGCCAGGTTCATGGCGGTGGCCTGGGTCTCCTGGGCCGCGGCCGATACCTGCACCGCCGTTTCGTTGATGGTGGTCACCAGGGAGCGCAGCGCCTCGACCGCGAAGTTCACCGAGTCGGCGATGGCGCCGGTGATGTCCTCGGTCACGGTCGCCTTCACGGTCAGGTCGCCTTCGGCCAGCGAGCCCATCTCGTCCAGCAGGCGCAGAATGGCCTCCTGGTTGCGCTGGTTCAGCTCGGCGGTAACCTGGTAGCGGCGACGCTGGTCACGCACCAGGGCCAACACCAGCAAGATGGCGAAGGCGGCAGCGGCGACGGCAGCCAGCAGGCCCCACCACACGTTCGGGAACAGGCGCGAACCGGGCAGGTCATCGACTGCGCTGGAGACTTCGTTGGCGCGCAGCAGCACGTTCTGTGAATCCAGCGAGGCCTGGGTGGCGGCGTACTTGACCGATTGCAGGGTCGGTGCGGCATCCAGCAGCGCCGGCACAGCACCCTCGAAGCTGACCCGCTTGACCTCGGACCCGGCCGACGCGGCCTGATCGTTGGCCGCGGCGCTGGCTGCCGCTGCCACCGAGCCGGCAGCGGCAACCGACCCGGCATTGGCCGGCGCGGCACCGTCGGTCGCGGCCGCATCGGCGTTGCTTTCGACGCCGGGCTTGGTCGGCGTGATCATCTGGTTCCAGGTGTCGTGGATGCCCTGGAGGATTTCCTGCGCATTGCGATTCTGGATCGGACGGATGTTGAGGCTGGGGTTGCCTTCCAGCAGGCCGTTCAGCACGGCGCCGTACAGCTCGGCGTCGCGGTTGAGGCCGTCCGCTGCCGCAGCCGCGTCATCGCCGCCCTGCACGATGGTCTGCACGCGGCGCAACATGCGGTCACCGAGCAGGCTTTGGCGCGAGGCATTGAACACCTGGGCTGCCGATCCGCCCTGCAGCAGAATGTTGACCACCTGATCCATGCGCGAGTTGAGGATGCCGATCTGGCGCGCGAAGGCGTCCACGCGCTGCGAGGAGTCGATCACCGTCTCCTTGTTGGCCAGAATCTTGCCAACCTCGCCCTGCAACTGGTTCCACGCACCGGACAGTCGGGAAACCGCCTGGCCCACCTTGCCGCCCTTGTCGCCGTAGGAAGGCATGCCGGTGGACGGATCACCGTTTTGCAGGCGCTTGACCGCCGTGGAAATGGCGTCACTGGTATTCGACAGTTCGGCAAAGGAGTCGACGTTGCCGCCGGCCGCCTCCAGTGCGAACTTCGCATTCTGCTGCGACGACACCTGGATCTGCGCGGCCAGGGTTGATGCCTGGCGATCCTCGGCGTTGGCGCTGTTCAGATAGAAGAAGTCGACGGCAGCGAAGATGATCGCCACCAGAAGCAAGACCACCAACCAGGCGTAGCTGCTGGTGCGTTCCTTACCTTGTGCCCCTGTCGTACTCATGATTCACCTCATGTACTTCGAATGCGCCGGATCAGACCGCCGCTTGCTGGAATGGGCCTGCCTTGATCAGGTCGGTCATGCTGAACACCGCCCAATGCTGGTCCCCCAATTGGATCGTGCCGACCACATAATCCTGCAGCGGCTCTTCTTGCTCTTCATCAAGCTCGTTCAATTGCTCTTCACTCAGACTGCGTTGCCCGAGCACCTCATCCACCAGCAGGCCCAGCGCGGCACCTGGTTGATGTACCAGCAGGATCCGGCTGCGATTGGTCAGCTGGGTCTTGCGGGCGTACAGAAACTGGTTCAGATCCACCACCGGCACCAGGTTGCCGCGCACATTGGCAATGCCCAGCACCCAGGCCCGGGTACCCGGCACCAGGGTCAGGGTCGGCATCACCAGCAATTCGGCAATTTCGTTGATGCTGCTCAGAAAACGGCGCTCACCGAGGCGATAGCCGATGCCGCGCCACAATCCGCTGGCCTCGATCTCCTCGGGCGCACCCGCCTCGTGCTCGAGACTGCGCCGCTCGTAGTCGGCCAGGACCGCGAACGGGGAGTGTGAATGGGCGAGCTCGGTAGGGGTCATGTTCGAATCAGCCGTTCAGTTGCTTGTTGATGCTGTCCAGCAACTCCTCGCCGGACACCGGCTTGGTGAGAAAGGCCCGCGCACCCTGGCGCATGCCCCACACGCGATCCGTCTCCATCGACTTGGTAGTCACGATCACCACGGGAATGGTCGCGGTGTCCGGGTCCTTGCTCAGTGTGCGCGTAGCCTGAAAGCCGTTGGTGCCTGGCATGATCACGTCCATCAGCACCAGGTCCGGTTTCTGCTCGCGCACCAGCGCAATGCCCTGGTCGGCGTCACCGGCGCTGGACACCTTGTGGCCGGCATTTTCCAGCAAGGTGGTCAATACCTTCACGTCGGTCGGTGAGTCATCAACGATTACAATATGTGCCATGAGGTAAACCTGAAATTTCAGTGGGACCGGCGATTCATGCCGACACGTGACTGCGAATGGCGCCGAGCAGCTCCTCGCGCGTGAACGGTTTGGTCAGATACTGCTGCGAGCCGACGATACGGCCGCGCGCCTTGTCGAACAGGCCATCCTTGGAACTGAGCATGATCACCGGCGTTGCCTTGTACTGCTGGTTGTTCTTGATCAGGGCGCAGGTCTGGTAGCCATCCAGGCGCGGCATCATGATGTCGACAAAGATGATCTGCGGCTGCAGGTCGGATATCTTCGACAAGGCCTCGAAGCCGTCCACGGCGGTCGCCACGTCACAACCCTCCTTGCGCAGCAGGGTCTCGGCGGTGCGACGGATCGTTTTCGAATCGTCGATCACCATGACGCGCAGGCCCGCCAGGCTGGCATTCTGAGCTGTTTGTTCCACCATCTGTCCCCGGGTTTGCTTTTCAACGGCCAAGACCATCAGACACTTCTATGCAGACTGCATGCAAGATTCGTGCCCATCATTGCTGTTGCGGTCATCTGCCGGGGCTCGCGCCACCGACACCGCAACAGTGTACTCGATGTTTAACCAGTGTTTATCTAAAATGTCAAGTTACGTCGCCAAGTTCCTGACTGGAAAGCGCTCGCACAAGCACGCAAAATGCAGGTGTGGCGCGCCAGCAAGGCGCAGTCCGCCATCTGGAATTGACCATGTCTGAATCGCTGCTCATGCTGATGGATCCGATCGAATCGATCCATCCGGCCAAAGATACCTCGCTGGCGCTGCTGCTGGAGGCGCAACGGCGCGGCTATCGACTGCATGTCGCCGTGCCGGGCGACCTGGCGCTGCGCGATGGCCGCCCCTGGGTGCGCGCCAGCGAAGTGCGGGTACACGATGACAACGAACACTGGTTCGACCGGCTCGGCGTCGAGTGGCGCTCACTGGACGAGATGCCGCTGATCTTCGAGCGCAAGGACCCGCCGGTGGACAGCAATTTTGTCCATGACACGCGCATCCTGGAGCTGGCCCGGCAAGCCGGCAGCCGCGTGGTCAACAATCCGCAGGCCTTGCGCGACTGCAACGAGAAACTGTTCGCACTTCAGTTCCCCGAGTGCTGTGCGCCGAGCCGGGTTGCGCGCGATCCTGACGCCATACGTCAGTTTGTCGACGAAATCGGCGAAGTTGTGCTCAAGCCGCTGGACGGCATGGGCGGCCAGGGCATTTTCCGCAGCCACGCCGGTGACCCCAACCTCAATTCCATCATCGAGACCATCATCGGGCGCAACGGCCATTTTGTGCTGGCGCAGAAATACCTGCCGGAAATCGCCCAGGGCGACAAGCGCATCCTGATGATCGACGGCGAGCCGGTCCCCTACGCCCTGGCACGCATGCCGCAGGGCACCGATTTTCGCGGCAACCTGGCCGCCGGTGGCCGCGGGATCGGTCAGCCGCTCAGCGAACGCGATCGCGAAATTGCGGCCATCGTCGGCCCCGAGCTCAAGCGTCGCGGCCTGCTGCTGGTGGGTCTGGACGTGATCGGCGACTGGCTGACCGAGATCAACGTCACATCGCCGACCTGCATGCGCGAACTCGATGCCCAGTTTGGCCTTAATATCGCCGGCATGCTGTTTGACGTGATCGAGAACAAGTGAACGACGCCTTTGCCGCCCCGGTTGCATCCAGCGCCGACAAGCTCGGTGTGACGGCGCTGTTTTCGCTGATCGTGCATGGCGTGCTGATCCTCGGCATCACCTTCGACTTTCCGCTGCCGCGCCCCGCCCTGCCCTCGCTGGATGTGACCCTGGTGCAGACCGCCAACCGCGAAAAGCCCGACAAGGCCGATTTCCTGGCCCAGGCCGACAACCGCGGTGGCGGCAACAGCGACAAGCCGCATCGGCCTTCGGAGCGCGCGTCAAGCAATCTGGTCAAACAGGATGCTGGCGACGCACCGCACCGCCTCGATCCATCCTCCCCGCAGGCACAAGATGCCACCGCTCCGCAAGTTCTGACCACCACGGCATCCAGCAAACACAAGGTCGTGAGCGAACCCGACCATCACCAGCAAATCCATCGCGACGTGAAGCCTTCACCGGTCGAGATCCGGCGACGGATGGAAATGGCCCGCCTGGCCGCTGAAGTGCGCGAACAGGAACAGCGCTACGCCAAGCGGCCCAAGGTCAAATACCTCAGTGCCAATACCCGCGAATACGCCTACGCCGCCTACATGCGGGCCTGGGTCGAGCGCGTGCAGCGCATCGGCAACCTCAACTATCCCGAACAGGCCCGCAAGCGGAACCTGCACGGCGACCTGATCCTGACCGTGGTGCTGCGCCGCGACGGCAGCGTCAAGACCGCCGAGATAATCCAGAGCTCCGGGCACAAGCTGCTCGACGATGCCGCCCTGCGCATCGTGCGCCTGTCAGCGCCATTTCCGCCCATTCCGAAAAAAGCCGGCGACTACGACGAATTCAACATCACCCGCACCTGGCAATTCCTGCCCAACGGCAACCTGCGCACCCGCGGCTGAGCCCCAGGGCACCCATTTCATCTCTACTGGACCTGCACGTAGTGAGATCTCTCGATTCCACACAGAACGCGATAGAGCCCAAAACCTGACGTTGAAAACGCTGCAGCAAATCGCGGATGGACTCGGAACGACGCCGGCTTGTTTGCTTACGGACGCGGAAACCATGCAAGAGGAGGACTTTCCTCCACCTCGACCGCCAGGACGGCCACGCGGGAGCCGACAGCGAAGTTGAGCGTTTTGACGTGCGCCGATGCCGTACAATGGCGGCATGAGCGGAAAGTCCTTCACATCGCTGTCCGGCCAGTTGCTGGTGGCCATGCCGGGCATGAGCGATCCCAATTTTGCGCGTGGAGTCACCCTGTTGTGTCAGCACAACAAGGACGGGGCCGTGGGACTGGTGGTCAACAAGGCTGCGGACTTCACCTTCAACAAGGTGCTGGAGCAGCTTGATCTGGACAATTCACGCCAAGGCATCGACCAGGTGCCGGTTCTGATCGGCGGGCCGCTGCAGCCCGAACGCGGCTTCATCGTGCATCCGGCCGACGATGGCGACTGGGAATCGAGCCACCGCATCGACGGCCACTGGGCCATCACCACCTCGCGCGACATCCTGGCGGCGATGGCCGCCGGCACCGGTCCGCGCCACGCCCTGCTGGCACTGGGTTATGCCGGCTGGAGTGCCGGTCAACTGGAGCAGGAGCTGGCCGACAACGCCTGGCTCACGGTCTCTGCAACCACGCAAATCCTGTTTGATACCGAGGTCGATGAGCGCTGGCAGGCGGCCACACGCCTGATGGGCTTTGACAGCCATCAGTTGAGCCCGCATGTCGGCCACGCATGAGCGGGGCCGTCGCGCGCTATCTTGCATTCGATGTGGGCACCCGACTGACCGGCGTGGCGGTGGGCGAAAGCCTGACCGGACATGCCCGGCCGCTGACGACCCTGCCGATGCGTGAAGGCCAGGCCGACGCCGATACTCTGGCGCGCCTGATCCGCGAGTGGCAACCGGCCGGGCTGGTTGTCGGCCTGCCGCTGGCGCTCGATGGCAGCGAGCAGGCCATGAGCCGCCGCGCGCGCCGCTTCGCCGCCATGCTGGGCGAGCGTTTCGAACCGCCAATCCACCTGTGCGACGAACGCCATTCCTCGCAAGAGGCCGCGCGCCGTTTCGCCCGTGCCCGCTCCAGCGGCAGCAAACGCCGCCACCACGCCGCCGATCTCGACGCCATGGCCGCAGCCGTGATTCTCGAGACCTGGTTTTCCCTTGCTCCCAACCCGACTCCAGCCATCCATGACTGAAGCCTTCCACCACCTGGTCAGCCTGAAAGACCTCGAACCAGCCACCCTCACGCGCATTCTCGACCGTGCCGACAGCCTGATCGCGCACGGCCCCGACAGCGATCTGCTGGCCGGGCGCACGGTTCTGAACCTGTTCTTCGAACCATCCACCCGCACCCGCACCTCGTTCGAGCTGGCCGCGCGACGGCTCGGCGCGCTGGTGGTCAACTTCGACACCGCGCACGCATCCACCAGCAAGGGCGAAACACTCATCGACACCCTGCACACGCTGGAGGCGATGCAGATCGACGCACTGATCGTGCGCCACAAGCGCCCCGGCACGCCAGGTTTTCTGGCCCACCACGCACACAGCCCGGTGGCCGTGATCAATGCCGGTGACGGCAATCAGGCGCACCCGACCCAGGGACTGCTGGACGTGCTGACCATTCGCCAGCAGCATCCGGACCTGTCCAGCCTGAAAGTCGCCATCTGCGGCGATATCGCCCATTCGCGGGTCGCGCGCTCGGACATCCGCGCCCTGCAGAGCCTGGGCGTGACCGAGCTGCGCCTGTGCGGCCCGGAGAACCTTCTGCCCGAGTCGGACGAGGTTCCAGGCTGCAGTCGGCACAGCGACTTTGATGCAGCCATCGAGGGCGTCGACGCGGTCATCATGCTGCGCCTCCAGGTCGAGCGCATGCAGAGCGAGCAGGTGCCCGACACCGAAGTCTATTTCCGCAAGTTCGGGCTTGACCGCACGCGCCTGCGGCGCGCGGCTGCAGATTGCCTGGTATTGCATCCGGGGCCGATCAACCGCGGCATCGAAATCTCGCCCGAGGTTGCCGACGGCCCGCAATCGCAGATCCTGCGCCAGGTCCGGAATGGCGTGGCCGTACGCATGGCCGTGCTGGCCGAATTGCTGACAGCACGCTGAATGGCCGGAGCCGGAATGACCATCGGCTGTTGCAGCAGGGCACTGGCCGTTGAAGGATAGAAAGACAACCCAGCAACGAGCACTTCCATGTTGACAACGTCCCGATTGTTTCGCCTGCTGGCATTGGCCAGCGTACTTGTCTTGCTTGCCGCCTGCGGTGACAAGACATCCGAACAGCCCGTGCTCGCCCATGTGCCCGCCGACACGCCATTCGTGTTTGCCAACATGGAACCCATCAAGCCGGACGTTCTGGATGCGTGGCTGAGCAAGAATAACGCCCAATTGCCCAACTCGGTCCGCCAATTCCGCGAGGCCGCGGACGAAATGAAGGACGATGCACCACACCTTGCCGGCCTGATGAACGCGATGGCCGATGAGATGGACGGCAAGACCTTCCAGCAGGTGATCGCAGACAGCGGCATCGACGTGCACGGCCATTTTGCCTGGTACGGCCTGGGGCTGAGCCCCGTTTTTCGTGGCCAGCTCAAGGATCCGGCCAAGTTCAAGGCATTGGTGGACCGCATGGCCAAGGCGGGTGAAATCACGCTCGAACCTGGCAGTACCGGCAAGGTTGACTACCGCCGTGCGGCGGTGCCCGAGGTGAACCTGCAGATGGTATTCGCCCACCATGATGGCCAGTTCGCAATTGCCCTGCTGCCCGCCGATGCGCCGCCCGGCTTGTTGAAACTGGCCGTCGGTGCCGACTCGCCGAGCGCGCAGGACAGTGTCGTGTCGCGCCTGGAGAAACTGGCCGACGAACAAGGGTATCTGGCGCAGGGGCTCGGCTATCTCGACACCGGCCGGCTGCTGGCCGATCTGGCTTCGGGCAAGGACGCGCTGCTGAAGGCGATGCTTGCCACTTCCCGCAGCGGCAAGGCCAGGGCGGCACTCACCGAATTCAACGGACCGGGCTGCCAGGACGACCTGAAGCGCATCGCCGCGCGCGTGCCGCAAATCAGCTTCGGCTACACCCGGTTTGACGCGCACCAGGCCGCGCAACGCATGAATATCGAGCTGGCACCGGATATCACCGCCGCATTCGATCAGGTGAAGTCAACACTGCCTGGCCTGGGCAAAGCGGATTCCACTGCGCCAGTCAACGTGGCTCTGGCCCTGCCCCTGCCGGCGATCCGCGATTTCTGGATGGCACAGGCCAATGCCGTGGCAAGCAAGCCGTTCACCTGCAAGCCACTGCGCGGACTCAACAAGGCATTCACCGAGATCGGCCAGCAGATGCCCAAGACCGCGATTCCGCCGTTCGGCAACCTGCGCGGCCTGCATGTGCTGGTTGACCAGTTGCAGGCACCCGCCAAGGACGGCATGCCCGCGGTTGAGGCGCGCGCGGTGCTGGCGCTCAAGGATCCGCAGAGCGTGCTGGCCATGGCCAAGGCCATGCTGCAGCCTCTGAACCAACTCGACATCAAGCCCGACGGTCGGCCTGTAGCCCTGCCCGAATCGCTCAGCCAGTTCACCGGCGAGCCGGTCTGGCTGGCCATGAATGATCACGCCATCGCCGTCGGGATCGGCGCGGACCAGAAGGACAAGCTCGACAGTGCGCTGAACGGCGCGACTGGTGAACCCGGACAATTGCTGTCAAGCCGCTTCGATGGTCCGACCCTTGCGCGGTGGATTCGCGCCGCCGGCAAGACGATGACTTCTTCGCAACTGCCGGCCAGCAACGCCACCACCGCCAAGGTTCAGGCCAACATGCAACAGTCCTTCGAAAGTGCGGCAAGAAGCTACGACGACATGAAACAACTGGGCTTCGATGCACACATGGACAAGCACGGTCTGGTCATCGAATCAGAAGTCAGGCTGAAATAGGTAACCTGCCGGCAACAATTTGCGCTTGCTGACGGTGGTCCATGGAGGGCCAACAGAAAAGATCGCCGGCACGCAGGCTCCTGCAATGCTCCGAACGTGCGACCACGGGATTGAACCGGGGCCCGCGGGCAGGTGCCCCTCCTGCCGCATGATCAGAAGCGCATGGTGTGCTCGTCGCCGGTTTCTTCCAGATCGACCCCGTCCAGGCCCTGCGACAGGGTGTGGGCATCGCCGCCCTGGGCCAGCTTGATCTTCAGGCGTACCTCGTTGGCCGAATCGGCGTGGCGCAATGCGTCCTCGTAGCTGATTTCGCCGGCCTGGTAGAGCTCGAACAGGCTCTGGTCGAAGGTCTGCATGCCCAGGTTGGTCGATTCCTTCATCACGTCCTTGAGCTTGTGGATCTCGCCCTTGCGGATGTAGTCCTGCACCAGCGGCGTGCCCAGCATGATCTCCATCGCCACCCGCCGCGCCTTGCCATCCGGGGTCGGGATGAGCTGCTGGGCGATCACGCCCTTCAGATTCAGCGACAGATCCATGAACAACTGTTCGCGCCGGTCCTCGCTGAAGAAGTGGATGATGCGGTCCATGGCCTGGTTGGCATTGTTGGCGTGCAGGGTACACAGCACCAGATGGCCCGTTTCCGAGAAGTTGATGGCGTGCTCCATGGTCTCGCGGGTACGCACCTCGCCGATCATGATCACGTCGGGCGCCTGCCGCAGCGTGTTCTTGAGCGCGTTGTCCCACGAATCGGTGTCGATGCCGAGCTCGCGCTGGGTGATGATGCAGCCCTCGTGGCGGTGCACGTATTCGATCGGGTCCTCGATGGTGATGATGTGGCCGGTGGAATTCTTGTTGCGGTAGCCGACCATGGCCGCCAGCGAGGTCGATTTGCCGGTACCGGTGGCGCCGACGAAGATGATGATGCCGCGCTTGGTCATCGACAACTGCTTGAGGATCGCCGGCAGATTCAGCTCTTCGAAGGTCGGCACCTTGGTCTCGATCCGGCGCAGCACCATGCCGACGTGATTGCGCTGGTAGAAGCAAGACACACGAAAGCGGCCGACACCGGACACGCCGATGGCAAACTGGCACTCGTGGGTTTTTTCAAACTCCTCGCGCTGCTGCGGCGTCATCACGTTCAGCACCATGTCGCGCGCCTGCTGCGGGGTCAGTGCCTCCTGCGTGATCGGCACGATACGCCCGTGCACCTTGATCGACGGCGCCACACCGGCAGTGATGAAAAGGTCCGACGCCTTCTTGTGCGCCATCAGTTTCAGAAATGAGGTGAAATCTACGCTGGCCATGAAATGCCTCCGGGTTACGGACAATGCGTCTGGATGACACTGTAGCGCGGTCCGGGGCTGCCGTCACTGCGCCAGTGCACGGAAACGCGGCCCATGCGCACGGAACGCCGTGGCCCGCCAGTTCGTCATTCCGGACTCGCGTAGCGAGATCCGGAATCCACTTGTTTGCCGGAAACTGGCGCAAGAAAGTGGATCCCGGGTTCCTCGCTGCGCTCGGCCCCGGGATGACGAAAACTGCGGGTCCCGG
>CBFGSA010000029.1:0-25867 GCA_965651365.1 uncultured Rhodanobacteraceae bacterium | reverse complement strand
GGCACGCACCCTGGAACCGGCTCGCTACGAATCCCGGTGAATAATGCGGGCTAGACCCACGAGTCAAGTATGCTGTTCATGGGCCGGAGCAATCGTGCCGTTGTCCAGTTCCTGTTCCTGTGCCCAGGAATCGCTGAGGCTGCCAACCGGGGGTTCGATCCCCGCTACAGCAAAGCACTTGGTGTAGCGGATCGACACGCGCTGAACGCCCCGATCGGAGTGGCAGGTCAGCTCGCCATCGTGCCAGCGGGCGTACAATATGGCCCGGTTTGTACCCAGAGTGTCCGATGAGCTTTCCAGCCACTCGCATGCGCCGCATGCGCCACGATGACTTCTCCCGCCGCCTGATCCGCGAAACCCGCTTGCTGCCTGATGACCTGATCATGGTGGCGTTCGTGTGCGAAGGTGAAAATACACGACAGGCGGTGCCCTCAATGCCAGGAGTGACGCGCCAGTCGATAGATCTGCTGCTGGAACTGGCTGGTGATTGCATGGACGCCGGTATTCCGGCGTTGGCGCTGTTTCCAGCACCTCCCGACGACCTGCGCAGCGACGATGCTGCCGAGGCCTGGAAACCTGACAATCTGCTGCACCGGGCCGCTCGCGCGCTGAAAAAGGCACACCCGGCGTTGGGGCTGATCGGTGATGTGGCACTTGACCCCTATACCCGCCACGGACAGGACGGCCTGATTGATGCAACCGGCTACGTGATGAACGAGCCCACGGTCGAAGCGCTGGTGAAGATGGCCCTCGCCCAGGCAGAGGCCGGTATCGACGTGGTGGCGCCTTCAGACATGATGGATGGTCGGGTTGGCGCGATTCGTGCCGCACTGGAGGCGGCAGGCCACATCCACACCCGGATCCTGTCCTACGCGGCCAAATACGCATCCAGCTTCTACGGTCCGTTCCGCGATGCGGTTGGCTCGGGCGTGGCGCTGGGCAAGGCCGACAAGCGTGCCTACCAGATGGATATCGGCAACAGCAACGAGGCTTTGCGTGAGGTGGAGCTTGATCTGGTCGAGGGCGCCGACATGGTGATGGTGAAACCGGCCCTGCCTTATCTGGACGTGCTGCGTCGGGTCAAGAAGCAATACGGCGCGCCGACACTCGCCTACCAGGTGTCGGGCGAATACGCGATGCTCAAGGCCGCGGCACAGAACGGCTGGCTCGATGAACGCGCCTGCGTACTGGAAGCGCTGACGGCCATCAAGCGCGCTGGCGCCGATGCCATCTTGAGCTACTACGCACTTGATGCTGCGCGCTGGATAGGCCAACAGCCGACTCGTGAAATGGCTGGCCAAAGCGTGAACAATCCACAGCCGTGAACCTGCTCTCTCTCAGCCTGTCGGCCTTGCGGGAACTCTGGGCAGTTGCGTCGCAGGGGATCCGGCGGTACGGGCGCTCGTCCGCGTAGACACGAGGATGGCGCTGACCGGATCAGGCGCGGTTGGCGCGATCGAAAAGGTGTACCGCCTGCGGCCACGCCTGCCATTGAGCTGGATTGGTCTCAATGCGGCGTTCCAGATGGGCAGCGTAACGGCGCATGATCTCATCCACGCCCAGCTCGGCCGGAAGCACCTCGACATGCAGGCTGCGGCGCCCGCTCTCCATGTCCAGGCCGCAACTCACGATGCTGCAGCCAACGCCAGCGCGATTCGCCAGGGTGGCCAGTCCGACCGGAAAACGCACGTTGCGCCCACACAGCTGGACACTGGCATGGCTCTGGTCCGGTCGCGCCGGCAGATCCAGCATGCCAAGCACGCTGTGTCCGCGCCGCAGCGTGCCAAGTATGTTGGCCGAGCTGCCGCCTGTGTAGATTATCCCCAGGCAATCCGACAGGTGCAGCGCCCAGACCCGCCAGGCCAGATAGGCGCGGCTCAATACTCCACGCCCCACGTCGCCCACGCCGGCCCGCCGCGCCACGAACCATGCTGGCGTGCCGTTGGCCTTGAGCAGCTGCCAGATCCAGTTGCCGCTGCCCCAGTGGCTGTTGAGCAACAGGCCTGATGGGACACGCGTCAACTCATCGCCGTGCACGTCGACCTGCTTGTGCCACCAGCGTCGCGAACGCAACAGGCACAACAGGCTGTCGCAGCGGTCGACCAGCAGCAGCAGGCGGAAACGGCTGCAGAAATGATTCCGATCCAGCGCCGGCAAGGTGCGCGAGGCTTCCACCCATGCGGCCTGAACCACGTCGCCAAAGCCCACGCCCATCTTCGCCAACCAACGCAACAATGCGAACCCGACCCGCCACGGCAACGCACTGATCAACAGCGGCAACAGAAACAGGAACACGCTGTCGCTGAACAAGCGGCGCCAGCGGCCCGTCGAGTTCACCGGCACAGCGGATGACTCGGTTCAGGACAGCGCCATCTCATACATCAAGTACTCGCTGTGACGCATGCCGCGCGCTTCGTACACCTTTTGTGCCAACTGGTTGTCACGTTCGACATACAGGCGCAAGGCAGCCGCACCGGCGGCAGTGGCCTGCTCGCGTACGCTTTCGTACAGGGCATGAAAAACGCCCTGGCCGCGCGCTGTCGGCTCCACGTACACGCTCTGAAACCACCACATCGGCGCATTGCGCCAGTCGCTCCATTCAAAGGTGATCAGCAAACCGCCAAGTGCCTCGCCCTCGCGCTCGGCGATCAGGTAGAAGCCCTTGCCGGCGTCATGCAACACGGCATCGACACCGGCTTCGAGCGTTTGCCGCGACAGGCTGCGCTGCTCGGTCTCCAAGGCCATGGCAGCATTCCATTCCACCAGGCGGTCGCGGTCCGCGGCTCGGGCGGTGCGGATTGCAAGCGGCTTTGCTGGCAAAGCTTTCGCGTCCATTAAATCGCGTAGTACATGGCGAATTCGAGCGGATGCGTGGACGCGCGATAGCGGGTGACTTCCTGCATCTTGAGCGCGATGTAGGCATCAATGAAGTCATCGCTGAACACGTCGCCGGCCTTCAGGAAATCGCGGTCGGCATCCAGTGCCTCCAGTGCCATGTCGAGGCTGGACGCCACTTGCGGGATGTTGCGTTCTTCTTCCGGCGGCAGGTCGTACAGGTCCTTGTCGGCCGGTGCGCCGGGGTCGATCTTGTTGACAATGCCGTCCAGGCCGGCCATCAGGAGCGCGGTGAAGGTCAGGTAGCCCGATTGCATCGGATCCGGGAAGCGAACCTCGACGCGGCGGCCCTTGGGGCTGGCAACGAAGGGGATGCGACAGCTTGCCGAGCGGTTGCGCGCCGAATACGCCAGCATCACCGGTGCCTCGAATCCCGGTACCAGGCGCTTGTAGCTGTTGGTGGTGGAGTTGGCGAAGGCATTGATCGCGCGGGCATGCTTGAAGATGCCGCCGATGTAGTAAAGCGCGGTTTGCGACAGACCGCCATAAAGGTCACCGGCAAACAGGTTCTTGCCGTCTTTCGACAGCGACTGGTGCACGTGCATGCCACTGCCGTTGTCGCCAACCACCGGTTTGGGCATGAAGGTGGCGGTCTTGCCGTTGGCATGGGCCACGTTCTTGATTACGTACTTCATGTTCAGCAACTCGTCGGCCTTCTGCACCAGTGAATTGAACCGGGTACCGATCTCGCACTGACCGGCATTGCCCACCTCGTGGTGATGAACCTCCACGGTCTGGCCAATCTGTTCCAAGACCTTGCACATCTCGCTACGCAGATCGCCAAGCGAATCCACCGGGCTGACCGGGAAATAGCCACCCTTCACTGCGGGTCGGTGGCCGTGGTTGCCGCCCTCGTAGTCGTAACGCGAGCTCCAGGCCGCCTCCTCCGATTCCAGCTCGTAGAACACCCGACCCATGTCATTCTGCCAGCGCACCGAATCGAACACGAAGAATTCGGGTTCGGGACCGAAGGCAGCCTCGTCGGCAATTCCGGTGGCCTTGAGGTGCGCCTCCGCCCGGCGCGCGATCGAGCGCGGATCGCGACCATAGGCCTGCATCGTGCTGGGCTCAAGCACGTCGCAGAACAGGTTGAGCTGCGGGTGGGCGGCGAACGGGTCGACCACGGCGCTGTCGAGATCGGGCTTGAGGATCATGTCCGACTCGTTGATGCCCTTCCAGCCGACAATCGAGGAGCCGTCAAACATCTTGCCTTCCTCGAACACGTCCTCGTCGAAACTGTGTGCGGGGTAGCTGATGTGGTGCAGCTTGCCGAGCATGTCGGCAAAGCGCAGGTCGACAAATTCGATGCTCTCGTCCTTGATCAGTTTCAGGACTTGTTCGGGGGACATGGGAATAACCTCATGGGTTGGGGAGCGGCAAAGGCGCAATGATCGCACGAGGCACGACGGCTTGCGAGTGTGACGCGGCCGGCAAACCCTGCGCCGACGGCAAAACCGCTACACTGCGGCACTGCCACCGGACCGGACCCGTGCATGCACGACCTGCTCAACGTCATCGCGCTCGGCATCATCGAGGGCATTACCGAGTTTTTGCCGATTTCCTCGACCGGGCACCTGCTGATCGCCGAGCGCTGGCTGGGCGCGCGCACGGATCTGTTCAATATCGGCATCCAGGCCGGCGCGATTCTGGCCGTGACCCTGATCTACTGGCGCCGGATCTGGCAGCTTCTGACTGGCTGGCGCCAACCCGACAACCGCGACTACCTGCTGAAACTGCTGCTGGCTTTTCTGATCACGGCGGTGCTGGGCCTGATCGCGGTCAAGCAGGGATTCACCCTGCCCGAGTCAGTCACGCCGGTAGCCTGGGCACTGATCCTGGGCGGTGTCTGGATGATCGGCGCCGAGCAGATCGCTGCGCGCCGGTCCGAGCACAGCCGCATCACCTGGACGGTGGCGATTCTGGTCGGCATCGCGCAGATGGTGGCCGGCATCTTCCCCGGCACCTCGCGCTCGGCAGCCACGATCTTTGCCGCCATGCTGTTCGGCACCAACAACCGATCGGCCGCGACCGAGTTTGCTTTTCTGGTCGGCATCCCGACGATGTATGCAGCCAGCGGCTACGAGCTGTTGAAGGTGCTGCGCAGCGGTCACGCGGTCCACGAGGACTGGACCGCTCTCGCGGTCGGCTTCCTGGTTTCGCTGCTGGTCGCCTTCATCGCGGTCAAGTGGCTGCTGGGTTACATCCGCAACCACCGCTTCACGCCGTTCGCGATCTACCGCATCGTGCTGGGGGTTGCGCTGCTCGCCATTGTCTGAGCCCCGGGGCCGTGCTGTGCAACGCATGCCGGCACCAGGCAGAGGCAGGATTCGCGGTGCCAATCCCTCGCGGCGCTTGAGGTGATGCCATCAGAGCCACTCGACGCGCTCGCGGCGCCAGCCGTAGCCGATCAGGCGCGCCGGCAGGCGGCGAACCCATTGGAAATGCAGCAAGCATCGCAACAGCCACGGCATTGTGGGCGGCGTGCTTTCAGCATCAAGCACGCGGCGGATGATTCGGTTCTGCGCCGCACATTGCAAGCATTGGATCAGGCGCACGGGTGGCTGGCGCCTGCGCTGCACCTGTTCCAGCACCGATGACGCCATTGGCTGGCAGCTGCGCAAGGCCGGAATCAGCACGTTGGCCGCCGCCACCGCATCCTGCACCGCCAGATTGATGCCCACGCCGCCAACGGGCGACATCGCATGAGCGGCATCACCGATCAACAGCAGCCCGGGCCGGTGCCAAGTCGCCAGCCGGTTGACCTCGACGGTCAGCGTCTTCACATCATCCCAGCTCGCAAGTGCCTTGACCGCTTCCGCCAGGAACGGCGCGGTCTCGACAATCGCCTGGCGCAGCTCCGCAAGCGGCCGGTGCCTCAGCGCAGCGTCACTGCCCTTGGTTACAAGGTAGGCGGCCTGCCAATAGGCCCCGCGGTCAAGCAGCACCATCATGCGGCCAGCAGCCAGGATACCGAATGCTCCAGCCTGATCCTGCCCGTTTTTCGGCAAGCGAAACCACAGCACGTCCATCGGCGCGCCAAGCTGCCGGGGGACCAGGCCGGCGGCCTCGCGCAGCGTTGAGCCGCGGCCATCACAGGCGATCACCAGGCGGGCGTCGATCTGCCCGACACCCTGCGGCGAACGCACCCGCACACCGGCCACCTTGTTCTCGCGCCAGACGAGGTCGATGGCTTCGTGGCGCATGCGCAGATCGAAGCCCGGAAATCGCCGTGCCCGCGCGGCGAGGAAGTCGAGCAGATCCCACTGCGGCACCAGCGCGAGATAGTCGAAGGGCCGCAAGCCGCGAAAATTTGCGATGGGTTGCAATTGTTGCCCGAGGCGCACGCCGAGCTCCCGGACATGCTGCTGCGGCAAGTCGGCGAAGCCGTCCAGCAGGCCGAGCTGCTCGAGAATTTCCAGGGTCGACGGATGCACGGTATCACCGCGAAAATCGCGCAGAAAATCAGCGTGCTTCTCCAGCACACAGGTCGCAATGCTGGCTCGCGCCAACTGGTAGCCGAGGAACATCCCGGCCGGCCCGCCGCCCGCGATCACGACCGGTGTGTCATTGCCCCGCTCAGTCTTGATCATGCCTCAACTTCCTCGCTCAGCACTCCGACACCTTCAGGTTCACTTGACGCAGCGGCGACTGCACTGCATCGTCACGCCATGCATCATCGGATCGGTGATCGACTTGTGCATTCTGCTTGCGCGGCTGGACTGGCCGCCGCACTACTCGTGTGTGTTGGCTGCCAGCCCCGCTTCGAAATGCACAATCGCACGGTCACGGCCACAGCCTACACCGTGCGCGCAGCCGAAGGCGGTTTTCACGAGCAGACGGGCGTGGGTGCATGGGGTGCGGACCTGGCGGATCACAAGCATTCGATTGCGGTATCGCGCGATCTGTTGCGCGCCGGTCTCAAGCGCGGCAGCAAGGTGTGGATCGACGGCCTGGATGGCACTTGGGTGGTGCGCGACAAGATGAATCGGCGCTGGAAGAATCGCATCGACATTTTCATGGGCGATGATCTGGATCGAGCCCAACATTGGGGTCGTCACAAGGTCACGATTCACTGGTACACGCGCAAGACGAAAGGCTGACCGTGGCGCCGCGTTCGTGGTTGAGAGCAGGCAACCGAGGGAATCTCGTCATCGCCCGACCAGATGCGCCAGCCACTCCCACCCCTCGATGCGTTCTGCGATCAGCTTGAAGCAGGTCAGCATCGGCACCGCCAGCAGGGCGCCGGCAATACCCCACATCCAGGCCCAGATCAGAAGCCAGATCAGGATCGCCACCGGCGACAGGCGAAGCCGCCGGCCCATGATCAGCGGCGTCAGCAGGTTGCCCTCGATTGCGGTCAGCACGGCAAAACAGATTGCCGGCGCCAGGGCCTGGGGCAGATCGTCGAACTGCATGATGCCGACCACGGCCAACAAACCCGTCATGCCGACGGCACCGACATAGGGCACGAAATTGGCCAGTGCGGCCAGTGTGCCCCACAACAGCGGATCGGGCAGCTTCAGCCACCACAACATGGCGGCGGTGGCCACGCCAAGCACCACGTTGATGGCAGTGCGGATGAATATGTAACGCGACACCTCGGCTTGTATGCCGCGCACGATGGCGACCACGTGGCGCTTGCTGGCAAACGAGGGCGATACCTCGACCAGCTTCAGCAGCATCCGGTCGCCGAAGATCAGGAAAAAGAACACCAGCAGCGATACGGTCAGCGCAAACGCCAGGATTTGCGGGGTGATCGAGACCACGTCCCAGATGTCGAACGATGGTTTGGGCGAGGAGTCCTTGACGGCCGGGTGGTTGTCCCCGGCCAGCGATTGGGTGGCGCGGTTGGCTTCTTCAAGCTTGCGTGTCAGCGGCTTGAGCTTGGGTGCCAGATCGTGGCGGATCGCACGCGGCGCCTGCTGCAACCACTCCAGCGCAGGCGGAGTCAGCAGTGTCGCTGCACCGGCCACGGCGGCACCCAGCGCCAGCATCACGATCAGCGCAGAAACCGCGCGTGGTACATGCACACGCGCCGCGGCGGCCACCAGGGGGTTGAGGCCCAGGCCCATGAATGTTGCCAGCACCAGCGGAACGATCAGACTCTGCGCAACGGCCAGGGTGTACATCAATGCCAGCACAAGGGAAATGGCCAGCATGAGCGGTACCGGCCGAATCCGGCGCACAGCCTCGGGCAGCACGGCTTCTTCTTCGGGTACCGAAGCGCCTGCGTGCTCGGGCAGAATGCCGGACTCGGTTTCAGCCTGCATGTTCCGGGTGCCTAGAAAAGTCCGCGCAGCAGCAGCATGCTCCAGCTGAAGGCGGCACGCAACAAAGGTGTCGGAGGACGCAGCTGGCGGTTGCCGTTCCAACCCGACAGCAGGCCGACACCGGCCGCGCCGCCCAGTGCCAGGCCGAGATGGCGCTGGTACTGCAGCTTGAGCTGATCGGCCGCATACACTGCATCATGACGGTGTACCTGCAGTTGCTGCTGACAGGCACGCCGCTGGCGCAGCGCACGTCGAAGTTTTCTCATTGCTCAGGTTCCCCGGATTGTGTCGAGTGTGTGCCGCGGGCGCGCGCCACCAGATCCTGCAGCTCGGCGCGGGTTGCCGGCATGGTCATGTTGCGTGCGGTACGGCGCAACAGCCAGCGTGCCAGCAGCAAAAGTACCAGGTGTACGCCGACCAGCGCTGCCAGCGCCCAACCAACCGCGCCGGTGGCAACATAAAGCCCCCAGCCGAGCAAGGTAATCAGGCTGGCCCACAACGACAGGCTGAGGCCAACCAGGATGATGCTGACGGCGACCAGCAGCGGCCAGCTGGCGCGTGCCAGTCGCCATTCGCTTTGCGCCAGGCCCAGCAGCGCCCGGGCGAAGCCATGTACGGAATCGGCCAGCGCCCGGGTGGCATCCCAGACCGCCAGCGCATCAGCGGCCAGCCCTCCGGTTTCGGGGGGCTGGCCATTGTCCTGCTGTCGGCCCGGATCAGGCGCGGCCGCACGCTCGGTGGCAGTCTGCTGCGCGCCCTCGTTATCAGCCATCGTCGGCTTCAGCGGCGGCGGCGCAAAATGCTGCCCAGCAGCCAGCCTCCAGCAACTGCCATGGCCAGCGACTTGCCCGGATTGGTGCGAACGTAGTCAAAAACCTGATCGAGCGAGTCTTCGGCCCGGGCGCGGCCTTTTTCCCATTGCTCCTGACCGCGCTGACCAAGTTCGGCTGCGCGCTGGTTGGTGCTCTTGGCGGCCGTGGCGGTAGCGTCGGTGGCCCGATGCAGGGCACTTTCGGCGCGCTGTGCGCCACTGTCGAGCGCATCGCGGGCGGATTTCAGCATGTCCGATTCGCGCTTTTTCAGGCTCTCGGCACGCTGATCAACACGCTCGGAAAAGTCGCGCTGGTCAGACACCGATTTTGCCTCTTTGTGCGTTGCCATTGTCATGCTCCTTTGCTTGCTTCAAACCAGAAATGCAGTCCTGTCTACGGTACCCGCTTGCGGCCGAAGATCAGTGCGAGCACGAACAGCACAAGAAAGATGATGAACAGGATCTTGGCGATGCCCGCAGCGGCACCGGCGATTCCGCCGAAACCCAAGACCGCGGCAATGATCGCAATGATCAGAAAACCAATAGCCCATGAAAGCATGATCTTTCTCCCTTCGATTGCCGCCTCGGGCGGCTCCGGACTGGAACTGCGTCCGTGCCATCAGTTTCTGCATATCGGCCATGTCTGAAAACTGAATATTCAAGGCGGAGGATTCTGCCGTTCAGTTTCAGGTACGGAGTCGTTCGTTCAGGGTGTACGTTCCCGTACAAACTGCCTCGGCCAGCACGTGGCCTTCCAGCGCGGCGCGCAACTGATCGAGGGTGAAGCCCGGTTCGAGATCGAGCGTGGGAACGTCCACGGCATAAAGATCGAACTGATAGTGATGCAGGATCGAATCGTTCCACGGCGGACACGGCCCGTCGTAGCCGCGGTACTCGCCGACCATGTCGTCATCGCCTTCAAACCAGCTGGTGTAGTCGTTGCGTCCCTGCACGGCTCCGGGTGGGCCCACCGGCTCTTTCTTGCCGTGCGCCGTCACGCCTTCACAGCAACTGCCCTCGGCCAGCTCGCCGCACTCGACCGGGATGTTGGCCATCAGCCAGTGCACGAACTCGGCTCTCGGCAGATCCGATGGCACTTCGCGACCGGCCTGGTTGACATCGTCGGGCTTGCTGGGCGCGTCCAGATCGATGCAGGTCAACACGAACGAGCGCGTGCCGGCCGGTGCATCCTTCCACGCCAGATGCGGACTGAGATTGTCCGACAAGGCTACCGGGTTGCCGGGCTTGCCGAAGGCATTGCGGTCGGGAATGGTGGTGCCGTGGTCGAAGTTGTTGCTGCGCAGTTCCATGTGTGGCTCCTTTCAGTCGCCGTTGAACGGGAGTGGGGAATCGGGAATGGGGAAATCGTCAGGAGTAGCAATCGCGCTGCTGTGCCGTCAAGTGCCTGGCCGTGGCCTTTGCTGTTACTTTTGCGATTTCCGATTCTCCATTCCCGATTCCCGGCTCCCGGTAGCATAGGTCACGCGGTAGATGGCGTCGGCGCGGTCGTCGGAAACCAGCAGGCTGCCGTCGCGCATCACCAGCACGTCGACAGGTCGGCCCCAGGCACTCTGGCCCTGCAGGAATCCGGTCAGGAACGGGGTCAGGCCCGTCACCGTGTCGCCATCGGTGTGGGCGCGCATGACCCGGTAGCCGGACTTCTTGCTGCGGTTCCATGAGCCGTGCTCGGCAATGAAGATGTCGCCGCGATAGTTCTTGGGGAACATGTCGCCGGTGTAAAAGCGCATGCCCAACGAGGCCACGTGCGCGCCCAGCACCTTGGCCGGCGGCGTGTAATCCTTGCACGGATGGCCACGGCCGAAGCGCGGATCGGGCACATTGCCCTGGTGGCAATGGGGAAAGCCGAAGTGCTGGCCCGGCCGGTCGATGCGGTTGAGTTCGTCGCCTGGCACGTCGTCACCCAGCATGTCGCGGCCGTTGTCGGTGAACCACAACTTGTTGCTGCCCGGCTGCCAGTCGAAACCGACCGTGTTGCGGATGCCGCGCGCCATCGTCTTCCAGTCGCTGCCGTCGGCCTGCATGCTGATCAGGCGCGCGTAGCCTTTGCGGTCGCAGACATTGCAGGGCGCGCCGATTGGCACGTACAGGCGACCGTCCGGGCCGAAGGCAATGAACTTCCAGCCGTGATGGGTTTCGGTGGGCAGTTTGTCGGTAACCACTTCCGGTTTTGGGGGTGAGTCAAGGTGGCTTTCGATATCACGCAGCACCAGGATTTTGCTGACCGCCGAAACGTACAAGTCACCCTCGTGAAAGGCAACGCCGACCGGCATCTGCAACCCGCTGGCCAATACGCGCACCTTGTCGGCCCGGCCGTCCCGGTTGCGGTCGGTCAGTGCGTAAACCTTGCCGGCACGCATCGAGCCGACAAACACGGTGCCCTTGTCACCCACGGCCAGTTCGCGCGCGGCCGGCACCGCATCGGAATACACCGACACCGAAAAGCCGGGCGGCAGCCTGAGCTGGTCAAGTTTTGCCGTGGCGGCCAGTGCCGGCATGGCCAGCAGACCCAGAAATGCCGCAATCAGCATGCGCATGTCGTTCTCCGGCGAGTGGGCCTTTCAGGTTAACGCATCACGGGTACAGGCGATTGAACCAGAGACAAACGCGCAGCTGCCGCCTGCCGCGCTGGACGACCGACATCGTTTGATCGTGACCGCAGGGCGCACCGGACTGGGCGCGCTCAATCGCCCGCTTCAACAGCCGCAAACGCCTCGGCCAGGACTTCGCTGTAGTTGTCCTCGTGGCCTGCGCGGAAACGGCCGGGCAGACCGAGCGAAAGCTCGCGCTGCTTTTTGCTGACCTCGCCCGGGACAAGCTGCTCCAATCCGAGGAAGCTCGCCAGACCCTGGCCGGCTTCGGCAGGGTTGTCGATGATGGCATTCCCGTTGACACGCACGACCGGCAGGTGCTCGGCCACCAGATCCAATTGCTGCCGGGCCAGATTCCACCAGCGCGCAGCCACATTGGCATCAAGCATGCGCAAGCGCCGCTGCCAGCCGAACGCCAGCCACTGCAGCCATGCCTGCTTCGGTTCGGCGTCCACTATGATTGCGCGCACTCCGGGCAGCGCCCGCTTGGTGACCGGCAACAGACGGGCATCGAAAACCGGCACCCAGTCAATCACGGTGTCGGGATCGCCACCGACATGCCGACCCTGCACACGCGCATAACGGCGGGCCTGGACACCCAGGCGACTCTGCGGCAATGGAGTCAGCACCGAACTGTCGCCGGCGTCGGCAAAAAAGTCGGTCTGGTCGCCGAAGCGGTCGTCACGTACCGCAATACCCGCCTGATCAGCCAGCAGCGTAGCCACATGCTCGACACCCGAGCCCGGCAAGCCAAGCAGGAGCACCGGCGCCTTGAGCCGCGGATGCTGCAGTTCCGGCAAGTCCAGCAAGGGCTTTATCACGCCGCGCAGAAGCTCGGCCGACGCCAGTGGCGGCAGCGGTTTGGCATCAATACGCTGGGCCTCGCGGAATGCGAGCACCGCTTCGGCCCAGCGTCCAGACTGATCATGCACCAGGCCCAGCATGCGCAACCGGTCGCGCTTCAGAAATTCCGGCAATGCCGTGCCCTTCAACGCCAGCAGCTCACGCTGGGCCGCAGACTGATCATTGCCGCGCAACGCCGCACGCGCACGCAACAGACGTACGTGCGGTCGGGTGTCCTCCCCGCTTCGGGCTGCTGCAGCAGCGGTGGCGGCATAGTCGCCTTCGGCCTCGCGCAACAGGGCCAGTTCAGCCTGCGCCAGCGCATCGGTTTCATCGGTTTCGACGGCCCGCTGCCACAGATCCAGTGCCTGATCGCGCTGCCTGCGGCTGCGATAGATATCCGCCAGCAGCAGGCGCGGCGCCTGACATCGTGGGTGGCTGGCGATGAACTGCCTGAGATCGTCGATGGCCTCGCTTTCGCGACCCATCGCACCCAGGCATGTTGCACGCAAGCTGGTCAGCGCTTCCACATCAGGCTGCAAGCGGCGCGCCGCATCGTAGGCCAGGTACGCCTCATCAATGCGTTCCTGTGCGCGCAGCGCATCGCCGAGCCCGGCCAGCGCGTCGGAACTGGATGGTTGCGCCTGCAGCACGTCCCGATAGGCTTTTTCAGCCTGCCGCACGTTGCCCCGATACAACTCCACATGTCCCAGCAGCAGGCGCGCCGAATGCATGGACGGATCGAGCTCCAGGGCGCGGGTGAGCGGTCGGCCCGCCTGCTCGGGCATGCCGCGCATCATCAGCGCCTGACCGTATGCGGCCAGCGCCCGCGCATGCTTGGGGTGGCGCTGAGTCACCTGGGCAAACATCTGCACTGCCTGCTCGACATGGTTCTGCTGCAGCCGCAGCCGCGCCAGGCCGAGCATGGCATCGGCATCCTCGCTGTCGATTTTCAGCGCTTCGGTGAAGTGTTCTTCGGCTGTCGAGAATTGCTGACCGGCTTCGGCAATCTGGCCCAGGCCAACATGTGCATTTGGCAGATCGGCACGCAACAGCAGGGCCTTGCGGTATTCGGCTGCAGCTCCGTCCAGATCACCGTCATTGGCCGCCATGCCCGCGGCACTGAGGTGCAGGCGGGGATCGTTGCCATTGATGGCGATGGCTCGTTCCAGCAGATCGCGGCCTTCGCCAAAGCGGCCCTTGTTGGCGCACAGCACGGCCAGGGTCGTCAGCGTGACCAGGTCTTCGGGTTGTTGCTGCAGGCGCTCGCGCAGGCTGGACTCGTTGGCATCGGGCGATGCCGGCGCAGCAGAAGTGGAGGTCGATTCAGCCATGATGGGACTTTGTCTGCAAAACGCTGATTATGACAGAGCCCGCGCCGGTGGCGATCGCTTTTGGCCCGCCTCGTTCGCATTCGCAGCCGGTGAGACGGGGCCGCGCAACACTGTTCGCAGGCCCATCGGAGACTATTCATGAACGGATCGCAAAACCGTCATTTCAGCTTGTATCTGCTGCTTGGCTGGTTGCTTGCCGGCGGTGCGCTGGCCTTGCTGGCTCCGGTGTCACCGCAAAACCCGATCTTCGGCTGGAGCGGCCTGTACTGGTTGCTGCTGGCACCGGCGCTGATGTTGCCGCTCAGCCTGATGCGCACCGGATTCCGTCGGCCGGCGCCCAGCCGGCGCTGCTCCATGCGACGCAGGAATTCGCGCATGATCTGCAAATAGAGCTCCCGCCCCAACTGTTCGTCCTCGACGCCAGCATCAATCGACGGATTGTCGTTGACCTCGATCACCACGCAACGCTTGCCGCTTTGTTTGATGTCGACACCGTACAAGCCATTGCCGATCAGGCGCGTGGCGCGCAAGGCCAGTTTCAACACCGCCGGCGGCACCTCGGGCAGGTTGACGCATTCGAAGCCGCCACTGCGTTGCGCGCCGCGTGCCGCGTGGTTGTAGATTTGCCAGTGGCCGCGCGACATGTAGTAACGGCAGGCATACAGGGCCTTGCCGTTGAGCACACCGATGCGCCAGTCGTATTCGGTGTACAGGAACTCCTGGGCAATCAATAGTTCGCTGCGCTGGAACAGTTCGGCCGCACCACGCTCGAGTTCTTCCATCGATTCGGCCTTGATCACGCCGCGCGAGAAGGAGCCATCGGGAATCTTCAGCACCAGCGGCAGACCCAGTCGCTCGGGCAGACTGGCCAGCTGGCGAGTGTCGCGGTGATGCAGGATTTCGCCGCGCGGCACCGGCACCCGGTGTGCGCGCAGCAGCGCGTGCAGATAGATCTTGTTGGTACAACGCAGGATCGACAGCGGATCGTCGATCACCGCCATACCCTCTTTCTCCGCCCGATGGGCGAAGCGGTAGGTGAAGTGGTCGATCGCTGTGGTGGTGCGGATGAACAGACCGTCGTATTCGGCCACACGCTGAAAATCGGCACGACCGATGGTGTCGACTTCGATGTCGAGTTCGCGCCCGGCGCTGACGAAATGCTTTAGTGCCGCGCGATCGGACGGCGGCAGCTCTTCTTGCGGATCGCACAGCATTGCGAGGTCATAGCGATATTGTCTGCGGCTGCGCGGCTTGCGCCAGATCTTGCGCGAGTAGTGATCCAGTGCCTGGGCAAAGGCATCCTCCTGCTCGCCAACAAGACTGTCCAGGCCAACCGGCTTGATGCGTCCGATCTGCCAGCTGCGGTCGCGGTGGAACTCGATGCGGAGCAGCGGGCAAGGGAACAGCTCGAACACCTGGCGGCCCAGATCCTCAAGACTCGGATAGCTGGTCTGGCCGAAATAGACCTGGATGCTGAGGTCGGTGATGTCCTTGCCGCCGGCCGGCAGGAAACGGGCCAGCTTTTGATTCAGATCCTGGATGTCGAGCGCGTACAGGGCGCGGCCACGCAGGTTGCTGATGGTGCGCACCGAGGGAATCACGTGATGGCCGCGCGCCTCGGCCAGCAGCGAGACGTAGTAGCCACTGCCAAGATAGCGGTAGCTGCGGCACAGATTGATGACCTGGGTGCGTTCGTCGTGCGCTGTCGCATCGCGCAGATAGTCGCCGGCAGTGATCACGTTGTCCGACGGGTAGTACGAGCCCCAGTCGGATTCCTTTTCAACAACGATCAAAAGGCGGGTCATCGGGATGCGCTCTGGGCGGCAAAATGCGGATTCTGCGTATTGCCCGCGATGCCGGCAAGCTCTAGGCTCACCGGGTGGAAAGTCCGTTCATCATACGTTCCGCTGAAGCCGGCGACCTGGACGCGCTGGTCGCGCTGGAGCAGCGCAGTTTTGCCGGTGACCGGCTCAGCCGCCGTCAGCTTGCACAACATCTTGCCAGTACCACCGCCTGCGTGCTGGTAGCCGAGCGCGACACTGCTTTGCTCGGCGATGCGCTGCTCCTGTTTCGAGCGCACAGTCGCGCCGCGCGCCTGTACTCACTGGTGATTGCCGCCGAGGCGCGTGGGCAGGGCCTGGGACGCGCTCTGCTGGAGGCCGCTGAGGAGGCCGCCCGGGCGCGCGGCACGAGCGAAGTGCGTCTGGAAGTGCGCGCCGACAATCCGCAGGCCATTGCGCTCTACGAAAGCGTCGGCTACATCCTGCGCGATCTGCGGTCCGACTACTACGAAGACGGCATGGCCGCCCGCCGTTACCGCAAACGGCTCGTGTAGGAGCGGGTCATGCCGCGAAAAGGTTTCGCCAGGTATTCTCGCGGGCATGGCCCGCTCCTACTGTGCGGGGTCGGCTCGCCGCGCCACCAACGCACCGGTTCGCATCAGGCTGAGCCGGTATTGGGCGCCGTCGGCAAGCGGCATGTAGGCGCCGCTGCCGTAGACCGTATCGACCATCGGCAGCCAATCGGAATGGCGCAGCGACAGACTGAACAGGTCATAGTTGCCAGCGTGCTCGAAGGTCACCACGGTGGGCGGCGTGCGCGCAGCCTGCATGGGATCGGCGTAGCGCCCGGACAAACGATCAAAGCGGTACACCGGTGGCAGCCCGGCGAGAATGCCGGGCAGCTTCCACTTCAAGACCACCGCTTCGGCACGCCAGGCATCACCGTTCAGGCTCACCTCGCGCATGGCGCCGTCGGGCATCCGCAGATCCAGCCGCCACTGCTCGGATCCGGTCCGGTGGGCAGCAATCTGCATCACCGGAATTTCCTCACCCAGCAAATGGTAACCGCGCAGCGAATAGCCGGTCCCGGCCAGCAGTACGGTCAGGGCCAGACACACCAGCAGCAACACCAGACGGCCACCCGCCCGAACCCGTCGGCCACAGCGCAGATGTCGCCGGCAGGCCGCGCCCTGGAACAGGGTTGCGATCAGCAATACCGCCGCCGCGAACAGCAAAACCGTGGCGGGCAGTTCAATCCAGTTTGAAGGATTCATGCATGCTCCGGCGTGCATCTGCACTGCCAGACAGTGTAGCCGTTGTTTCTTGAGCGTGTTATTCATGAGCCTTCTACTGCGTCGGCCCATGGTCACGCCCGGCGCGGCTTTCGCTTCGACGTAGTGTCGGCTACGCCTGCGCGCCCCTCGGTCGCGAAACCCGCGCCGGACAGGCCCTTGAACCGGCTCGCTACGGATGCTCATGAATAATCCGGGCCAGCAGCTTGTCGGACTTGGCTCGGCTGGCCTGCGAATCTCCGTCTGTGCAGCCCATACTTCCGCCACTTTTTGGCCCATAGAACCACCAAGGGCCAGCAAAGCGTCGAAGGTCTGTCCTCACACAACCGAATTGTGGCCTCAACCGGCCAAGTCTGACAGCCTGCCAGATTTTGATTGATTCACGACACGTCTGAGACCTGATTGCTGGCTGATTGTTCAGCAAGGGTTGTGTTCGGTTAAAATATGATTAAACTATGCTTGATCAAGAGCCTTGCGTGTATTCTTGCAAGCACAGATAAGAACGTGACCGCAACTCACTGAAACAAGTATCATGTTGCTGCAACTGTCCTTGATAATCGGCGTGATTCTGGTGGCTCTGCTGGCCGCCAGCGCCTTCAAGCGCATTCCCGAAGGCGAGGTGTACAGCCTGTATCGATTCGGCCGCCCGACCCGCATGCTGGATGCGGGTTTTCACTTTGTGCTGCCGCTGGTGGATCGCGTGGTGCACAAGATCAGCCTGGCCGGGCACACGCTGCGCATGCAGGCCTCGCGGCCCAGCGGCGATCTGGAACTGGAAGGCACGGTCTACTGGCAGGTACTTGAGCCGGATCGCGCCGATGCGGTGATCGATTCGGCCGAAGAACTGATCCGCAGCACCACGCTCGAGCTGCTGGTTCAGGCGGACACCAGCCAGGATGAATCCTGCCTGGCCCGCAACGCCCGCATCAAGCAGGCCCTGAACCAGCAATTGCGCCCGCGCGGCATGCTGATCACCCGCGTTGATCTGAGCTGCACCTGAACGACCTTCCAGGCAGGAGCGGCCAACTTGCCCGCAACGGGCTGGCACATGATACTGAGCGGCCTTGCGCCCGGTGGGCGCGTCTCCGGAATGATCCTTGTTGGACCGCGACAGCCTGAACCGGCAGCTTCAGCAAGGCATCGAGGCACTGGAGCTCGACCTGCCGCCTGCCGCCGTGCCGCAACTGCTGGACTATCTGGCGCTGCTGGTGAAGTGGAATGCGCATTTCAATCTGACCGCCGTGCGCGACCCGCAAGAGATGATCAGCCGGCATCTGCTTGATTGCCTGGCCGTGCTGCCGCACTTGCACGGCACGAGTCTGGCCGATCTGGGCACCGGCGCCGGATTGCCGGGCATTCCGCTGGCGCTGGCGCGGCCGGAGCTTGACGTCATGCTGGTCGACAGCAACGGCAAGAAGGTGCGTTTTCTGCGCGCCGTGGTGCGCGAACTGGGCCTGAAACAGGTCGAACCGGTGCACGCGCGCATCGAGGCATTGTCGGGTCAGTACGACACCCTCACGACGCGCGCCTTCGCCACGCTGGCCGACATGCTGGCCTGGGGCGGCCACCTGCTGGCACCGGGCGGACGGCTGCTGGCATTGAAGGGACGCTACCCGCAAGACGAGCTGAGACAGCTCCCTGCTCCCTTTCGCCTCGCTGACGCGCTACCCTTGTCGATTCCGGAGCTGGACGCCGAGCGGCATCTGCTGATTATCGACAGGGGAGCATCGCAAGGGACATGACACGAATCATCGCCATAGCCAACCAGAAAGGTGGCGTAGGCAAGACCACCACCGCGGTCAATCTGGCCGCGGCGCTGGCCGAGGCCGGGCGCAAGGTGCTGCTGGTCGACCTGGACCCGCAGGGCAATGCCACCATGGCCTCGGGCGTGGACAAGCGCGAGGCGCACCCGACCGGCTGCGAGGTGCTGCTGGAAGAGGCCAGCATCCAGGAGGCGGTGATCGGCACCGAATCCGGCTTCGACCTGCTGCCCGGCAACCGTGACCTGACCGCGGCCGAACTGAAGCTGATGGACGCCATCGCGCGCGAGTCGCGCCTGAAAGAGCAGCTCGAAAAACTGGGCACGCGCTATCAGACCATCCTGATCGACTGCCCGCCCTCGCTCCACCTGTTGACGCTCAATGCCCTGACCGCGGCCGACAGCGTGCTGATTCCGGTGCAGTGCGAGTACTTCGCGCTGGAAGGCCTGACCTCGCTGCTGGACACGGTCAAGGCGGTGCGCAAGCGGCTCAATCCGGACCTGGAGCTGGAAGGCCTGCTGCGCACCATGCACGATGTGCGCAACAATCTGGGCAGTGATGTGTCGGCGCAGCTGTCCAAGCATTTTGGCGACAAGCTGCTGCGCTCGGTGATTCCGCGCAATGTGCGCCTGGCCGAGGCGCCCAGCCACGGCCTGCCCATCACGCGCTATGATCGCGCCTCGCGCGGCGCCATCGCCTACCTCGGCCTGGCCGGCGAGATGATCCGCCGCCAGCGCCAGCAGGCGCCCACCACGAGGACCCACTGAACATGGCAGCAAAACGGCGCGGACTCGGATCGCGGGATCTGGACGCCCTGCTGGGCGGCGGCAGCGACGGTGCCCGCGAGGATGACAGCGACAGCGAACTGAAAACCCTGCCGGTTTCCGAAATCCAGCCCGGCAAGTACCAGCCGCGGCGGCACTGGGACGAGGAGGCGCTGGAAGAGCTGGCGGCCTCGATCCGCGCCCAGGGCCTGATCCAGCCGGTGGTGGTGCGCGAGATCGGCAAGCGCCGCTACGAGCTGATCGCCGGCGAGCGCCGCTGGCGCGCTTCGCAGATGGCTGGCCTGGACACGATCCCGGCTCTGGTCAAGCAGGTCAGCGCCAGCGCCGCACCGGCCATGGCCTTGATCGAGAACATCCAGCGCGAGGACCTGTCGCCGCTGGAGGAAGCCCAGGCACTGGCACGCCTGATCAAGGATTTCGACCTCACCCACCAGCAGGTGGCCGAAGCCGTGGGCCGCTCGCGCGCCGCGGTCAGCAACCTGCTGCGCCTGCTGGAACTGCCGGCGGCCGTGGCCAAGCTGCTGGATGATGGCGAACTGCAGATGGGTCATGCCCGCGCCCTGCTGACCCTGGAACCGGCATTGGCGCGCAAGCTGGCCCGCGAGGCGGTGGCCAGGGGCTGGTCGGTGCGCCAGCTCGAACAGGCTGCGCGCAAGCCTTCAGGCAGCAAGCCGCGGCGCAAGTCCGGTGGCTCGCGTGATGCCGACATCGTGGCGCTGGAGCGTGAACTGTCCGAAACCCTGGCGACCGAAGTCCGGGTGCAGCACAGTCCGGGTGGCAGCGGCACGCTGGTGATCCGCTACCACGATGCCGACCAGCTTGAAGGCGTGCTCGAGCGCCTGCGGAGCGAAGGCTGAAAGATGTCGGACGCAGGGCCGGTCTCCTTCGACAGGGCCGCGCGGCGGCAGCAGTTCGAGAAATTGGTGACCGAGTTCAGCACCGACATGTACCGCTTTGCCTACTGGCTGGGCGGCGACGAACAACTGGCCCAGGACGTGGTGCAGGAAGCCTGCCTGCGTGCCTGGCGCTCGTTTGCGCGTCTCAATGATCTGGGCGCCGGCAAGGCCTGGCTCTTCACCATCGTGCGCCGCGAACACGCGCGCCATTTCCAGCGCAAGCGCCTGCTGCTGACCGACATCGAAGACCACGCCGTCGTCGAGGAAGGCGCGTGGGCCGACCCCGAGCAGGTCGGCAGCGACGCCGAAATTCGTCAGGCCATGCAGCAATTGCCGGACAACTACCGCGAGCCCTTGCTGATGCAGGTACTGGGCGGCATGAGCTGCCGCGAAATTGCCGAGGCGCTGGAGATCAATTCCGGCGCCGTGATGACGCGCCTGTTCCGCGCCCGCCAGAAACTCAAGGTTCTGCTGGAACAGGACGGCAATGACAGCGGAGGAAGCGATGAACTGCGCTGACTACCGCCGTCTGCTGGCCACCGATCCCGCGCATCTGGATGCCGCATGCGAGCAGCATCGAGCACAATGCACGGAGTGCGCCGCACTCACCCAACGCGCCCGCGACATCGAGCAGCGCCTGCGCCAGGCACTCGCGATCGAGCCGCCCGCGGACCTGCAACACAAGCTCCTGCAGACGATTGCACACGACGCTGGTCAAATCATGCAGCCTGCATCTCCGCGTCATGCAGCGCGGGCGCGGTGGATGCCGGCAGTCGGTATCGCGGCAAGTGTGCTGCTGGCCGTTCTGGCGGGCGCGGGCACCTGGTCCATGCGCGTGCAGCACGACATGCCGCAACTGGCCGTTGCGCACATGATGGGCGAGGAAGCCGCGGTACTCAAACGCAAGGTACCGATCAGCGAGGAAGCCGTCGTCGCCGGCTTCCGCGGTCGCCAGATTGCCCTGCGCCAGGCACCACCAGCCGGCATCACCTACGTGCATGATTGCGTGGTCGGCGACTACCGCGGCGTGCATGTGGCCATGCGCCGTGATGATGAAACCGTCACCGTGCTGTACCTGCTCGGGACCCGGCGCAAGGCCGGCGACTACCAACAGGGCGACATGCACGTGCGCATGCGCCCCGACGCGCGTGGCACCCTCGTACTCCTGGCTCGCAACCCGACGCCCTTCGACGCCGTCGAACGCGACTGGCAATCGGTCCTCGACAGCGCCCGCACGATCCCCGCCAGCGCCTCCTGACACGCGCACCGCAAATCACCGATAATCGGCTGATACCGCACCAGGAAGCCCCATGCCCGAGCTTGCCGTGGTCGTGCCCGTGTTCAACGAGCGCGACAACATCCAGCCACTGATCGACGAAATCGGCGCTGCCCTCGACGGCCGCTGCGACTACGAAATTCTCTACGTCGACGATACCAGCACCGACGACACGCAAGCCGTGCTCGAGGCCGCACAGGAAAAGCAGCCACGCCTGCGCGTCCTGCGTCACCGCACGCAGAGCGGCCAAAGCACCGCCATCCGCAACGGCATCAAGGCCGCACGCAGCCCCTGGATCGCCACCCTGGATGGCGACGGCCAGAACGATCCGGCCGACATTCCGAAGCTGCTCGCCATGCGCGATGCCGACGATGGCCAGGTGAAACTGTTCGCCGGCTGGCGTGTCAACCGCAAGGACACCGCCAGCAAACGTCTTGGCTCGCGCTTTGCCAACGCCCTGCGCCGCCGCCTGCTCCGCGACGACACCCCCGATACCGGTTGCGGCATCAAGCTCATAGAGCGCGAAGCCTTCCTCGACCTGCCGTATTTTGACCACATGCACCGCTACCTGCCCGCGCTGATGCAGCGCGCCGGGCATCAGGTCAAATCGGTACCCGTCAACCACCGCCCGCGCAGCGCCGGCGAATCGAAATACAACAACCTCGGCCGCGCCTGGGTCGGTCTGGCCGACCTGCGCGGCGTCGCCTGGCTGCTGCGCCGCGCCAAATTGACCGCGGTCGGCGAAATCGAGCCCCGCGACAACACCTGACACCCGGTAGGGTCGACAAGCGAAGCGCATCCACCAGACACCTGCAGCTGCGCGTAGCGAAGCGAAGTCGCAGAATCCATCCTCCACGCTTGCAGCAACGCGATTCGCGATGGACCCCTGTTTCGGAGCCTTGCTGCTGCCACCACATGACCATCACGCCCCGCATTCGCCCCGCTGAACCCTCAGACGCCGCGGCCATCGCCGCCATCGAGCAGGAGGTCGCGCGCACGCCCGGCCTGCTCAATGCGCGGCCCGGGGAAATCCCCGTGTCGGCCTTTCGCGACACCATCGACGCGCTGCGCGATGGCAAATGCGGCATCTACCTGGTAGCCGAATGCGAGCGCCAGGTGATCGGACATCTGCTGTTGCAGCCGCTGCCGCTGGCAGCGCGAGCGCACGTGTGCACGCTCACCATCGTGATGCACCCGCAGTGGCAGGGCCGTGGCCTGGGACGCTCCCTGCTGGCACACGGCATCGACTGGGCGCGCGGCAATCCGTGCATCGAGAAGATCGAACTCACCGTACGCGCCGACAACACCCGAGCCATCGCCCTGTACGAATCCCTCGGTTTCGAACGCGAAGGCCTGCTCAAACAGCGCGTCAGGGGCGACGACGGCAAATGCCGCGACGACATTGCCATGGCGCTGTTCGTCAAACCCTGACATTGCCCCGCGGACCCCGCTATCATCTGCACGACAGGTGGGCTACCCGGAGCAATCAGAATGAAACATCAAGGCAGTTGTCATTGCGGCCGCATCGCGTTCGAGGTCGAAGGCCAGCCCGAGCAGCTCATCCGCTGCAACTGCTCGCACTGTGCACGCAAGGGATTCCTGCTGTGGTTCGTGCCACGTGAAGCCGTTGCCTTGAAAACACCGGAAGCCGACATGGCCACCTACACCTTCAACAAACACGTCATCCAGCACCACTTCTGTCCAAATTGCGGCTGTGCACCGCTGGGTTTCGGCGAGCATGGCGGCAAGGCCATGGCTGCGGTCAACGTGCGCTGCTTGCCCGAGCTCGATACCACGGAAACCCCCGTGCGCGAAGTTGACGGACGCAGCTTGTAGGCCGACCACCATGGCTACGGAAGCTTCATTTGTGGACTACGTGCTGGAACAAGCCGATCTTGGCGAGCGGCTGACCCGGCGCAAAATGTTCGGCGAATACGGCTGTCACCTTGACGGCAAATTCGCCGCCATGGCCTGCGACAACAGCTTTTTCATCAAGGAAACGGCCGCAATCCGCGAACTGGATCTCGACCTGCCGCGCAGGCCGCCATACCCGGACGCAAAGCCCTGGCCGGTAGCCGACGAACTGCTGGACGATGCGCCGCTGCTCAATCAACTGCTGCGCGAAACCGCCAAACACCTGCCGTCCGGGCCGCGCAAACGCAAGCGATAGCCGGATATTGCAAACGCGCGAAGTCGCCCATGGTGCGTATTGCTTGCGTGGGGTGCTGCCAAGGCACGAAGCGCACCGCCGCGTGAACCTGTCGCTGGTGCCTTCAGCTCCACATAGGGTGTCGCTGACGAAGGAAGCGCACCGTGGCAAGTGATCCGCGACGGTGCGCTTCACTGCGTTCAGCAGCACCCTGCCCCGAGTCCCGAGTCCCGAGTCCCGATCTACTCGAAGCCGTTGCCGAAGATGGCGTCTTGCTGCTGGACCGGGATGGTGATCGAGGTGCGGTTGTCGCCGCTGGCGTCGGGCTCGTTGCTGGTGGCGTTGACGGCGTAGGGGTTGCGGTCCGCAGCGAATGCCGGATCGGGGCGCAGGCTGACCGTGATCGGCACTTCCTCGCCCGGGGTCAGGGTGCCGATGCTGCAGCGGGTGAGCGCGTCGATCTGGGTGCAACTGCCCTTGCCGGTGGCCACGTTGAGCAGGCTCACGCCGGCGGGCACGGTGCCCTCGAACACCACATTGGAGGCGTTGATGCCGGTCACACCGCCCTGCGGCGCATTGCTGAGCAGCGAGAAATGCAGGGTAACGTCCGATCCGGGTGCGGCCGGATCGCCCTGGTCGGGCACGTCGAAGGCCAGGTCGACCATGTCGATCACGTTCACGGTGGTGAATATCTCGTGCGAGGTGGCCGCGGCATCGAGCAGATCCAGGGCGATGGTCTTGCTGCCCGGATCGGTGTACACGTGCTGGGCGTAGACCTGGCCCAGACCGGCATGCGTCGGTGTCAGCATGGGCGGTTTCGGATCGGCATCCGGGTCGATCGGGGTCACGTCGTTGCTGGACTGGATCGCACCATCACCCCACACGATCTGGACGAAATGCGCCTGGCCGATGTCGGGGTCGTTGTATTCGGCCAGCAGCGGAAACGGAAAGCCGCGTCCGGCGCTCAGCGCGCTGCCGGCGATGCGGTTGTTCAGCAGCGGCCACGCACGGGCCGGCACGATCTGCGAATTCTGGTCGGTGAACCGGACCGTCGGCACGTCGTTGACCGGCTGCACGTCGAAGTGGACGGTGGCGATATTGGAATCGAACAAGCCGTCGTTGACCTTGAACGTGATCTGGTCCGCGCCGTTGTAGTTGGCCTCCGGTGTGTAGCTGCGGTCCTTGCCGCTGCCGGAAAGCTGGCCGTGCTGCGGGCCGTCGACCAACTGGTAGCTCAAGGTGTCCAGACCGTTGTAGTCGACCCCGGCAATTCCGTCGGGATCGCTGGCCGACAGGCTGAAGGCCAGCGTGCTGTCCTCGTCCAGACTTTCATTCGCGTCATGCGCTTCGGGCGCACGGTAGTTGCGGGCAACCTGGATGGTGGCGGTGCCGGTATTGCTGCTGGCCAGGCCATCGTCGGCGCGGAACTGGAAGCTGTCGATGCCCTGGAAGTCGTTGTCCGAAGCGTAGCTCACGGTCACGCTGTCTTCGCCGATGTCCTTGAATGGTGCGGTCTCGAACACGTACAGCAGCGAGTGGTCGCGGTCGAGCACGTGGAACTTGCTCGAGTTGACGCTGATGTCCTGTGGTCGGCCCATGTCGCCCAGCACGAAGCAGGTGCCATCACAGGTGGACGCGGCTTCGCCCGCGAAATCACCTTTGGGCGTGAAGCGCTGCACACGGGAATTGTCGTAGTCGGTGACGTAGAGCATGTCCCTGGGATCAAGCGCCATGCCCAGTGGCGTGTGAAACTGGCCCGGCCCGCTGCCGCTGGTGGTCGCGACCGCGCAGGTGGCGTCGGTACAGCTGTAGCCGAAGCTGCGGCCGTGGGCATTGTCGCAACCGGTGCCCGAATCGCAGCGGCCCATCCAGCCGATCATGGAACCCGGGCTGAAGGTGACGCCATCGTAATCGGAAGGCGCAAACTTGTAGATGCGGTCGGCGCCCGAGTCGGGGATGTACAAGTTGCCCTCGCTGTCGAGCTCCATGGTGAAACCCAGGCGGCTGCTGCCGGCGACGGCGGGTGGATTCGACAGGAACCCGGTGCCGCCGTTCAGCGCGCCGACAAATGGCGGGGCGGTGCCGCCGGTGGTGCCGTCGTAGACGAACACATGGTGCTTGTCGGTGGCATAGATCAGGCCGGTGTGGGGATCGAAAGTCGCCGCG
>CBFGSA010000028.1:0-26050 GCA_965651365.1 uncultured Rhodanobacteraceae bacterium | reverse complement strand
TGACGGCCGGAGAGATCCCGGGTTCGGCCTGCGGCGGCCCCAGGGTGACGAAGATGGAATGGCTGGCCGGTCCCATCAGGTCTGGCTTTCCATGAAGCCGCGACGTTTGACCACAGCGTCGATTTCAAGAAGGGTTTCCAGCAACTCCTGCATCTGCCCCAGCGGCCAGGCATTGGGGCCGTCGCTCAAGGCCTTGTCCGGATCGGGGTGGGTTTCGGCGAACAGGCCGGCCACACCGGCGGCAACGGCCGCGCGCGCCAGCACCGGCACGAATTCGCGCTGGCCGCCGGAACGATTGCCCTGCCCGCCCGGCAACTGCACCGAATGGGTGGCATCGAACACCACAGGGCAATCGGTGTCGCGCATCGCCGACAGCGAGCGCATGTCCGACACCAGGTTGTTGTAGCCGAAGCTGGCGCCGCGCTCGCACACCATGATCTGGCGATTGCCTGTGGCGCGCGCCTTGTCCACCACGTGGCGCATGTCCCAGGGCGCCAGGAACTGGCCCTTCTTGATGTTGACCGGACGACCGGCTGCGGCCACCTTGTGGATGAAATCGGTCTGGCGGCACAGGAACGCCGGTGTCTGCAGCACATCGACCACCTCGGCCACCTCGTCGAAAGGCGTGTATTCGTGCACGTCGGTCAGCACCGGCACGCCGACCTGACGGCGCACCTCGGCCAGAATGCGCAGGCCTTCTTCCATGCCCAGACCACGGAAGCTCTCGCCCGAGGAGCGGTTGGCCTTGTCGAAGCTGGACTTGAAGATGAAGGGCATGCCGAGCTCGCTGGTGATTTCCTTCAGCGTTGCTGCGGTGTCGACCTGAAGCTGCTCGGACTCGACCACGCAGGGCCCGGCGATCAGGAACAGCGGCCGATCCAGTCCGACCTCGAAATCACACAGCTTCATGCGCATTCTCCACTGTGGAATCCCTCGAGGAACGACGCTTGACGAAATACATTTCGCCTGCCAGGCACTTGTCATCCTGGACACCGCACAGCGGTGATCCGGACGCTGAGGCAGGATTGCCGAAAGCGAACATCGGCGCAGCCGATGGCCCGCAGAGCCTGCCCCGGACTTGATCCGGAGGCGAGTGCCAGGATGGCGCGAGTAAATCCAATTTGACGTTGTCCGGTTCTTTCATGTCTCTCGAATTCTGGAGCTCTCTAAAATGGATCCCGGGTTCCGCCTTCGGCGGCCCCAGGATGACGAAAAAAGCCACGGAATCTGCGTTGCCCGAACCGAAACGCGAAGCGACGCCCTCATGCCGTGGCCTGCTGATCGGCGAGCTGTGGTGCTTCGCGCACGACGCGGTATTCGCGAGCGGCACGCACGAAATCATTGAACAGCGGATGGCCCGAGCGCGGTCCGGAGGTGAACTCCGGGTGCGCCTGGCAGGCCAGGAACCAGGGATGCGTCTGTGCCGGCAGCTCGACCAGCTCGACCAGCATGTCATCCATCGATTTGCCGGCAATCACCAGACCAGCATCGGCCAGCTGCTGGCGGTAGCGGTTGTTGAACTCGTAGCGGTGCCGGTGGCGCTCGCTGACCACATCGGCGCCATACAGTTTGTGCGCCAGCGTACCTGGCTTCAGGCGCATTTTCTGCGCGCCCAGGCGCATCGTGCCGCCCATGTCGGACGACGCATCACGGCGCTCAATCTCGCCGCTGGCCGTCGACCATTCAGTGACCAGCGCGATCACCGGATGTTCGCACGGGCCATTCTCGGTCGAACCCGCACCGTGCAGACCGGCCACGCCACGCGCAAACTCGACCACCGCCGCATGCATGCCGTAGCAGATGCCAAAATAGGGAATGCCGTTTTCGCGGGCATAGCCGGCCGTGGCCACCTTGCCCTCGAAACCGCGCTTGCCGAAACCGCCGGGCACCAGCACCGCATCGACTTCGGCCAGGTGCGCATCGGCGCCATCGGTCTCGATGGCAGTCGAATCGAGCCATTTCAGGCGCACCCGCGTGCCGTTGTGGATGCCACCATGCCGCAGCGCCTCGCCCAGCGACTTGTAGGCATCGGAATGGTCAACGTACTTGCCGACGATGGCGATGCAGACCTCGTCGCGCGGATGCGCCACGGCCTCGACCGTGCGCTGCCAGGCCGACAGGTCCGGCGCCGGCGCCTCGATCCGCAACTGGTCGAGCACAACCTGATCCAGGCCCTGATCGTGCAACCACTGCGGCAGCTTGTAGATCACGTCCAGGTCGACGACGGAAATCACGGCCTTTTCCGGCACATTGGTGAACAGGGCGATCTTGCGCCTCTCGCTGTCGGGCAGAAACTGCTCGCTGCGGCACAGCAGCACATCGGGCTGAATGCCGATCGAGCGCAGTTCCTTGACCGAGTGCTGGGTCGGCTTGGTCTTGATCTCGCCTGCAGCACGAATGTAGGGCACCAGGGTCAGGTGCATGAACAGGCACTGCTGGGCGCCATGCTCGATGCGCAACTGACGGATGGCTTCGAGGAACGGCAAGGATTCGATATCGCCGACCGTGCCGCCGATCTCGACCAGGGCCACATCAAAGCCCTCGGTGGCCTCGCGCACGCATTGCTTGATCTGGTCGGTGATGTGCGGAATCACCTGCACCGTGGCGCCCAGATAGTCGCCGCGGCGCTCGCGCGCGATCACGGCCTCGTAGATCTTGCCCGTGGTCACCGAATTGCGCCCGGACAGGCGCGTGCTGACGAAACGCTCGTAGTGACCCAGATCAAGATCGGTCTCGGCGCCATCATCGGTGACATAAACTTCGCCGTGCTGGAACGGGCTCATGGTGCCCGGGTCAACGTTGATGTAGGGGTCGAGCTTCATCAGCGTGACCTTGAGGCCGCGCGCTTCGAGAATCGACGCCAGCGACGCCGCGGCCAGCCCCTTGCCCAGGGAGGACACCACGCCGCCGGTAACAAAAATCAGAGGGGTCATCAAAATGCGCCAGCCCGGAAAACGGTATTTTACAGGTTCCGTCCTGGCCGCGCAGCAGATGGACTTGCGCTATCGTAGCCTGTCTCCGAGCAACCAGAGTGACCTGGCATGAGCAGCGATCAAGCTTTTTGCGCATTCCGCATCCGCAACGACGATCAGGGCTACCGTGCCGGGCTCCAGAACATGCCCGTTTCAGAGCTTTCCGAGGGCGAGGTTCTGGTGCACTGCGAGTACTCTTCGGTCAACTACAAGGACGCACTGGCCGGCACCGGCAAGGGCAAGATCCTGCGCCAATTCCCGCTCAATGGCGGTATCGATGCTGCCGGCTATGTGGTTGCCAGCACAAGCCCCGACTTCAAGGAAGGCGATGCCGTGCTGTGCACGGGCTGCGGCCTGTCCGAGACCCGCGACGGCGGCTATGCCGAACGCATCCGCCTGCCGGCCAAATGGACCATCGCGCTGCCGGATGGCCTGAGCCTGCGCGAATCGATGGCCATCGGCACCGCCGGCTTCACCGCCGCACTGGCGCTGTACCGAATGCAGCAGAACGACCAGCGCCCGGACATGGGCCCGATCGTGGTCACCGGCGCCAGCGGCGGCGTCGGCTCGCTGGCGCTGGACATCTTCACCCGCGCCGGCTACGAAATGCATGCCATCTCCGGCTCACTGGAAAAGTTCGACTACCTGCAGGAGCTGGGCGCGAAGCAGTGCATTTCCCGGCATGAGCTGTACTGGGGCCAGCGGCCGCTGGAAACCGCGCGCTGGGCCGGCGCGGTGGACAATGTCGGCAGCGAAATGCTGGCCGGTCTCACCCGCGTGATCAGGCCTTACGGCAATATCGCCAGTTGCGGCCTGGTTGCCGGCCACGACCTGGCGACCACGGTGATGCCCTTCATCATCCGCGGCGTCAGTCTGCTCGGCATTGCCTCGGCCGGCACCGCGCGGCCGATCCGCGAGGCCATCTGGCAGCATCTGGCCAGCGACTGGAAACCGCGTCATCTGCCGAGCATCGCCAGCCAGGAAGTGGGCCTGGACGCGCTGCCGCAGGTTTTTGCGGCCCTGCTGGACAACAAGGCGCCAGCACGCACCGTGGTCCGAATCGGCCGACAGAGCTGATTCAGTCCGGACCCACAGCAAACTGGCAGGCCATTGATTTCACGAAAAGTTTTTCAGGCACAAGCCTTTTTATCGCGCGCGATGCTGGACACGCGCGGTTCACCGAATACAATGCTTGCAATGTTCAGAAACCATTTACCAAGGCACAGCCTCAAGGATTCGCCCCATGGCACGCATTCTCATCGTTGACGACTCGCCCTCCCAGCTCATCGGCCTCAAGCGGGTGGTGGAAAAGCTGGGCCACGAGGCCCTGACCGCCGAGGATGGCGCCGCCGGCGTCGAAGCCGCACGCAACGAACTGCCCGACCTGATCCTGATGGACGTGGTGATGCCCAACCTCAACGGATTCCAGGCCACCCGCACCATCACCCGCGACGATGCCACCAAGCACATCCCGATTGTGCTGGTGACCACCAAGGATCAGGAAACCGACAAGGTCTGGGGCGCCCGCCAGGGCGCCAAGGCCTATGTCACCAAGCCAGTCGACGAGGCCGAACTGGCCAAGACCATCAGCGACCTTCTGTAGGAGCGACCCGCGGCCGCGATTGTCGGGTGCCGCCGAGCGCAGCGAAGCGCCCCATCGAAACCTGCAGTGGAACTTCGCTCTCGATCACGGCTCAATTTCTTGGCGCGAAGCTTGGGAACGCCTTCTCGAACGCCGCGTAGGCGGCCTTTTCTTCGTCGGTATGCGCTTCCGGCACACTGATTTCGACCGTCACCAGCTGATTGCCGGGCGGGTTGCCGGGCAGGCCGCGGCCCTTGAGGCGCAGCTTGCATCCGCTTTGCGTTCCGGCCGGGATCTGCATCTGCACGCTGCCACCCAGTGTGGGCACGTCGATCCTGGCGCCCAAAGCGGCTTCCCACGGCGCGACCAGCACCGTGGACTCGACATTGCGGCCCGCAAGACGAAAGCGCGCCGAATCGCGCACCTCGATCTCGAGCAGCAGATCACCCGCCGGACCGCCGCCAAAACCGGGATTGCCCTGCCCAGCCAGGCGGATGGCCTTGCCTGACTCGATGCCGACCGGAATGTTCACTTCCAGCACGCGCTCCCTGCCGCCGGGATCGTGCAGCGCGACGCGGGTCTTGCCACCCTTGAACACGGTATCCAGATCCACATGGATCGTCGCGCGCACATCCTGGCCACGCTGGGCGCGCGGGCGCCGGGCACCTTGCTGGCGCCGCGCCGCCTGGCCGAACAGGCTTTCGAAAAAGTCGCTGAACTGGCCGCTGCCACCTCCGCCGCCCAGGTCGCCGAAGTCGAAATGCACATTGTCGCCCCAGTCCGGCGGCGGCCGGAACTGGTCACCGCCGCGATAGCCACCAGCCTGAAGCTGGTCGTAGGCGGCACGCTTTTCCTTGTCCTTGAGTACCTCGTAGGCCTCGCCGATGGACTTGAATTTGTCCTCGGCGTCGGCCTCCTTGTTGCGATCCGGATGGTACTTGCGTGCCAGCTTGCGGTAGGCGCTCTTGATGTCGGCCTCGCTGGCGTCCTTGCTGACGCCGAGAATGTCGTAGTAATCCTTGAATTCCATCGAGACTCCTCAAGCAAACAGATCAATCATACCCGCAAAGCAAGAACCCGCGGCAGCCGGGCTGCCGCGGGTTCTCCTGCAGCCGCAATGGAGGTCTTACGAGGCCGCGTCAATCGAAATCCGGCGCGGGGTGCTCTCCGGACGCTTGGGTATGCTGATTTCCAGCACGCCGTGCTTGCCGCGGGCCTTGATGCCTTCCGGGTCGGCACTGTCGGGCAGCGCAAAACGGCGATAGAACACGCCGTGCGAACGCTCGACGCGGGTGTATTTGTCGCCCTCCTTGCTTACTTCGTTGCTGCGCTCGCCACGGATCGAGAGGATGCCCTTGTCCATGTTGACCTCGATGTTCTTGGGGTCGACACCGGGGATGTCGGCCAGGATCACGAAGTTCTTTTCTTCCTCGCGAATGTCCACGCGCGGCGCCCACTGGCTGGTCACCACGTTGGACTGGTCACCGGCGTCGTCACCGAAGTAGCGGTCGACAAAGTTCTGGAAATCCTTCTGCAGGCTGGAAGAACCCTGCCAGGGGTTGTACTGGGTGATGCTCATGTCGCTTTCTCCTGATCAATTCGGCCAATGGCCACTTGTTCAGGAAATGGGTTTTCCCACCCCAAATTCAAGCATCTCGCGCAGCCGGAAAACCATCGTTCAGCTTCCCTTTGGCCAAGCGCAAGTCACCCGGATCCCGTCGACTTGCACGAATGAAGACCAGGCTTGATGCGGGCGAGCGCGGTAGCAGGTCGTGGCGATGACACACATTTCCTTGCACCCCTTTTCCCTCGCCAAATGCCAGGCCCCACTTGCGCCGCGCACACGAGCCGCCCCCGGCCCGGAGGGCTGATTGCCAACTTGCAAGGATCCTCGTCGGACGCCCGGAGGTTGACGGGAAATTCAGGTGTCCATGCTTACCATGGCCCAAGCCCATTCCGGAGTTCACACGCATGATGCCCCGATCGCTCGCCATTGCCGGTATTGTTGCCAGCATGACCATGTCCGCCGCCACTGCCACAACCGCCACTGACCTGACCATCTACCGCAGCGACAGCGACAGCCTGTTCTCGGCCGCTGACCGCGGCAGCCTTGCTTCGGGCTATGCCCTGGTGCACGAGACCCGAGCGGTACATCTGAAGGCAGGCCGCCAGGTCGTCAACCTGGATGGTCTGCCACAACAACTCGATCCCGAGGCTCTGGATCTGCGCTTCCCCGGGCACAAGGACATTCACAGCCTGGCCAGCCGCCTGCTGCTGCCCGGCCAGGGCAGTGTCCTGGCCACCCACAACGGCGAATACGTCACCGTCATTGGCGACAGTGGCCAGACCCTGGCCGAGGGCACCCTGATTGGCGATCGCAACGGATTACTGGTCCGCAACCCCAAAGGCGTCACCCTGGTCCGCAACTATGCCGCGGTGCATCTGGGGCACAGCCAGGTGCGCGGCGGCGTGCGCCTGCAGCAGACCATCGAGTCAAACACCACTGGCACCGTGGATGCCAAACTGGTCTACCCAACCGGTGGAATGGGCTGGCGCGCGGCCTACACCGGCACGCTGGATGACAGCGCTTCGACATGCCGCCTGACGCTGGCCAGCGAAGCCGGCATTGCCAACCGCAGCGGTCGCGACTGGAGAGCCGCCATGCTGAAGCTGGTCGCCGGCGAACCCCGCTTCGCCAAGTCCTCAGGCCCTCAGCCGCGCATGATGGCGATGACCGCCCAAGCCGCACCTGCACCGGAAAGCTACCCGCAGCAGGCTTCGATGGGGGATTACCGCAGTTACACCATTGATGGCGCCATGGACCTGCCCGATGGCAGCATTACCCGCGTGCCCCTGTACGCGACGCGTACCATCGCATGCCAGCGCAGCCACCTGTTCGAGCACGGCTCGGCCTGGCAACCCTCACGGCCACAACTGGCGCGCAACTTCAACCTTGACGGCAGCAACCAGGTCACAAGTCACCTGGAGTTCACCGCTTTTGACAATCTGCCGGCCGGCTATTTGCGCGTCAACGGCATGTTCGACGGTCAGCGTGAGCTGCTCGGCGAAGCGCGGATTGCCGACACGCCCAAGGATCAACCGGTGAAAGTGACCCTGGGCAATGCATTCGACCTGCGCGGCGAACGCGAGCGCACCGCATTTTCCCTCGACAAGGCGGCCCGCACGCTCGATGTTGCCTACCGGATCACGCTCAGCAACAGCGGCGACAGCGCCAGAACCGTCACCGTGCGCGAACACCCCAACCGTTGGCGCAACTGGGATCTGACATCCTCCTCGATGAAGCCGACACACAAAAACACCGACACAATCGACTTCGAGCTCAACGTTCCGGCCGGCGGCAAGGCCAGCCTCGACTACGCCCTGCGCTACCACTGGACCGCCAACGACGAATGACCGCAAGCCAGGCCATGGCCCAAAGACCCTGCCCCGTTCTGGGTACACTCATGCGCGGCATGATTATCGCGCCTGAAACGCAGGGCGATGGTGGTAGGATGAAGCCAGGCTGAAAATCGGGGTGCCATGAAGCAGGGGCTGCAATTTCGACTCAACCAGCAGTTGGCCCTGACGCCACAGTTGCAGCAGGCCATCAAACTGCTGCAGATGTCCTCGCTGGAGCTGGTCAGCGAGCTGCGACTGCTGGCCGAAGCCAACCCCTTGCTGGATCTGGACGATCTGGGTGAAGCACCCGGTGTGGGTGAGCGCGATGAGTCCACCGCACCGGACACTGCAGGCGACGATGCGGGTGCCGCCCTTGATGCCGCCGAAACAGGCGAAGACTTCATCGCCGCTCCCGATGACACACCCCTGCAATTTGATGCAGTAGCCAGTCCGGTTTCAAAGGGAGTCAGCGAGCCCTGGGAATCCATCGAAACCGGCAGCAGCGAAAACCTGCGTCAGCATCTGCAGTGGCAGCTCGATGTAGGCAGCCTGCCCCCTCGGCAAAAAGCCATTGCCACCGTTCTGGTGGATGCACTCGATGACGACGGCTACCTGCGCAGCAGCAATGACGAGATTCGCTCCGCACTGGGCGCTGGCGCCGATGTCGATGACGAGGAAATTGAACCCGTTCGCCAGCACGTGATGCAGCTCGATCCATCTGGCGCTGGCTGTCGCAGCCTGGAGGAGTGTCTGGGCGCACAACTTGCGATGCTCGACAACGGCGATGTCGCCGCCGACCTGGCGCAGGCGATAGTCGGGGACGGTCTGGAACTGCTGGCGCGCAACAATCTGGATGAAATGGCGCGACGCCATTCGGCCACTGCAGCACAAATCACGGCTGCCGTTGCCCTGATCCACAGCCTCGATCCGAAGCCCGGTCACAGCTTTGATAACGCACCGGTGGAATACATCGCGCCCGACGCCTATGCAGTGAAGCGCAACGGCCGCTGGCAGGTATCGCTCAGCCCCGACTGCAACCCGCGGCTGGAAATCAACCAGCACTACTGCGATCTGATCGGCAAGGCCAGCCGCGAAGACAGCAGCTACCTGCGCGGCCAGCTGCAGGAGGCGCGCTGGCTGATCAAGAGCCTGGAATCACGCGCCGATACCATCCTCAAGGTGGCCGACGCCATCGTGCGTGCGCAGAGCGGCTTTCTGGATTTCGGTCCGGAGGCCATGCGCCCGCTGGTTCTGCGCGAAGTCGCCGAGGCGATCGAGATGCATGAATCCACGGTCTCACGCGTCACCACGCGCAAATACCTGCACACGCCGCGCGGCATTTTCGAATTCAAGTACTTTTTTTCCAGCGGCGTGGGCACCGAGGATGGCGGCAGCGCCTCGGCCACGGCGGTGCAGGCCATGATCCGCAAACTGGTCGACAGCGAAAACCGGCGCAAGCCGTATTCCGACCAGGCGCTGGTTCGGGCACTGAAACAACACGGCATTCAGGTCGCACGCCGTACGGTAGCCAAGTACCGTGAGTCACTGCGCATCCCCAACTCGTCCGAGAGGGTACAAATGCACGAATAGCTGAACCTGCGCGGCAGCGCGCTGGAACCTGCGGGCGCCGCGGACGTCAAAGGTTTCGAGGCCCACCGCCTCACCGGCTGTCCACAGCCGCCATCACTCGCCACAGGAGGCCCCCATGCAAATCCACATTTCCGGCCAACAGATCGAGGTGACCCCTGCCCTGCGTCAGTACGTGGAGGAAAAGATCGAAAAGTTCCCGCGCCTGTTTGAGAACCTGACCTCGCTCAACGTGGTTCTGTCGGTGGAAAAACTGGAGCACAAGGCCGATGGCACACTGGCCGCATCCGGTCGCGTGCTGCACGCCGTGGATACAAAATCGGACATGTATGCCTCCATCGACGGCATGGTCGACAAGCTCGTTGCCCAGCTGCGCAAGCACAAGGAAAAGCTCAAGGATCACCACCAGGCCGAAGCGCGCAAGGAACGCTACGCCTGAAGAGCCGGGATTCGGAATTCGGGATTCGGGATTGGTCACCGTACTCCGGGCGGGTTCGCCAGCCCTGTCGCACCGGGCTGGCGAACAGCGCAGGCCCCGCATCGCTACGATGCCATGGAACAGCGTGACTGCACCACCTACAATGCAGGCTGACATCCGGCACCTGACCATTCCGTGGATCGACTGACCACACGCCAACTGTTCGACCAGACCAGCGAGCGCCTGGCCTTGCGCTGGGTCGCCGGGCTGCGCGGCGAGGCACGCGTGATCGAACCCGGCAAGTCGGGTCGGCGGCGACCTTCGCTGGTCGGCTATCTCAACATCATCTACCCCAACAGCGTCCAGATCATCGGCAGCGAGGAGCTGGCCTACCTGGACGGGCTGGAGTCGCGCCAGCGCTGGAAGGCCATCCAGAAGATCATGGCGCAGAAGCCCGCCGTACTGCTGGTGTCCAAGGATCAGGCCATTCCCGGCGACCTGCAGGAAGCCGCCGAGGAAAGCGATACACCCTTGTGGGTCAGCGCCCGCCGCGGCCACGAGATCCTGACCTGGCTGCAGTATTTTCTGACCCGCAAACTGGCGCGCCAGGCAACCCTGCACGGCGTGTTCATGGAGGTGTACTCGATCGGCGTGCTGATCACCGGCGATGCCGGCACCGGCAAGAGCGAGCTGGCACTGGAGCTGATCACCCGCGGCCACCGGCTGGTCGCCGATGACGCCCCGGAGTTCACCCGCATCTCGCCCGACGTGATCGATGGCAGTTGCCCGGAAATCCTGCAGGACCTGCTGGAAGTGCGCGGCCTGGGCGTGCTCGATGTCCGCCAGATGTTCGGCCACACCGCAGTCAAGCAGTCGAAGTATCTGCGCCTGATCCTGCATTTGAAACCACTGGCCGAGGGCGAACACGTCGACGCCATGACGCGGCTGGCGGGCGACACCAGCTACCGCGACGTGCTGGACATGAAAGTGCCGATGATGACCATTCCGGTCGCGCCCGGCCGCAACCTGGCGGTGCTGGCCGAAGCCGCCGTGCGCAGCCATATGCTGCGCAGCAAGGGCATCGACCCGGCCCAGACCTTCATCGACCGCCAGGCGCACCAGATGCGGCGGCTTCCACCATGGTGAGCGGCATGAACGACGACAACGGCAAAACCCGCGTGCTGGTGCTCACCGGCATGTCCGGTGGCGGCAAGACCGTGGCCCTGCGCGCGCTCGAAGACCTGGACTACTTCTGTGTCGACAACCTGCCCACCGCACTGATCCCGTCGCTGGTGCATGAAATTGCCGGCCACGGTGCCCATTCGAGCCCGCCCATCGCGGTCGGTGTCGACATCCGCAACCAGGCCCAGGACCTCCAGCACATGCCCGATGTGCTGTCGCAACTGGCAGCGGAGAATGTCGAGGTGCAACTGCTGTTTCTCGACACCACCGACGACGTGCTGATCAAGCGCTACTCGGAAAGCCGGCGCCGCCACCCATTGTCGTCCTCGGGCATGCGCCTGCCCGACGCCATCACCACCGAACGCAGGCTGCTGCGACCGCTGGCCTCGATCGCCGACCAGATCATCGACACCAGCGAGCTCAACGTGCATCAGCTCCGGCGCCTGATCGCCACCCGCATCGGCCGCGACGCCGGGCGCACCACGCTGATGTTCGAGTCCTTCGCCTACCGGCGCGGCCTGCCGATGGATGCCGACTTCGTGTTCGACGCGCGCTGCCTGCCCAACCCGCACTGGGAACCCGAACTGCGTCCGCTGAGCGGCCTGGACGCCCCGGTCCGCGAGTTCTTCCGCGAGCAGTCCCTGGTACAGCAGTTCCAGGCCGACGTGGCCGCCTTCCTGTCCACCTGGCTGCCGCGTTTCGAACACGACAAGCGCGGCTATGTCACCGTCTGCATTGGCTGCACCGGCGGCCGACACCGTTCGGTATACCTGGCTGAACAGCTCGCCGAGCACTTTCGCGACGGCGAGCGCCAGTCACTCAGCCACCACCGCGAGCTGGGCTGATGGCGGTCGGTGTGCTGCTGCTCACCCACGAGGCCATCGGCCCGGCCCTGATCGACGCTGCGCGCCATGTCATGGGGCCGCTGCCGCTGGCCGTGGAAAGTGTCGAAATCGGCGCCGACTGCGACCCGGAGGCCAAGCTGCAGCTCAGCTCCGAGCGTGCCCGTGAGCTGGACACCGGTGATGGTGTGCTGGTGCTGACCGATGTCTTTGGCGCCACCCCGTGCAACGTCGCACGCCGCCTGGGCGATCTGGGCACGCGCCTGGTCTGCGTGCCGGGCTTGAACCTGCCGATGCTGCTGCGGGTGCTCAACTACGCCGAGCAACCGCTGGAAACCCTGGCCGACACCGCAGCCAGCGGCGGTCGCAGTGGAATATTTGTCGACAACTGAGGTCTCTGGATGATCGAAAAGGAAATAATCGTCAGCAACCGTCTGGGCCTGCACGCACGCGCTTCGGCCAAGCTGGTGCAGGAACTGCAAGGCTTTGATTGCGCCATCTGGCTGATTGGCCAGGGCCGCGAGGTCAACGCCAAGTCGATCATGGGCGTGATGATGCTCGCCGCCGGCAACGGTACCGAACTGGTTATCCGCGCCGACGGCACGGATGAAGCACAGGCCGTCACCACCGCCGCCGATCTGTTCGAGCGCAAATTCGACGAAGGCGAATAATGGCGCCGACGTACTACCTCGAAGAAGTGGCCCATGGTCGAGAATCCTTCCCCGTAGGAGCGGCCCATGGCCGCGATGGCAGGCTGGTGAGCCGTGAGCGGTCAGCCGTGCGCTGGTGCACGAGCGCGCCGTGCGCGCGATGGCGCAGACAACAAAGCGGCACGCAGATCGCTCGCGGCCATGGGCCGCTCCTGCAGCACTGACATGGCCGTCCGGCAGACACTCAAGGCCAACAGCGCCTCGCCCGGCATGGCGCTGGGCCGGGCACGCCTGGTGCAACCTGGTGAGGTCAGCATCGACAAGCGACCGCTGCCCGCCGACCAGGTCGAAGCCGAAATCGAACGCCTCGATACCGCCATTGCCGTCGCGGGTCGTGATCTGATCGACCTGCGCGAAAAACTCAAAGGCTCGCTGGCCGGCGACATCGGCCAGCTCATCGACGCGCACAAACTGCTGCTGGAAGATCCCGAGCTCAAGGCGCGTCTGCATCATGCCATCCGGCACGAACAGCAACGCGCCAGCCATGCGCTGAACGAGCAGCGCGAGTTGCTCACGGCCAGCTTCAATGCCATGGAGGATCCCTATCTGCGCGCGCGCAGCGAAGACGTCGATCAGGTCATCGTGCGCCTGCAAAACGCGCTGCAAAAACAGGTCAGCCGTGAAGAACGCAAGCTGGCGGGCCGCGTGGGCGAAGTACTGGTGTCGGACAGCGTCGGCCCCGCCGAAATGGCGCACCTGGCCGGACACGGCCTGCTCGGCGTCATCACCACCGGTGGCAGTGCCTACTCGCACAGCGCGATTCTGGCACGCAGCATGCACCTGCCGATGCTGATCGGCGCACAGGAAGCACTGAAGGAGATCAAGGATGGCGACCTGGTCCTGATCGATGCCGGGAATGACACGGTCATCGTGCATCCGGCCGCACAGGACCTGGCCACCTACCGCAAGTGGCAGCGCCAGGCTGCCGCCGAGGGTCGCCGCCTGGCGGCGCTGGCCGGCGAGCCCAGTGTCACCGCCGACGGCACCCGCATGGCCCTGTACGCCAATGCCGAAATGGCCGACGACGTCGCCACCTCGCGTAATCTGGGTGCCGCGGGCATCGGCCTGTACCGCACCGAGTTCCTGTTCCTCAAGCGCGAAGGTGCCCCCGACGAAACCGAGCAGTTCGAGGCCTACCGCAACCTGGTACTGGGCATGGCCGGTCTTCCGGTCACCATCCGCACGCTGGACCTGGGCGCCGACAAGATCGACCGCAGCGGACTGGCCCTCAAGGAAGAAGAGAACCCGGCCCTGGGCGTGCGCGGCGTGCGCCTGTCGCTGCGCCGGCCAACCGTGTTCGCGGTGCAGTTGCGTGCCATCCTGCGCGCCGCCAACTTCGGCCCGGTGCGCATCCTGGTGCCGATGGTGACCGTGGCCGACGAAATGAAGGCCGTGCGTACCCTGGTCGACATGTGCCTGCGCGACCTGCGCAACGAAGGCCTGCCGGTGCCCGAGGACGTGCAGATCGGCGCCATGATCGAGGTCCCGGCCGCCGCCATCGGCATCCGCGGCCTGCTGGCCGAATGCGACTTCGTGGCCATCGGCACCAACGACCTGGCCCAGTACGTGCTGGCCGTCGACCGCAACCACGACGGCCTGGAAGACCTGTACGATCCACTGCAACCAGCGCTGCTGCGTCTGGTAGCGTACATCATCAGCAGCGCCAGGCGCGCCGGCAAACCCGCGTGCCTGTGCGGCGAAATGGCCGGCGACAGCCGCTTCACCGCCCTGCTGGTCGCACTCGGCCTGACCGAATTCAGCATGCACCCCGGCCAGATCCTGACCATTCGCGATACCCTGTCCGGCCTCGACCACGGCAAACTGCGCCAACTCGCCCCCCAACTGCTCCACGCCACCAGCCGCGACCAGGTAGAAAGCCTGCTGTCCCAGATCCAACCCACCGCCTGAACTCCGGAGAGCCATGAATGCACATCAAGGAATTGGCCAGTGCGGCCAGAGAATTTGACCAGCTACTGACTGCACAGAAAAAAGAACTTGCACCGCAGGAATTCGACTGGTATCCCTACGGAACCTTGAGCAACTTCCATCACCTCAAGGTACTGCTGGAAAAGGCTTGCCCCGATGTGCTGTCACTTGCCGGAGACCAGCCCATGGTGGACATTGGCGCAGCCGATGGCGATACCGCGTTTTTCCTGGAGTCGCTCGGCTATCACGTCGACACCGTCGATTATCCTCCAACAAACTTCAACGGCTGCCGCGGACTGAAGCGTCTGAAACAGGCGCGCCAATCAAACGTTGGACTGCACGAAGTTGACCTGGACCGACACTTTGAGTTGCCTGGCAAGGACTACGGACTGGCCTTCTTTCTGGGCATTCTCTACCACCTGAAAAACCCCTACGCGGCACTCGAATCACTGGCCAAAATGGCTCACCACGCCCTGATCAGCACCCGTATCGCACGGTACAATGTGGCAAAGGAGCACAAGGGCCGCGACGGCCTCAACAACGAACGGATGAAGTGGGCGGACGTCCCGGCCGCCTATCTGGTCGCACCTCTGGAAACCAACAACGACCCAACGAACTACTGGATGTTTACCGAAGCCGGCCTAAAGCGCATTCTTGACCGTTGCGGCTGGGATCTGATGGCTTGGGCCACGCTGGGCGACACGCGCCAGTCCGACCCGGCCACGGCCGAGCATGACGAGCGTGCCTTTTGCCTGGTCCGAAGCCGCGTTGCGGAGCGTGAATGACATGATGTTCAATGAGAGCCATTTCAGCAAACTTGACACGTATGCGGCGCAATTTCGCAATGCGCAGCCTTTTCGGCACGTCGTCATTGACGATTTCTTTGCTCCGGACATGGCCGAGGCTTTGTTGGAGCAATTCCCTGCTTTCGAAGTCGGCAACGCCCGAACCGAGAACGGCGACCTGGGCAACAAGTCCACGGTTGAAAAGATTCGCGACCTGGGCCCGGCCTATTCTGCCCTGGACGATGTCATCCAGACCCGAGAGTTTCTGGATGCGGTAGGGCGCATCACCGGCATCCGGAACCTGCTCTATGACCCCTGGTATTTCGGTGGCGGCACCCACTGCAACCGTGCGGGCCAGGACCTGGACGCCCACGTCGACTTCAACCGCCACCCGATCAAGCACTGGCACCGCCGCCTGAACCTGATCGTGTACCTGAACCACGAATGGCACGACGATTGGGGCGGCTCACTGGGGCTGCACACCAATCCGCGTTCAGAGAACGATCAGGTCAAACTGGTAACGCCGCTGTACAACCGCTGCGTCATTTTCGAAACCACCGAAAACAGTTGGCACAGCTTCAGCACCATCCAGCCGCCCGAGGACAAGCGGGATGCTCTGCGCCGATCGGTAGCATTGTACTTCTACAGTGAAGACCGCCCCGCCGAGGAGCAGGCCGAAACCCATTCCACCATCTACGTGGATCGCCCTTTGCCCGACCACATCGTCGCTGGCCATACCCTGACCGAAGCCGATTTGCAGGAGATTCGCATTCTGCTGACCCGCCGTGATCAGCACAATCAGCGCCTGTACCGTGAAATCAGCCGCCAGCAAACCGAACTGGAGCAACTGCACGGAGCCTTGGAGCGAGGTACCCCCGGACGCATCAAATACCTGTATGACAAGTTGCGCATGCGTCTGGGCAAATAATATTCGGATGTCGCAGGCCGCCCCCTCTCATTCGAGCCGGCGCATCAGCTTGCGCCATGCCCGCGCCAACAACCCGTCCCGGCTGCCGCGCAATCGGTAGCGCCACTGCGAGCGACGATTGTCAGGACGCCGCGCCCCGCCTTCGGCATCCGCCGGGGTCGGCTCGTACAACACACCAAAAACCACCACAGGTCCAGACTGCTCGCACAGCTCCTGACCATATGCGGCCCATACCCCGCGTCCGTAGGACCAGTCCGGCGCCGCCACCAGGCCTTCGATACCAGCCCGCACGCAAGGCACGGGACTGGCGCGCAAAAGAAAGTCGTGCCGCAGCTCCGAAGGCAAGCGCGTTGCCGCCGGCGCGCACCCCGGATGGCCACACCACAGCCCGCCTGAAGCGTGTGTGCTCACAATACCGACTGCAACAATCCGCTCATTGGCAGGTAGCGTGATCCGGCTGTCCACGGGCAAAGCGAGCGCCGGTACATCCATGAGGCTGTTCGTGTAGCGGGTATGTTGCTGGCTATCGCCTGACGCAAGCTCGCGTGGCCCCGCCCATCGCCAGCTCGGCAACGGCAAGGCGCTCTGCGAGCGAAAAAAGGATCGGGACGCGCTGCGCGGCTTGCGAATCAACACCAACAAGGATTCGGCCAAACTGTCGAGCACCGGCGAATCGAGTTGCAGGTGGCGATCGTCCGCATACTGGCTTTCACCGGCAAGATTCAGCTCCTTGAAAATCTCCCGCACATCCAGTACGTCAAGACGCAGCGCCGCGGCATCCGCGAGCGCGGCTTGCTCCTGCTCACTGTGCGCATCCACGCCTCGACGAGGTGGTACAAGCAGTACCACAATCCGCACCCCGTGCTCGCACAATACACTCCACGCCAGGCGCCGGGCGGCCTGCACATCGACGGCGGGAAACATGTTGTCATCCAGGATGGTGTCGAGCAAGCTATATTCCCAGATAACCAAGTCGTCGGCGCGGAACTCAGACTGATGGGCCAGTACCCGCATGCAACCCATCAGCGAATTCTGATCGCCCACGGAAAGATTGCGGCACGAATCAACACCAGGCATGCCACGCAATCTGTCATTGAGGCGTGTAACGTAGCCGCCATGCTGAATCGACACCGACGTACCCACAATCCAGATCGTCACTCTCAGGCTCCTGTTTGCTTCGTCGATCACGCGGATAATGCAGACTCACAGCGGTTGACTGCAAATGATCATTGCAGCCAAATACGCGCTTGCCAATACGCAATGCCGCATACTGGATCAACCGAGAGTAAAATATTCGGCTTGCTTTTGCAGCGCGGAGCATCACGCACAATTTTCCGTAGCCGTTAGCACGCGTACCAGGCTCGGGATGGATTCCCCTGAAATGTCCGAGCCGTACCAATACTTCATGAAGGTTCTTACAGTGCTCTTCTCCGCAAACCGCTCACTTGCCAAATTCCGCAATGCAATTCTGCTTTGGTCGGGTATCGCCATCCTGCTTGTCGCGCCCGCCCATATAGGTCTGTCGTCGCTTGCAGGCCAGTGGGTTGACTGGCGAAACATCACGAGCACTCTCGGAATTGTCGGTTTGCTGCTGGCATCGTCGTACCTCGCACTGTTTCTACGCCGAACCTGGGCCACGGTTGTTGCGCTGCTGGTTGTGCTACTTTTCTTCGTACGCATGCTGTTTGGCGGTCTGGTGCGCTTTTCCGGACGCGACTTTGATGCCGACTTCTTCGTCCACCTCAACCGCGAATCAATGGTGGTGGCTTGGCATCAATACAACTATCTGTTTGTGCTGTTCGCGCTGGGCGTGCTGGCCTTGATCGCCGGAATGGTTCTCCTCAGCCGTCGCTTGTGGTGCCCGAGTGGCCGCGTTGCGACTGGAATCACGTTATTGTCGGTGGTATTGCTGTTGCTCGGATACACCAGCATGCCGGAGTGGCACCTGATCACCGCGACCCGCGCCTGGTTCCAGCCCAAACAGTTCACTCTCCCAAACGGTCGCATGACCGTGTGGAAAAAGAGTCCCCTGGTCAATGTCGATCTGGTCAGCAAACAGCGCTTGTGGGTCAAGGTCGGCAGTCCGCCAAAAAACCTGATCTTCCTGTATATCGAGTCGGGTGGACTGGGCTGGATGGAGTCGAAGCGTTATCCGGGCCTGATGCCAAACATGCACCGGCTGGTGCAGGAGCACGGCTTCCTTCCCTTCATCTGGGCCAGCAGCTACGTCACCATCGAGGGCGAGGCCAATACCCAGTGCGGCACTCTGCTTCCCTTCGAACACGGCAGCGACTCGATGGCCGGCTTCGACAACATGGTCGAACAGATGCCGTGCCTCGGCGATGTGCTGCATGCCGCCGGTTATCAGCAAAGCTATCTGGGTGGCGCCGGCAAGTCCTTTGCCGGCAAGGGCCGCTTTCTGTCGATGCACGGCTACGACAAGGTCATGGGCCTGCACGACTGGCAAAAATTGGGCCTGGATCAGCGCCCCGGCACCTGGGGCCTGAGTGATGTGGATCTGTTCAAGCAATCGTTGATCGAACTGAAGCGCCTCAAGGCCAGCGGCAAGCCCTTCAACTTGACCATGCTGACCATCGGCACCCACTTGCCGGGCTTTCCCTACAAGGAATGCAAGCCCTGGAAGGATGGCAGCGAGCGCTTTCTGAACGCTGTGTATTGCAGCGACCAGCTCATCGGGAAGTGGGTGGGTGATCTCAGAGCCGGTGGCTGGCTCGATGACAACACGATCCTGGTCATCACCGGCGACCACAATTTCTTCCCCAATGCCCTGATGAAACGTCTGTTCGGTAAGCAGGCCGTGCAACATCGCGTTCTGCCTCTGGTCGTGATCGGTCACGACCTGCCCAAGGCCGTGCAGAAGCAGGGCGCGGGTTTCGACATCGCCCCGACCGTGCTGGATCTGCTGGGTATCCAGACCAACGCACGCTTTGCCATGGGCCGATCGCTACTGAGGGACCAGCGACCGATCGAGTATTTTGCCAGCCGCTACGTTGACATTTACAACGGACAACCGTGGCATTTCAGCGATCCGTTCGACTGCAATCCGGGCAATACCAGCCGCATACCCGGCCTGCAGCCGTTGAGCCACTGCGAGCGCAATGAACTGTCCACAATCCTGCGCATGCAGGCGCGCGCCTACTCTGCACCGCCGGTACAGATGCGCTGCAACAGTGCGCACCCGATCCATGTTTCGGTTCCTGGCGATCCCGGCAAACCCATGGATTTGCGCATATCCGGCCAGCAGCAGGCAGGTCGATTCACGTGGCAGGAGCGACATCTCAAGCATGCTCGACCGGGCTTGTATTTGCTGGCCCTCGACCACAAGGGCAAGTTGTTGCGTCGCATTTACGCGCCCGTGGACCAGCTTGGAAACACGTTGTCAAAGGCACCCGATGCAACGGGTGCTGCGCTTCTACTGGTGGTGTGGCGACCTGATCCAAAGCACCCGAACGTTTCACTCCCGTCCTGGCTCAAGCCTTTCGGGTCACCCGAACAGGCCACGATTGCGGCGTACCGCGTCAACAGCAATGGCAATTTGACATCGGTGCCGAACGCAGGGCCGACCAACACACTCGATCTGGACTCCGAAACCTGCAAAAGGTTACTGCAGCCTGCCGCCTGAAGCCTCGCCCACAATCATGCTGGCCTGCGAACGGCCATCGCATGGATAATGCCCGCTGAATTCGGGAATCTGTTGATGGCTGACGACGATCGTTCAATCCGGCATGCGCAGCAGTTGCGGACTCTGGCCGAGGCGCTGGAGTCCGGGCGACTGGGCCCGGTCAAGCGCCTGGTCAACAGCCTGACGCCAGCCGAGGTCGGCAATCTGCTGGAGTCGCTGCCGCCGGCCAAGCGCCTGATCGTGTGGGAGCTGGTCGATACCGAGATCGACGGCGAGGTGCTGCTGCACGTCAACGACGAGGTGCGCGAGAGCCTGCTGGCGGAGATGGACCCGGAGGAGATCCTGGCCGCGGCCGGCTCGCTGGAAACCGACGACCTGGTCGAGCTGCTGGACGACCTGCCCGATGCCCTGACCGATCAGGTGCTGCACTCGATGGATGTCGAGAACCGCGAGCGCCTGGAGCACATGCTGACCTACCCGGAAGACACCGCCGGGCGCCTGATGAACACCGACGTGGTGACGGTGCGCGCCGATGTCAGCATCGACGTGGTGTTGCGCTATCTGCGTCTGCGCGGCGAAGTGCCCCGCGACACCAACTTCATCTACGTGATCAGTCGCCGCCGCCAGTACCTGGGCCGACTGGCGGTATCGGCCCTGCTGACTGCCGATCCGGACACCCTGGTCAATCGCATCATGGATGACAGCCAGACACCGATTCCGGCCGGCACCAGCGAGAGCGAGGTGGCACACCGCTTCGCCAACTATGACTGGACCTCGGCACCGGTGGTGGACGAGAACAACGTGCTGCTGGGACGCATCACCATTGATGACGTGGTCGACATCATCCGCGAGGAGGCCGAGCACCAGGTCTACGGCGCCGCCGGTCTGGACGAGGAGGAGGACCTGTTCTCGCCGGTGCCACGCGCGGCGCGCCGGCGCGCGGTGTGGCTGGGGCTGAACCTGCTGACGGCGTTTCTGGCCGCCTGGGTGGTGGGCAACTTCAAGGACGTGATCTCGCACCTGGTGGCTGTGGCGGTGTTGATGTCGGTCGTGCCCAGCATGGGCGGCGTGGCCGGCACCCAGACGCTGACCATTACCGTGCGCGCCATGGCCCTGGGCCAGATCAGCTTCGCCAATGCCGTGCCGCTGCTGTGGAAGGAGATTCTGGTGGCCTTTGCCAACGGCCTTGTGTGGGCCATCGTGGTTGGCGGCGGCGCCTGGTTCATCTACCGCGACACGCCCCTGTCGATCGCCTTTGGTCTGGCCATGGTGATCAACCTGCTGGCCGGGGCGCTGGCCGGCGTGTTCCTGCCACTGTTCCTCAAGCGCATGCGCATCGATCCGGCACTGGCCGGCGGCGTGATCCTGACCACGGTCACCGACGTGTGCGGCTATGCCTCCTTCCTCAGCCTGGCCACCTTGATGCTGCTTCGCTGAACCGCGGCTTCGCCATTGTGCACGCTCTTATCGGACGCGAAGCGCCTGATCGGGTTCGATCACATCGGCGCTCTGCGCCAGGGCCAACTCGCAGGCCGACAGACTGTGTTCCAGTCGCAAGCCGCTGGCACCGCGACGGGCGATGATCCGTGGCGCGACAGCCACCCAGGCTCCTGGTGCTCACATCGCACGCACCAGTTCACCGCTCGCCACCAGGTCGCACATGCGGCGCACATCGGCATCCATGGCCCGGTCCGCACACATGAATGCGACTTTTTCGCGGATCACGGCGAGCACCGAACGCACCGCCTTGCCGGCGCGGTATTCGCCGCCGTCGGCGAGTGCCCGCATCAATTCCCCGACTTCCCGCTCGAACACCGCGCGGTCGGGGCTGGTGTCGCGCGGAGCACCGTCGATCTTGCCGGCCAGCGCCTCGGCATTGCCGGCCAGGGCCAGATCGCGGGCGGCATTGAGCATGTCCTGGCGATACTCCAGCGCTTGCGCCGCCGTGTACAGCTCCAGTGCCAGCACGTGGCCGAGGTCTTCGCTCATCGCCAGCACGTGGCGCGCCTCGTTGGCGCCCATCGAGACGTGATCCTCGGCGTTGGCACTGGTCGGGATCGAATAGACCGAAGCCGGGTGGGCGCGCGTGGCCAGCTCGTTGACCAAGGCCGCGGCCGTGTACTGCACGATCATGAAGCCCGAATCGGTGGCGTCCTCGTTGCCGGTCAGGAAGGCCGGCAGACCGTCGTTGTTGGCCGCGTCGACCAGCTTGTTGAGGCGCCGCTCGGAAATCGAGGCCAGCACCGGGATCGCCGCCTTCAGGTAGCTCATCGCCAGCGCCAGCGGCATGCCGTGGAAATGGCCGGCCGAGATCACCTGGTCCTCGATGTGGCGCGGCTTGTCGGCGTCCGGGAACACCAGCGGGTTGTCGGTCACCGCATTGAGCTCGATGTCGATGACGCGGCAGGCCTGGTTCCACGCATCGCGCACCGCGCCGTGCACCTGCGGGATGCAGCGCAGGCAGTAAGCATCCTGCGGCTGGTGCTTTTTGCCGCCGCGAAACGGCAGGAAGCGCGCATAGAAGGCTTCACGACCATGCCGCCGCTTCGGCGGCAGCCAGTCCCAAGCGATATCGAAGCGTTGCGCCTGCGCCGCGGGCGTGTCCCAGGCCTCGGCGGTCCAGGTGCGAAAACGTGGCACCAGGTGGTAGGGAATGTCGACCAGGGTCGAATCGTCGAGCAGCCGGCGCAGGTTCGCCGCCACCTCGACCTGGCCCGGATGTGGCCTGAGTGCATGCACTTCCTCGCGCAAGGCCCCGCTGCGGCCGGCAAAGGCATCCAGGCTCATCGCCGCAGCCAGATCGGCCGTGTCCAGCAGGCAGCGCATGCGCTCCAGGCTCAGCACCGCGGTCGCCAGCATCTGGGTAGTGCCGTTGTTGAGTGCCAGGCCTTCCTTGAATGACAGGCGCACGGGTTGCAGTCCTGCACGTTGCAGCGCCTCGGAACCTGCCACACGCTCGCCATCCACAAAGGCCTCGCCACCGCCCAGCAGCACGATGGCCAGATGCGACAGCGGCGCCAGATCGCCCGAGGCACCGACCGAACCCAGCGCCGGAATCACCGGCACCACGCCGGCATTGAGCAGGTCGACCAGCGCCTTGAGCGTCGATACCCGGATGCCGGAATGACCGCGCATCAGGGTGTTGATGCGGATCACCAGCATCGCCCGCACGACATCAGCCGCCAGCGGCTCGCCCACGCACACGGCGTGGGTGATGATGAGATTGTGCTGCAACTCGGCCATCAGGCTGCCCTCGGCCTGGTCGGGGTGCGCTCCGGGCAACTCGTCGCGGGCCCGATGCGCACCCAGCAGCTTGTCGGCATTGCTGCCGAAACCCGTGGTCACGCCATAGATCGGCTCGCCGCAGCGCACCTTCTCAGCCAGGAAATCGGCCGCCCGTGCCACTGCCCGCAACTGGCCCTCGTCCAGCTCCACCCCGGCGCCATCGGCAACCTTGCGCACCTGCGCCCGCGTCAGGCTCTTGCCATCCAGTTTGATTTTCTTTTCTTTCATCGACATTTCCGGTGCGCTCGTGCTTCGCGACAAAGATCAACAGCCTGAATTCAGCGCAGGCATCTTGCTGCCCGCGAAGACAGCCCATGGACCCATGGCACTTGGCCATGTATTCGCTTGTCATCCTGGACACCGCGAAGCGGTGATCCGGGATCCAATTTGATCTGTCTCCACGCCGACTTTTGCAAGCCCAAAAGCAAAATGGATCCCGGGTTCCGGCCTGCGGCCGGCCCCAGGATGACGGGGTGCAACTCTCGGGTTGCCTTGTTCCCAATCAAAAAAATCACGCATACAATCCGTCAGCCCATCGCCTCGGCCTGCTCCAGTTCGACGCGCAGAGTGCGTACCAACTCGCTGCGCGCGGCCTCGAACTGGTCGCCGCGGGACAGGTCCTTGACCGTGACGGTGTCGGCGGCCAGCTCGCTTTCACCCAGCACCAGCACGAAGCGGATGCCGGCGCGATCAGCGTGCTTGAATTGCTTGCCCAGCTTGCCGCCCTGCATCACCACCTCGGTGGCAATGCCGCCGGCGCGCAGCTCCCCGGCCAGCTTCAGGTATTCGGGAATGTGCGCCTCGTCCATCTGCGTGACCATGGCCTGCACCGTGCTGCGCGCCGGACCCAAGAGGCCAGCCTCGCGCAATTGCCAGAACAGGCGCGTGGCGCCGATCGAGATGCCGGTGCCGGGCAGGTGTGATCTGGTGTACTGGCCGGCCAGGTTCTCGTAACGACCACCGGAGCAGATCGAGCCGATCTCGGGGTGCTCGTCGAGAATGGTCTCGAATACCATGCCGGTGTAGTAGTCGAGACCGCGCGCGATCGACAGGTTGAGGGCGAAGCGCTCCTCGGGCACGCCGAAATCGCACACCAACTGCAGCACTTCCTTCAGTTCCGCCCGGCCCTGCTCGAAGGCTTCGCTGCCCGCCGCGAAGCCATCCAGGCGCTCCAGTGCCTCGGCCAGCGAGCCGGAGCGGAAACCGACGAACTCGACAATGCGTTCGACGACCGCTGCCGACAGCTCGAACTCCGGTCCGGTCAGGGTCGCGCGCACGGCATCGATGCCGCGCTTGTCGAGCTTGTCGACCTCGCGCAGCACGCTCATCTGCTGCTCACTGTCGGCCAGGCCCAGGCTCTCGAAAAAGCCGCGCATCAGCTTGCGATGGTTCATGTGGATCGTGAACGGACCGATCGCCAGCTCCTCGAACACGGCATGGATCACGGCCGGAATCTCGGCATCGTGGCGGATCGACAGCGCGTCCTTGCCAATCGCGTCGATGTCGCACTGGTAAAACTCGCGGAAGCGGCCGCGCTGGGCCCGCTCGCCGCGGTACACGCGCTGAATCTGATAGCGGCGAAAAGGGAACGCCAGCTCGCGCTCGTGCTCGGCCACATAGCGCGCCAACGGCACGGTGAGGTCAAAGCGCAGCGCCAGATCCGGTTTTTCGCCCTTGTCCAGAGCACCGGTGGACTGCACGAAATAGACCTGGCGCTCGGTCTCGCCACCGGACTTGGTCAGCAGGATGTCGGTGAACTCGATGGCCGGGGTTTCGATCGGCAGAAAGCCGAAGCGCTCGTAGTTGCGCCGGATCACGTCCAGCATGCGCTGGAAGGCAATCTGCTCCAGCGGCAGCAATTCAAGCACACCGGGCATGGTGCGCGCCTGGGTCTGCGCCATGGTCAAGGCCCTTGTTTCGGTCATGGGTAGGTCAAACCGGCTATTTTAACTGCTCCGACACGCACTGCAGTCGTTGCCATTAGGCAATCGTGGCGCTATCATGCGCGGCTTGAGTCTGAACGGTCGGGACATTTCAGCCGCTCAGGCTACTTGATATCGGGGTGTAGCTCAGCCTGGTAGAGCGCTACCTTCGGGAGGTAGAAGTCGTAGGTTCGAATCCTGTCACCCCGACCAACGAGATATTGAAAGCCGCCTGCAGGGCGGCTTTTTTTGTGTGTAGCGAGGCTATCGGCTACTTGATCAGCCGCAGACAGAACGGATAGCGGTAGCGCTCGCCTTCGTTGGCCTTGACCGCGGCGACAATGGTCAGGACCAGCCAGGCAATGCCGATCACGATCCACAACGGAATGGCGACGATCAGGCCGATACCGAAGGTCACGATTGACAGCAGCACCAGCACCACGAAGGCAATCGCCACCGTGATATTGAAGTTCAGTGCTTCCTTGCCCTGGTCATCGACGAAGGGCATGCTGTCCTTCTTGACCAGCCAGATGATCAGCGGGCCGACGAAACAGCCCCAGCCACCGGCTGCCGAAGTCAACAGACCGCCAAGCAGAGCGGACAGGTGCGCAAACATGCCCATCTGTCGGGCGTCGGGCGGCACAGCGCCTGCGGAGGCCGCGGGACCGGCGGTCGGAGGCGGCGGTTCGGGCGGCGCCGGAGGTGGCCCGGGGCGCGCGGGAGGTGGTTCGACCGGTGGTGGTGATTCCGCCGGCGGCGGCTCCACTGGCGGTTTTTCAGGCTTGCGCGGCGGCGGGGTTTCCGGCCCCGGCACAGGCGACTTTTGGTCTTCGGGGGACGTCATGGCGATGTCTCCGGATAATGGGCAG
>CBFGSA010000027.1:0-26322 GCA_965651365.1 uncultured Rhodanobacteraceae bacterium | reverse complement strand
CCACGATCTGCTGGCTGATCGAGCGTGCATCGCCTGGCGCCACACGGATCAGCAAGGGTCTTGTTCGGTGCATGAGAGCTCCCGTGTTATCTGTACTGTGTGTGCTAGTACAGCATACGTCCGAAATTTAGTCAAATACCTTGCTTCGCCTTGGCACCAAGCACGGCATGCTAAGCTTCAGCCTTCCGGTTCATAGGGAGATTGGCAATGAAACTGACTCTTGCATCTTCGCTGTTGCTGCTGGCACTTGCGGTTGCCGCACCGACACCGCATGCTTCCGAACCTGCAAAGGTTCAATACAGCATGCTGGTCGATGGCAAGATCCGCGTCTCGCCACAGGGGACGGTCACCAGCTACTCGCTGAACAACCGCGACAAGTTGCCGCAGGTCGTCGTCAAACTGATCGACCAGGCAGTCCCGAAATGGCGCTTCTTGCCCCCGACCAGGGACGGAAAGCCTGCAGCTATTGACGGCAAGATGAGTATGCGGGTGATCGCCAAGTCAATCGCTGGCGGCAAGTTTGATCTGCATCTGGGCTCGTACTGGGTGGGAACCGGTGATTCGGGCGACGTAATACGACGCCGAAGCCATGCAGCCCCGCAATATCCGCCCGCAGCAATCCGCAGCCGGGCATCCGGCACCGTATATTTCGTGATGCAGGTGGACAAGTCGGGACATGTGACCAAAGCCGCCGTGGAACAGGTCAACCTGTTCGCCAAGGGCACTTCAAAGGCCATGACGCAGGCGCGCAAGCTCTTGTCTGACGCGACCATCGCAGCGGCACGCAACTGGACTTTCGATGTGCCCACGAGTGGTCCTTTGTCGACGCTTGACCATTGGGATGTCCGATCGCGAGTCAGTTACAACATCGAAATCAATGGCCGAGGCCCACGCCATGATTTCAAGCCGGGCCACTGGAGCGCCTACATTCCCGGCCCGAAACAGACGATCTCCTGGCTCCAGCAACCAAAGTCCCGGAATGCCGGTGTCGATGCCCTGCCCGGTAACGGTGCCTACCTGGTTGACCAGCAGAATGGTCTGATTCGGCAACCTCGCAGTTGATCCGGCAGCGGACACCCGGATCAAGCGCATGGGACAATGCCGTGTGGATCGAACGGACGCCGAAACCAATACCCTTGCCCCGCCCGATTCAGTTCGGGGCCCTGCGCTGACCGCAGTCGATCTGGGCTCCAACAGTTTTTACCTGATGCAGGGCCGGATCGCTGCGGATCAACTGACGGTGACCAGGCACCTGCGCGAGAGCGTGCGGCTGGTCGCTGGCGTGGATGACGCGGGTGAACTGGACTCCGCACGCCAGGAACAGGCATTCGATTGCCTGGACCGGTTCGGTGAAATCACCCGGGCGCTGGATGGCGACAGCGTGCGCGTGGTGGCCACCAGCGCAGTGCGGCGATTGGCGCGGCCGCAGGAGTTCCTGAGGCGCGCTGGTGCACTGCTGGGGCATGCGGTCGAGGTCATCGACGGCCAGCAGGAAGGCCGGCTGATCTGGCTCGGAGCCTGTGCCGCCCTGCCACCGAAACCGGTGCGGCGCCTGGTCATCGATATCGGCGGCGGCAGTACCGAGTGCATTGTCGGCACCAGGGAGCAGCCCGCGCACATTGCCAGCATCGACGTCGGCTGCATTGTCAGCTGCCGCGCCTTCTTCGCCGACGGCACAATCACCGCCGAGCGCTGGCAGCGGGCGCAACAGGCATTGCGGGCCGAAATCGATCGTCATTGCCCGCCGCTTCAAGCCCACGGCTGGGACGGCGTCTGGGGAACCTCGGGTTCGGCGCGCGCGATTTGCGCCATCACCAATGCCCTGGGCACCGCATGCAACGGCATCACTGCCGCGGCCTTGGCCGACCTGCGCCAGCGCCTGCTCGCAGCGGGTCATGTCGCACGATTGCGGCTGCCGGAGCTGGGCGCCGGCGGCAGCCAGGTCATCGCCGGCACCGTGGCCGTCCTGGAGGCGCTGTTCGACATGTTCAAACTTGAGCAGATGGCACTGTGCGATGCGGCCATGCGCGAGGGCATCCTGCGCGACATGGCCATGCGCGTCTTGAATTCGGGTCAGTCGGCGGATTCACCGGGATAGTGCGCGTAGGCCGCTCGCCATACCAGGCAACTGTCGCGCGGTCCTGAACTGCTCGCCGGCGCGCTGCGCAAGACAGCCTGGTAGAGGGCGATGCGCTTGTTGTGGCTGATATCGACTCGTCCCAGCGCCCGAATCCCCGCAAACCGGGCGCAAATGTTGCCCAACCAGGTGGGCCGCTGATGCGCGCGCAACGCGGTCTCCTCGACTGCCAGCAGGACGGGCTGTCCGGCATGCGCGGCAAAAAGCGCCCGTTCGTCGAGATTCCACGCGGCCATCTGTACAGCACGGCCATGTTTTGCATTGAGCGGCGAGTCCAGTGAGTACACCGGCTGCCGGCCGTCCAGGCCGAAGGCCAGTTCGGCGGCGAGGCGGAAATTGTCGGCCACCACGACATCCTGCCGTTGACCGGGTTGTTCGAGCAGTCGGGCAGCCAGGTGCGAGGCCTGGCGCCAACCATCGAACGGCTGGGCCAGATCATGCTGGCGCAGCCAGGGTGCCGAGGCAGGCGGCAGACACAACGCAGCCAGGCCGATCATCAGCACCGCCTGCCCCAGGCCCAGCAGCACCCACGTCGAAACCAGGCCCGTGCGCGCGCCAATTCGTCCACGCCGCGAATGCCACAACCGCGCGGCCAGCACCGGTACAACCGCCAGCAGCGGCAGATAGCCCGGCAACGGCCAGTGCAGCCGGAAGCGCTGATCGTCGGCAAACAGGCCGAGCACGAAATAGGCCACCAGGAAGGTGCCGGCCATGCAGCCAATCAGATCCCACGGTTCGCGCTCGCCGACCCGCCGCAGGCAATGCGCCAGCGCCCACAACAGCAGCAGGTACATGAGCGGCGTGCACACCAGCGCCTGCTCCAGCGGCTGGCGCAGCGCATCGGCATGAAAGCTCCAGGGGTTGCGCTCGACCAGCTGGAAGTCCAGCCCGATCCAGCGATGGCCGAGGTTGTAGATCACGGCGGGCAGCGCACCCAGCGCGCCCAGTGCCAGCGCGGCGTACCAGCGCGGACGCCGCCACAAGCCCCGGCCACGCCATGTTGCCAGAGCGAACAGCAGGCCGGCCAGCAGCAGCATGCCGGCGCGGTAGTGGCTGGCCAGGGCCAGAATCAGGCCACAGGCGAGCAGCAACCAATGCCGCCAGCGGTCATCGCGCAAGCCACCATCCAGCCCCAGCACGGCCAGCAGCATGGCCGTGGTCAGCATCACATCGGGCAGGGCCAGCACACCCAGGCTGCCGGCCAGCGGCAGCCCCAGTGTCAGCAAACCGGCCTGCCAGCCAACGCGCGCACCGAAATGGCGACGGGCGAAAGCAACCACGCTCCAGGGCAGCAAGCTGCCCACCAACAGGAATACGCTGCGTACCGCAAGCGGGGAGTGTCCGCCAATCGCGGTACCAAGTGCCATCAGCCACGCGGTCATCCCCGGCAGGTCGCTGTAGCCCCAGGCCAGATGACGGCTCTCCAGCCAGTAGAAGGCTTCGTCGCCGAACAGCGGCAGGCAGATGGCAATGGCCAGCTTGACCAGCAGCAACACGACGAAAAGTGCGACAAAGGCACGACGCCAGCTGGCCGTGCCCGCTACACTGGCCACGTTGTCCTGTTTCCCCATTGTCCGTGTTGCCATGGCCACGACTGCAATCGACTCCCGTTCACATTCCGACCTCCAGCAATTGCTGGCCGACGCCCAGGCCCAGGTCAACGCCATCGTGCTGGGCAAGGCGCACCAGGTGCAGCTGGCCTTTACCTGCGCGCTGGCCGACGGCCACCTGCTGATCGAGGACATTCCCGGTGTCGGCAAGACCACGCTGGCGCACGCGATGGCTGCCACGCTGGCGCTGGACTTCCAGCGCATCCAGTTCACCAGCGATCTGCTGCCAGCGGACATTATCGGGGTCAGCGTGTACGAACGCGAATCGGGCAGCTTCCGCTTCCACCCCGGAGCCCTGTTCACCCAGCTGCTGCTGGCCGACGAGATCAACCGCGCCACGCCGAAAACCCAGAGCGCACTGCTGGAGGCGATGGCTGAAGGCCAGGTCAGTGTCGATGGCCAGACCCGGTCGCTGCAACAGCCGTTCATGGTGATCGCGACGCAAAACCCGCTGGACATGAGCGGTACCTTCCCCCTGCCCGACTCGCAGCTCGACCGCTTCATGTTGCGGATCGCCCTGGACTACCCCGACCCGGTCGCCGAGCGTGCCCTGCTGGCCGGCGACGACCGGCGCCATTTGCTGCAGAATTGCCGGGCGATCATGCGCGCCGACCAGCTGCTCGAAGCCCGCCGACATGTGCAGAGCGTCACCACCACACCGCCCCTGCTCGACTATCTGCAGCGCCTGCTGCAGGCCAGCCGCCAGCACGCCGACATCCAGATCGGCCTGTCGCCGCGCGCCGGCCTGGCGCTGCTGGCCACAGCCCGTGCCTGGGCCTGGCTGGAGCACCGCCAGCATGTGATACCGGAAGATGTCCAGGCCCTGTTTGTTGCCGTCAGCGCGCACCGCCTGGTACCACGCCACGGCGCGGACCGCGCCCAACTGGCGCAGGTGCTGCTGGATGAAGTGCCCGTGGACTGACGCGTGGCCCGCTCATTCGCCCAACGCCTGCTGGCTCCACTGGCGCAACGCGCCGAAAAGCGACTTCCCAGCCTGACACGTTTGCGTTCCACCGAGCCGCTGCCGATCTGCCTGCATCGTCGCCGCATCTACATTTTACCAACCGCTTTTGGTGTGGTGTTTGCGCTGATCCTGTTCGTCATGCTGCTGGGGGCGCTGAACTACAACAACAATACTGCCCTGCTGCTGACCTGCGTGCTCGGCGCCACCTGCATCACCAGCATGCTGCAGACCTTCCGCAACCTGGACCGCCTGGAGCTGCACTCGATCCGGCCCGACAACGCGCATGCGGGTCAGCCGCTGACGCTGCATCTGGTGTGGCATGCGGGCGGCCATCCGCATCAGGCCGTCGCTGTGCTGGTGAACGGGCATGAGCAGCATTTTGATGCATGTGCCGATCCGGACGGTACCGAAACTCTGCTCAAGATTCCCACGCAGCGTCGCGGCTGGATACCCCTGCCGCGCGTGCAGGTGGCAACGCGCTGGCCGTTTGGCTGGTTTCGCGCCTGGAGCTGGTTGGCGCCTGCACAACAGGCGCTGGTCTACCCCCGCATCGAGCCGGACGGCCCCGCGCCGCCGCCCGAATCCGGCCAGGTCAGCCGGCAACGGCGCCCGCAAGGCGATGAGTGGGCGGGCCTGCGCGACTACCGCAGTGGTGACCCGCTGCGCCGCATCGCGTGGAAAGCCAGTGCCCACGGCGACACCCTGCGCGTGAAAACATTCGATCGTCCGCGCGCCGACCGGGCCTGGCAACTGGACTGGAACCACACCGGCCTGGCCGATCGTGAAGCGCGCATCTCGCGGCTGGCGCGCTGGGTTCGAGAGGCACATGGTGCAGGGCGCGAATGGTCGCTGGCGCTGCCGCATGAAACCCTGCCGCCGGCTTCCGGCAGCGCACACTATCACCACTCGATGCGGGCGCTGGCCGAGCTGTCATGATTCCGCGCCGCGCCATCGACCTGATCGGCCTGGCCACGGCCTTCGCCATGCTGGTACACGCCGGACACATGCCGCCGTGGCTGAGTCTGCCGCTGGCCGCCGTGCTGGCCGTGCGCTGGTGGCAACTGCGCCAGGCCGCCAAACGCGTTGCCATCTGGCTGAAGCTGCCGCTGGTCCTGCTGCTGCTGGCCGCCATCATCACCGCCTACGGCAGCGTGTTCGGCCGCGCCCCGGGCAGCGCACTGGCGGTCGGGCTGCTGGTACTGAAGCTGCTCGAGACCAGCCGCCCGCGTGACATCCGCAGCTCGGTCGGTTTCGGCTGCTTTGTGCTGATGAGCGCGCTGCTGTTCCAGCAGGGCATGAGCTTCACCGCTTTCGTGCTGCTGGGGCTGATCCCGAACCTGGCTGCACTGCGTGCCATCCAGCCGCGTGGTCCGGCGCCGCGCTGGCGCGCCGAACTGTGGCCGGTGCTGCGCAGCCTGGCACTGGCGCTGCCGCTGGCCCTGTTCGCCTTCGTGTTCGTCCCGCGGCTGGCCACGCCGCTATGGGGCGCTCCAGGCCCGGATACCGGGCGTACCGGACTCAGCAGCCGCATGACGCCCGGCAATCTGACCGAGCTGCTGATCGACGACAGCCCGGCCATGCGGGTCAGCTTTGACGGCCCGCCGCCGGAACCGGCGCAACGCTATTTTCGCGGCTGGGTGATGAGCCGTTTTGATGGCCGAACCTGGAGTCACGCGCGTACTGGTGGCCGCCACCCCGCGAGTATCCAGGTTCAGTCCCGCGTCGACTACCGCATCGAGCTGGAACCCACCCAGGGGCATCTGCTGCCCGCCCTGGATGTGCCACTGGACGCACCGCAAGACGGCTTTTTGTCACCGGCACACGAAGTCTTCAGCGCCAAACCGGTCAACACGGTCAGGCGCTACGCGCTCGCCTCGGCCACCCGCTTCCGGCTGCAGCCGGCGCTTGATGAACTGACACGGCGGCTCAACCTGGCACTGCCCGCCAACGTCGATCCACGCGCCCGCGAGCTGGCCGGGCAATGGCGCCAGCGCTTTGGCACCAACGCTGCCGCCATTGCCGACCAGGCGCTGGATCTGTTCCACAATGGCGGCTTCGATTACACCCTGGCGCCGGCGCCGCTGGGCCGCGACAGCATCGACGATTTCCTGTTTTCCACCCGCGAAGGATTCTGCGAGCACTACGCATCCTCGTTCACTTTCCTGATGCGCGCCGCCGGCATTCCCGCTCGGGTCGTGACCGGCTATCAAGGCGGCTACTGGAGCGATCTTGGTCACTATCTGCTGGTGCGCAATTCCGACGCCCATGCCTGGAGCGAAATCTGGCTGACCAACCGCGGCTGGGTGCGCTACGACCCCACGGCTGCGGTGCGCCCCGAGCGAGTCAGCCTGGGTGCCGCGGCGGCCGCAGGCGACAGCGCGCGCTGGTACCAGAACAGCTGGCTGCAGGGCATCCGCAACCATTGGGACATCGTCAACCGCTGGTGGAACGATGCCGTGGTGGCCTTCAGCCACCAGCGCCAGCAGAGCCTGTTGACGCCCTTCGGCATTTCCCGCACCGGCACAAACACGCTGACCCTGATCCTGGCCATTGGCTGCAGCCTGCTGCTGGCGCTGGCCATGCTGCTGACCTTGCGCCAACGGCGTCAGGTGGACACACTGCTGGCAGCGCAGCGTCACCTGGAAAGGAAGCTGGCACGGCTCGGCATCAAGCGCGGGCTGAGCGAGGGACCGCGCGACTTCATGCAGCGGGCCATGCAGGAGCTTCCCCGGCACGCCGGCCGACTGGACGTGCTGTGCAAGCGGTATCAGCATTTGCGCTTTGCCCGGCAAGCGCCATCTGCGACCGATATCGCCGCCTACAGCAGGCTCGTTCGGGAATCAATCAGCTCGCTCATGGTCAAATAGACATGCGCCGCCGCGTGCGGCACCACCTCCGGAGAACATCATGTACAAGACAATGCTTCTGGCTGCAGCCTGCCTCGGTCTTGCCGCCTGCGCCAGCGTGCCCAAGCCGCTGACCGGCGAGTTCAGCCAGGTCACACTGCAGAACGCCTCGCAAGCCGATGGCAGCCGCGTGCGCTGGGGCGGCGAGATCATCGAAACCGTACCCGACAGCGACCACACCTGCATCTACGCCCTGTCGCGGCCTCTGGATCGCCAGGCGCGACCACAGGCTGGCAAAGACAGCATGGGCCGCTTCGTGGCCTGCCGCCGGGGCTTCTACGATCCGGAAATCTTTGCCAAGGGTCGCGAGATCACCGTCACAGGCAGCCTGGACGGCAGCCTGACGCGCAAGGTCGGCCAGTACGACTACGCCTACCCGCGCATCAATGCCGATACGGTGTATCTGTGGCCCCGACCCAAGCCGATTTCCCCCTACGCCTACCGCGACAGCATTTTCTACGACCCGTTCTGGGGACCAGGCTTCCACGATCCGTTCTGGTACCGGCCTGCGCCCATCATCGTGGTGCCGCAGCCGAAGCCATCCGGCAACAACGGCAAGTGACCTGCATGCGGGAGCGGCCCGCGGCTACAGGCAGCAACGCCCCATGGCCGCGATGGGCGATGGGGCTTGTGTCCATCGCGGGCATGGCGCGTTCCTGCAATCGGAGCTGAAACCAGCGGCGAACGCCGGTTTCAACCCGGCGGCCAGTTCATCTTGCGTCCGCCGAGCAGGTGGAAGTGCAGATGGTAGACCGACTGCCCGCCATGCTCGTTGCAATTGAGCACAATGCGGTAACCCTCTTCGGCAATGCCCTGATCGCGCGCGTAACCGGCGGCCGCCAGCACCAGCTTGCCCAGCAGTTCGGCGTCGCCCACCTGCGCGGCATCCACGGTGGCGATCGGCCGTTTCGGGATGAACAGCACATGCACCGGCGCCTGCGGATTGACATCGCGGAAACCCAGAATCTCGTCGTCCTCGTAGACGATGTCGGCGGGAATTTCGCGGCGGATGATCTTGTCGAAGATGGTGGACATGAGCGCTGGAATTCGAGATTGGGGATTTGGGATTCGGCAGGCAAGCGTGAGAGTACACGATTGTGTTGCGACGTGAACGGTGAACCGGGAGCGGCAAGCAGACAAACGCGGCCAAACTCGCGCGATTCCGCTTGCGGCTCACGGCTCACCGCCAACCGTCAGTCCAGCGACAAGCGCCCACCAAAGGCATGCGCCAGGGTATTGCGGTCCACGTATTCCAGCTCGCCGCCCAGCGGCACGCCGTGGGCCAGGCGGGTGACGCGCACGTCGGCGGCATGAGCCAGACGACCGATGTAATGGGCGGTGGCTTCGCCTTCCACATTGGAGTTGGTGGCCACGATCATCTCCTTGACCTGGTCCTCCTGGAGGCGCTGCGCCAGCAGACTCAGGCCCAGTTCCTCCGGCCCCATCCCGTCCAATGGCGACAACCGTCCCAGCAATACGAAATACAGCCCCCGATAACCCGTCGCCTGCTCAATGGCGGCCAAATCCGACGGACTCTCCACCACGCACAGCAGGCTCCGGTCGCGCTGTTCATTGGCGCACAGGGCGCACACCGGTTCCTCGCTGAAGTTGCGGCAGCGGCTGCAGTTGCCGATCTTCTGCATGGCCGCATCCAGCGCGGCGGCCAGGCGCATCCCACCGTCGCGGTTGCGTTCCAGCAACTGCAAGGCCATGCGCTGGGCACTGCGCGCACCGACACCCGGCAGCACTTTCAGCGCCTCGATCAGCTCGGCCAGCAATGGCGATCCGGCGCTCATTGTTGGAAACGGAACCCGGGACACGGAACCCGGAACCCGTGTGTTCGCGAACCGCTCCGTTGATGCGGGCCGATTCCCGATTCCCGATTCTCGATTCCCGGACTCAAACTCAAAACGGCAAACTCATGCCCGGCGGCAGGTTCAGGCCCGACGACACGCTGCCCATCTTGTCCTTGCTGGCCGCAGCCACCTTGTTGACGGCGTCGTTGACCGCGGCCGCGACCAGATCCTCGGCCATTTCAGGATCATCGCCGAGCATGTCGCGGTCCATGTCAACCTTGCGCACCTCGTGCGTGCCGCTCATGGTGACCTTGACCAGGCCGCCGCCGGCACTGCCGACGACCTCCATCTGCGCAATTTCCTCCTGCGCCTTTTTCATCTGTTCCTGCATCTTCTGTGCCTGCTGCATGAGCTGGCCGATTTGTCCTCGCATCTCGTCTCTCCAAATAAAGGTGGTTACAGCGCGCGAATACTCTGCGGGACCACCCGCGCGCCCAGTTCCGCTTGCATCTTTTGCACCAGGGGATCGTCCGCGATGGCCTGTTCGGCTTCGCTCTGGCGTTGTTGCGTGGCCTGCTCACGCCGCGCAGCTGGCGTGTCCTGAGCTGATTCGGCAGCGACGAACTTGAGCCGCACCGGGCTGCCGACCTGCTCTTCCAGCAAGGCCTGCAGGCGGCCAGTCATGGGCTCGACCGCGATGCTCAGCAACTCTCGGCGAAGTGCCAGGGTCCAGGCGCCATCGTCAATGCCCTGCAGCACGGCATTGCGCGCCAGCTCCCCGGCCGGACCGGCCAGTCCGGCTTGCGCGACCCAAGCGTGCCAATCGGCGGCGCAGTGCGCCGGATCAGTGAACAGACCGGAATGTATTCCTTCCTCCAGCGACTCGGCCGCCACGGGAGTCGGCGGCGCACTGGAAGCTGGTTCGGCAGCAGCCATTTTCGCTACCGACTCCGCCACCTTCGGCTGAGGATTGGGCATTTTTGTGGCATCGAGGCCGGAAGCTGTCGTCGCCTTTGGCGCCACATCACGGTTCGACTTGCGCGGTTTGGGCGGCGTCTCATCCGACGATGTCGGACGAAAGGCCAGCATGCGCAACAGGACCATTTCGAAACCGGTGCGGGCATCCGGCGCAAAACCCAGTTCGCGCCGACCGCGACCGGCAAGCTGATAGTAGAGCTGGACTTCCTCGGCCGACAGGTTGCGCGCCAGATTGTCGAACGCGGTCTCGTGCAGCCTTGAGTCACCGCGATGTCCGGGCACCAGCTGCCGCAACTGAATCTGGTGCAGAGCCGCTGCCAGTTGATCAAGGACACCGCCGAAATCCGGTGCATGTTCCGAAATCGTTTCGGCCTGCGCCAGCAGGGCCTCGCCATCGCCCGTGGCCAGCGCATCGATCAGGGCCAGAACGCTGCCGTGCTCGACCGTGCCCAGCATCGAACGGGTCTGCTCCTCACGCAACTCGCCGCCACCGTAGGCCAGGGACTGATCCAGCAGCGACAGCCCGTCGCGCATCGAGCCATCGGCAGCCAGCGCCAGCGCCTCGATCGCGGGCCCGTCAAAGCCGATCCGTTCTGCCTCCAGAATGTGCTTGAGCTGATCGCCAATCTGCTGCGGCAGCAGACGCTTGAGATTGAATTTCAGGCAGCGCGACAGCACCGTCATCGGCAGCTTGTCGGGATCGGTGGTCGCCAGCAGGAACTTGACGTGCTCGGGCGGCTCTTCCAGCGTCTTCAGCAGGGCATTGAAGGCACTCCGCGAGAGCATGTGCACCTCGTCGATCAGGTACACCTTGTAGCGGCCACGGGTCGGCGCATACTGGGCATTCTCGATCAGGTCACGCACGTCGTCCACGCCGGTGTTGCTGGCCGCGTCGATCTCCAGGAGATCGACAAAACGGCCCGCATCGACCGCCGTGCACACCGCGCACTCACCGCACGGCTCGGCCGACTGGCCCTGCTCGCAGTTGATCGACTTGGCAAATATGCGCGCAATCGTGGTCTTGCCGATGCCGCGCGTACCGGCGAACAGATAGGCATGGTGGGTGCGGTCGGCATCCAGCGCATTCGACAGCGCCCGCACCACGTGCTCCTGACCGACCAGCTCGGAAAACTTTTTGGGTCGCCACTTGCGGGCTAGAACCTGATACGACATGCATTGCCTCCCGATTGGGTCTGCCATTGTGCCAACTCCGCCCTGAACCTGCCATGGGCTCCCTGCGTACGAGTGCAGCACACGACATGGGCCGTGCTTCTCCACGCACCGCGGCTGGCTCCCCGTCACCCGCGTATCACCTGATCTTGTGCAAGCAATGCCGCTACGCTACCCTACGCGGCTGCGTGATCTCGCTGACAGACAATGCCACGCCAGATCACCCATTCCGGAGAGGTGTCCGAGTGGCTTAAGGAGCGCGCCTGGAAAGTGCGTATACGGTTTATAGCCGTATCGAGGGTTCGAATCCCTCCCTCTCCGCCAAATTCACGGCTGACGCTGCTGCGCTCGATGGCTTGGGCGCAAATGGCGCTCGGCATCCTCATGTACCGGCGAGTGCACTCCGCTGCCTGCGCTCCACCAACCCCAAGCCCGGATCGCTCGCTACGCGTTCGACGGCACGTCCAGCGCCGTTGGGCGCCAGCGGTGCAGGCTTCTCAACCCACACCCGAAGCAGCACAGCTTGCAAGATGCTGTCGCAGGGCGCAGACTCGATTGAAATTTTGTGAACTGTGACCTCGTATATGGCATGGAATTTGCTTCTACTCGCCCATGATTGAATTCGGACACGGTACCCACGTCGGCCTGCGCCGCAAGCACAATGAAGACACCTATCAGGCCGACAGCAGCGTCGGCCTGTGGCTGGTGGCCGATGGCATGGGCGGTCATGAGCACGGTGAAGTCGCAAGCGCGATCGCCCGTGACACGATCACGGAAAAGGTCAGTCAGGGCGCGCCACTGGTCGAAGCGATCCGTGAAGCGGACCGCGCCATCATCGCCGCATCCGAGTCCCGCAGCGGCACTTTGCCGATGGGAACCACTGTGGCAGCACTGACCATTTCCGACTCGCACTACCAGGTTGCATGGGTTGGCGACAGCCGCGTGTACCTGGCCGACGTCAGCTTGCAACAACTGTCGCGCGACCATTCCTTCGTGCGGCAACTGGTTGACCGCGGCGCGATCAGCGAAGACGAGGCCCGTCGGCACCCGCGCCGCAACGAAGTCACCCAGGCGCTGGGTATCACGCCTGCTGAGCTGCTGCAGGTGTCCTGCGTTGAAGACGAAATCAGACCCGGCATCCAGTTCCTCGTTTGCAGCGACGGCCTGACCGAGGAAGTGGACAACGCGGGCATCGAATCCATCGTCATGCGACGGGATCTGAGTGCCCAGGAGTGTGTCGACCAGCTCATCGCCGCGGCACTCGAAGGCGGTGGCAGCGACAACATCACCGCGATCCTGGTGCGGGTCAGCTGATCGCGGCAAGAATTCGTCATCCTGCGCGAAGAGCGACTGCGCCTGCAGTCGCAGGACCCAGCCACGCGAGACTCGCTACGGAATTGCGCGATCTCGCTCTCGCCTCCACACACTGCCCTGGTCACAGGCCTTGTCCAGATCGTCAAGCCACGCTGCATGTGCGGCCAGCTCGTCCGCATCAGCCCGCAGGACGAGGCGGTTGCCCAAGCGGGGCGAGGTGAGTGTGGGGCCAACATCGGCGGGCGCGCCTGTGGCCAGATCCAGACTGACCTGACCGGATGTCATCGCCAGATACACTTCGGTCAGCAACTGCGCATCCAGCAGCGCCCCATGCAGTTGTCGCGAGCTGTTGTCCACGTCCAGGCGGCGGCACAGGGCATCGAGAGTATTGCGCTGGCCCGGATAGAGTCTGCGCGCCATCTCCAGCGTGTCGGTGACCGAACACAGCTCGCGTACGGAACGGCAACGTTCGGACAGGCGGGCCAGCTCGGCATCCAGGAAGCCGACATCGAATGCGGCGTTGTGGATGATCAGTTCGGCGCCGTCGACAAAATCGAGGAAATCAGCGGCAATGGCAGCAAAGACCGGCTTGTCGGCAAGATCCTCGTCGGTGAGGCCGTGCACCTCCGCAGCACCCACGTCCACCCGCCGCTGCGGGTTGATGTAGTGATGCAAGGTGCGTCCGCTGGGCCGGCGGCCGACCACTTCCACGCAGCCGAGCTCGATGATCCGGTGACCCTGGTTGACATCCAGCCCGGTGGTTTCCGTATCGAGCACGACCAGGCGGCTCATGCGCGCACCCCGCATGCGGCTGCCGCATTCCGCGCAGCCTCGTCAACACGCTCGTTCTCGGCGTGCCCGGCATGTCCCTTGACCCAGTGCCAGGCGACGCGATGCGGTGACAGTGCCCGATCAAGACGCTGCCACAGGTCGCGGTTCTTGACCGGCTGTTTGGCGCTGGTCTTCCAGCCGTTGACTCTCCAGCGGGCCATCCACTCCTCCACACCCCGCTTGACGTATTGCGAGTCGGTGGTCAGATCAACCGCGCAGGAGCGCTTGAGCGCTTCCAGTGCGGCGATGGCTGCCATCAGTTCCATGCGGTTGTTGGTGGTGTCGGGCTCGTTGCCGACGAGGAGCTTCTCCGTTCCATTCCAGCGCAGCAATGCCGCCCAACCACCCGGGCCCGGGTTGCCCAGGCATGCGCCGTCGGTGAATACCTGCACTCTTGTTGACGGATCTGCTCTGCGCGTCATCGACCTCACCCGCCCTGCTGGCGCTGGGCCGCGCTGGCCAGGGACGCATTGATCGCCACCGGTGCCGATCGTGGGCGCGTCAGCTTCATCGGTGTGACCGCGCTCGAAGATCGGCGTGCGTGCAAAAGGTAGCAGGCCGACATGACGCCACCGCCACCATCCGACAGGTTGCTGGTCGGCAATGCGCCGCCGAAGCGCAACCGGCTTTGCATATGCATGCCTCCGCCGCGCATCCAGGATTCGATTTGCAGGGGAAAGCGCGCGCGGTATGCCGGTTCAACAGCGCGCATGCGCCGAAAATTCCATACGTGCCACAGGCTGCACGGGTGGACACCGGCAACCAGAACATGGCCCCCGCTTGCCGTCACACGCAAAGCCTCGGCCACCAGCGCGCGCGGCTGTTCGGTGACGTCCAGAGCGTGGCGCAAGACCACCAGATCCACGCTCTGGTCGGCCAGCGGCCAAGCATCGCCCCACGCGCGCGCAGTGCCTTCCATGCTGCCATCGCGCCCAAGTACGAAGCGCAGGACAAGCCGAGTTGGACAGTCGACAGCAAGCAGCTTGCCCGCATCAACAGTTACCGCCGATCCAAGCCCTGCCAGCCCGGCCAATCGCTGGACGAGCAGCGCATTTTCGCTGCGCATCAGGGAACTCAGGGGCAGGTCTTGCATCAGGACAGCCGGTCGCCGCATCAGAAGAAACATGATGGCACGCATCACCCGGCTGCAGCAATCCAGGCCACAATACCCACCCATCCGCGCCCAGCAAGACGGGACTGTTATAGTGTGCCGCCACCTTGCCCCGCGCCGGACCCTCGATGCATCTGCGGCCCATATCTGCACTGAAGGACAACTATATTTGGCTGCTGAGCGATGATCAGGGCCACGCGCTGGTGGTGGACCCCGGTGAATCTGAACCCGTGCGCCAGGAACTTTTGCGCCACGATCTCGTTCTGACGCATATCCTGCTGACCCACCATCACCACGACCACATCGGTGGCAGTGCGGAATTGGCCGCACAGTTCGGCGCGCGCATCGTGGCGCCGAAGGACGAGCGCATCACGCACGCCGATCAGCGGGTCGGCGATGGCGACGTCCTGACTTTGGAACGGCCGAAATGCCGCTTCAGCGTTCTTGAAGTGCCGGGTCACACGCTCAGCCACATCGCCTATTTTGGCGCCGGGCTGCTGTTTTGCGGCGACACCCTGTTCAGCCTCGGCTGCGGCCGGCTGTTTGAAGGCACGCCCGCACAGATGCTGGCTTCGCTGGACCGCCTGTCGGTACTGCCCGCGGACACCCAAGTCTGCTGTGGACACGAATATACGGTGGACAACGCGCGCTTTGCGCTCACTGTGGACCCGGACAACGCAGCGCTGCGCAAACGTGCGCGCCAGGCAGGCGAACAACGGGCATCCGGCCAGACCACCGTGCCCACTTCCCTGGCGCAGGAACGGGACACCAACCCGTTTTTGCGTGTTGACCGGGACAGCATCAAGACGTGGGGCCGGAATGCCGGGGTCACTGCCGATCGCGTGCAACTGTTCGCGGCCTTGCGTCGGGCCAAGGACGAATTTCGCGCATGACGGCGCCTGGGTGCCCGGGTGGCAGAAACCGGTCGGCCTGCCCGGCCTCGGTGGCTGGGCTTTTCGGCTCGAGTGTTCCTGCCGCACAGGCTGCTCGATGGCATTTCGCACTGTTCAAGTGGACCACTCTGATCGGCGCCAGCGTGGTGCTCGGTGCCTGCGCGAGTCAGGAGCACCGGCCAACACGCGAGTCGCAGCTGCCAGTCATCGCACCCATTCACGCCATCGCCGCACCGCCGGCCACCGAGCCTTCCGACCTGTGGTCCATACTGCGTCGCGGCTTCCGATTTGCCCAATGCGATGATGGCCGCGTGCGCCACTGGGCCCGACACTACACGCGCAATTCGCAGGTTTTCACGCGCCAGATGAGCCACGCCCTGCCCCAATTGCGCTATGTGGCGAATATCGTCCTGGACGCCGATGTGCCGGCCGAATTCGTCCTGCTGCCCTGGGTGGAAAGCAACTTCCGCGCCCTGCCGGGTCACGGTCGTGGTGCTGCGGGCATGTGGCAGATCATGCCGGCCACCGGGCGCGAAATCGGGTTGCGCGTCGATCGCCGTTTTGACGGTCGACTGGCGCTGGACCAGTCGACCCGCGCTGTCGTGCACATGCTGCGTCGCGATTACCGGATGCTCGACAGCTGGCCGCTGACCGACATGGCCTTCAATGCCGGTGTTTACCGTATCCGGCGCCTGAGTCGCGATCTGGATGAATCCGTACTGGGCCAGGCCATCCCGGATCTGGATGTGAAACCGGTCACCCTGGACCATCTGGCCAAGCTGCAGGCACTGGCCTGCATCGTGAAGCAACCGGCACGCTACAGCGTTGCGTTGCCCGCGCCCGACAGCGGGATGCACTTGCAACGCCGAAACCTTTCCGAGGTGCTGGAACTGCCCGTCGCTGCGCGGCTGGCGGGCCTGTCGACAGCCGAGCTGCGTGCGCTGAATCCGGCCATCCGTGACCGTACCGCACCTGCATCGAGCCTGATTCTGCCAGCCAGACACGCTCCGGCATTTGATCGAAACTACAGCCGCCTGAAGCAGTTCGACTGGCAGCAATGGCAGCGCGTGCGCCTGGCCAGAAGCACCGATCTTCTGAAGCTGGCGCATGGCGATCTCGAACGCGCACGCGCGCTGGCACTGGTCAACAAGCGCCTGGACAACTCGGGCGGCAAGCCGATCAGCGCCAATAGCGTGCTGTGGCTGCCGGTGAACCTGGTTGCCGCATTGCCCGAGGACATGCGCGCATCCCTGAGCGGCGTGCCACGCCAGTACACGGTGCAAAGCGGCGATTCGCTGTGGAGCATCGCGCGCCGCTTTCACCTGGGCATTGGCCAGCTCCGAAGCTGGAACAGGCTGCGCGGCGACCTGCTGCATCTGGGCCAGGTGCTGATTCTGGAACCCTGAGCCGTCTGGCCACTACAATGTGGTCAAATCAACAAGAACGGAGCCGGAGGCATCATGGGATTTTTGAAAGGCAAGCGCGCCTTGATTGTCGGTATTGCAAGCCAGCGCTCGATCGCCTGGGGCCTGGCCGAGGCCATGCACCGCGAAGGCGCCGAGTTGGCGTTCACCTACCAGAACGACCGGCTGAGAAAGCGCGTCGACGAAGCCGCCGAAACCTTCGATTCCAATATCGTGCTGCCGTGCGATGTCGGCGAAGACCGCCAGATTGAAGGGCTGTTCGAGCAGCTCGGTCAATCTTGGGATGGACTGGACATCCTGGTGCACTCGGTGGGTTTTGCGCCGCGCGAGGCCCTGCAGGGCGAGTTTCTCGACAATCTGACGCGCGAGAACTTCACCATCGCGCACGACATCTCCAGCTACAGTCTGGCCGCTCTGGCCAAGGCCGCGCGCCCGATGATGAAGGATCGCAACGGTGCCATCCTGACCTTGAGCTACCTGGGCGCCGAGCGGGCTCTGGCCAGCTACAACGTGATGGGCCTGGCCAAGGCCAGCCTTGAAGCCAATGTGCGCTTCCTGGCCTACAACCTCGGCCCGGAGAGCACCCGCGTCAATGCGATCTCGGCCGGCCCGATCAAGACCCTGGCTGCATCCGGCGTGGCCAGCCTGCGCAAGATGCTCGACCATGTGGGCGAACAGGCGCCGCTGCGGCGCAACGTCACCACCACCGACGTGGGCAATGCCGGCGCGTTTCTGTGCTCGGACCTTGCTGCCGGCATCACCGGCGAAGTCATCCACGTCGACTGCGGCTACAGCATCGTCGGCATGACCGGCCTGAACACCGCGGATTGAGCGCGTGCGAAGCCGTGGAAACAACCATCGTCAGGAGCGCAACAACAGCCGGTAGGCTGCGTGATCGCTCTCGTCATGCCAGGTGTAGCCCAGCGCGTCGAGAAAGGCATGCAGCCGAGCACGCTCGCCGCAAGGCACCTGCAGGCCGACCACGATCCGGCCCAGGTCGGCGCCGTGGTTGCGATAGTGAAACAGGCTGACATTCCACTGCGGATCAAGATGATCGAGAAAGTCGGTCAGGGCCCCCGGCCGCTCGGCAAACTCGAAGCGGAACAGGCGCTCGTTGCCGGCCAGCGCTGAACGACCGCCCACCATGTGTCGCAGATGCAGTCGTGCCAGCTCGTCTTCGGTCAGATCAAGCACGGCAAAGCCCTCGGCGCGGAAGGCGGTCGACAGTGCTTCGCGCTCGGCACGCGCGTTGATGCGCATACCCACCAGAATCTGGGCCTGGCACGGATCACCGATACGGTAGTTGAACTCGGTGATGCGGCGCTGGCCCAGGGTTGCGCAGAAGCGGCGGAAGCTGCCCCGGCGCTCCGGGATCGTCACCGCGAACAGCGCCTCGCGCTGCTCGCCGACCTCGGCCCGTTCGGCGACAAAACGCAAACGGTCAAAGTCCATGTTGGCGCCGGACACGACCGCCGCCAGCGCGCCCGCGCCGGACATCCCGCGCGCGGCATACTGCTTCAGTCCGGCCAGTGCCAGTGCGCCGGCCGGCTCGGGCACAGTGCGGGTTTCGGCGTAGACATCGCGCATCGCAGCACACACTGCATCGGCATCGACCCGCAGCAGCTCGTCGGCGTATTGCCGGCACAGCGCGAAACTGAGCTCGCCCACCCGCTTGACCGCCGTGCCGTCGCTGAACAGGCCGACCTCGTCCAGATCAACGCGCCGGCCAGCCTGGCACGAGCGTGCCATGGCATCGGAATCGGCGGCCTGCACGCCAATGACCCGCACACCCGGTTTCAGCGCCTTGACCACGGCGGCACAACCGGCCAGCAACCCGCCACCGCCAACCGGCACGAACAACGCGTCCAGGTCGTTACATTGCTGCAGGATCTCCAGCGCCACCGTGGCTTGCCCCGCAATCACGTCGGCATCATCGAACGGGTGCACGAACAGCAGGCCAGACCGCGCCTGCAGCTCGGCTGCGCGCGCTTGCGACTCGCTGTAGGACACACCCGCCAGCACCACCTCGACCTGATCTCCACCAAACCGCCGCACCGCCTCGACTTTGGTCGATGGTGCGGTCTCCGGCATCACGATCAGCGCGCGGATGCCGAGTCTGGCGGCCGCCAGTGCCACGCCCTGGGCGTGATTGCCGGCTGAAGCGGCCAGCACGCCGCGGGCGCGCTCTGCTGCGCCCATGGCCGCCATGCGTGCGTAGGCGCCACGCAACTTGAACGAATGCACCGGCTGGGTGTCCTCGCGCTTGAGCAAGACCGGCCGACCCAGTCGGCCCGACAGGCTCCAGGCCTTGTCCAGCACCGTGCGCGCCGCCACATCGTAGACCGGCGCCCGCCGAGCCCTGGCCAGTACATCCCCGGCCGTGCCACGTTCAAGCACCGCACTACTGGCATCTGCACCAAAGGACGGCGCGTCAGGCGCGGCGGCAACTTGGCTGACTGGTTCTTGCATGGGGCTCTCCCGGCTTTGTCGTCTGGTATCAGGACCGCAATCACCACCGGTCCCAGAAGCGAAAAACCCCGCATCCGTTTCCGGGTGCGGGGTTTGTGGCATCTTGCTCTGCTGTCTATCGAACGCGTGCCCTCAACCCGCACCTCGGCCGATAATAATGATCTGGATGGCGGACATGGACACACAAGCCCGTGCGTCGGACACGGCTGCCGAAGCAGGCATGCTGCGCACCGCGCGAATGGCTGATTGAGGCTTGAAGCTCGGCATGGGCTGCATGCTACACGGCTTTCGCTCCATGATCAGCCTTCCTGCGGTGACGAGAGCTGATCCATCCGCACCTCGACCTTGGTGCTGGCACGCAAGGCCTTGAGCAGCTCCATCACGTCGGTGGTGCCGTGCAACTGCTGCAGCTGACTGACCAGCATCTTGCGCTCGGTGTCGGTTGTCTTGGATGGGTCGCCCGGATGCACGGCATCCAACACCATCACCCGGTACTTGCCCTGCCCGGCATCGAACAGCGCGACGCTGGGCTGACCCTTGGTTGGATGCGGCATCTTGAACAGTTTTTCGATCATCTGCGGCGACTGCTCGGGCGCGAAACGCTTGACGCCATCCAGTGTCTCGACCTTCAGATCCTCGCTCTTGGCCAGATCATCCAGCGTGGCGCCCTTCTTGAGCCTGGCCAGCAGCGCCTCGGCATGCTTGCGTGCCTGGCTATCCACCCGGTCCTGCACGACGGCCGTCCGAACCTGTTCCTTGACCTGCGCCAGCGGCTTGGGCTTGGCGGCGGTGTGCTTGTCGATACGCACGACGACCACGTCGTTGTTGCCCAGCTTGATCGGATCGGAGGTCATGTTTCGGGTCAGTACCTGATCGGAAAACGCCGCCTCGACCACCTTGGGATTGGCGGCGATGCCCGTGCCACCCTTGCGGCTGAATGGCCCGGCCGACTGGATCTTCAGGTCCAGCGCCTTGGCCGCCGGCTGCAGCGAGTTGGGATCCTGGTAGACCAGGTCATACAGTTTGCCAGCCACCTCGTTGTACTTGCGCTCACGCTCCGAACCCAGCAACTCGTGCCGCAACTGATCCTTGACCTCGACAAAGGACTTGGTTTGGCCCGGCTTGATGTCGTTGACCTTGATGATGTGGTAGCCCTCGGGCGACAGCACCGGCTTGGACACCTCGCCCCTGGCCAGCTTGAAGGCCACTTCGTCGAAGGCCTTGTCGGTCATGCCCGGTTCGATCCAGCCCAGATCGCCGCCCTGACGCTTGGAGCCCAGATCGTCGGAATCCCTTTTGGCCAGTTCGGCAAAATCGGCTCCGTCCTTGAGCTTCTTTTCAATCGCATTGGCCTTGGCCAGGGCTTCTTTCTGCTGCGCCGGTGTGCCATTGGGCGGCACCGACACCAGGATATGCGAGACCTCGCGTTGGGCGGGCGCGACAAACCGGTTTTTTTCCTTTTCGTAGCGCTCCTTGAGGGCATCCTCGTCAACGTCGGCATCGGTGTGCATGTCCGCCGCCTTGACTTCCAGATAGTGGATTGACACCGTTTCCGGGGTCATGTAGTCATCCTGATGCGCCTTGTACCAGGCCTGGATGTCGGCATCGCTGACGCTGGCCGGGTCCACCTTGGGCTCCGGCAGTGCCAGATAGCGAACGTCGCGGGTCTGGTCACGCAGGCTCAGATAGGTGTCCACGTCGGACTTGGTGGCCAGCGCCGAGCTGGTGACGGCATTCGGGATGATCTGCAGAGCCAGATCGTCACGCACCTTCTGCTCGAAGCCGGTGGCCGTCATGCCCTGCTGGCCCAGAATGGCCTTGTAGGTAGCCGGGTCGAACTTGCCCTTGATCTGGAAGGCGCCGACATCGGCGATTGCGTCACGCACCATGTCGTTGCTGACCACGATGCCCAAGTCGTCATTGGCCTGCTGCAACAGCTTCTGGTTGACCAGACGCTCCACCACCTGGCGCCGGAATTCAGGCGTATTGAACTGATCGGGATTCAGCCCGCTCTGCGGGTTTTGTGCCTGGCGGCGCAGATTGTTGAGCTCGTCCTGAAAATCCTGCTGCGTCACCTTGAGGCTGCCAACGTGCGCCAGGCTGGTATCGGTCCGAGACTGAAAATAGGTCTCGATGCCGAAAAAAGAAAAGACAAAGACCAGCAGCGCCAGAATGATCTTGGCAATCCAGCCGGAGGAATGTTCACGAAGTTTTTGCAGCATGATGATTTCCGTACTCGGCCCGGGATTGCCGGGCCGCAAAGACCAAGGGCGCCACGATGGCGCCCAGGCTCCTGAAAATGCGATTCAGGACACAGGCGGAAAGCCCGGCAAACCGGCCCTTTCCGCGGCAACGACCGCCCATTCTACCCGACCGGTGCAGGCATGCGCAGTTGTGCAGGAAATGGTGGGTGCTGAGGGTTTCGAACCCCCGACCCTCGCCGTGTAAAGGCGACGCTCTACCGCTGAGCTAAGCACCCATTGCGCTGGCCATGCCCCGACTGTGATCGAGGTCATGCGTGCGACGCGCAAACCCCGCCGAACGCAGCCCGGCGGGGCCTGAAACTGACTTTCTGCCAAAAGTGCGGACGCGTTGCCCGGACGCCTGGCATGCGCGCTTAATTCAGCGCGTCCTTGAACGCCTTGCCGGGCTTGAAGGCCGGGCTCTTGGAGGCTGCAATCTGGATGGTCTGGCCGGTGCGCGGATTGCGACCGGTGCGAGCTGCACGGTCACGCACGGTGAAGGTACCGAAGCCCACCAGCGACACGCTGTCGCCACTCTTGAGCGCTTTTTCCACGACTTCCGTGAAGGCCTCGACGGCCCGGCTTGCCTCGGCCTTGCTGAGATCGGCCGTATCGGCGATCGCGCCGATCAGGTCTGCTTTGTTCATTTGCTTCTCCTTGTTGAAATACTTGAACCTGTTGCATGTGGCCTGCGAACTCGAAGCGCATGCTCCAGGGGCGGGGATGACGGCTGGCCTGCAAGGCTTGCGAGCGAAGGCACAGGCAGCATCAAAGGCGTCGTCTTTATACCAGTGACTTGCCACCTCAGGCAACACGGCGCGTCAATCGAGAACCGGCGCCAGGCATGGAAACACGCATTCGGTGCCGGGACCAACATTCACGTTACGTCGCAACTACGACGTGCAAACCCATGGCTCTGCGGCATTTGTGCTCCACTCAATGCGGCCGTGCCGGTATTGGCTGGCCCGCCTCGCCGCCCGCTTTTGCTGCCGCCGGCGGTGCCGGCAATTCGCTGCGATCGTGCGGCGTCAACGGCCGTTCGAGCGCGATGTCCAGGACTTCGTCGATCCACTTGACCGGGTGAATGTCCAGTTTCTCGGTGATGTTGTCAGGGATTTCGGCCAGGTTCTTGCGGTTTTCCTCGGGAATGATCACGGTGCTGATGCCGCCACGATGTGCGGCCAGAAGTTTCTCCTTCAGGCCACCAATGGGCAGCACGCGACCGCGCAGCGTGATCTCGCCGGTCATCGCCACGTCCGAGCGCACCGGCACCCGCGTCAGTGCCGACACCAGTGCCGTGCACATGCCCACGCCGGCGCTGGGGCCATCCTTGGGCGTGGCGCCCTCGGGTACGTGGATGTGAATGTCGCGGTTGTTGTGGAACTCGGGGTCGATACCGAAGCGCTCGGTGCGCGCGCGCACCACGCTCAAGGCGGCCTGGATCGACTCGCGCATCACGTCGCCGAGCTGGCCGGTATTGAGCATCTTGCCCTTGCCCGGCACCACGGCCGCTTCGATGCTGAGCAGGTCGCCACCGACCTGGGTCCAGGCCAGACCCGTGACCAGGCCAATCTCGTTCTGGCGCTCGGCGCGACCGAAATTGAAACGCTCCACGCCAAGGTAGTGGTCGAGATTGCGGATGCTGACCTGGATGCGCTGACGCTTGCCGCGGCTTGCACCCTTTTCGTCGCTGTCGTCGACTTGCTGCGCCTGCGATTCCTCCACGCTGAGCTCCTTGACCACCTTGCGGCAGATCTTGGCGATCTCGCGTTCGAGATTGCGCACGCCCGATTCTCGCGTGTAGTAGCGCACGATGTTGCGGATGGCCGCATCGGACAGCCGCAGCTCGGACGGTTTCAGGCCGTTGGCCTCGAGCTGTTTGGGTAGCAGGTAGCGCTTGGCGATGGCCAGCTTTTCCTGTTCGGTGTAGCCGGGAATGCGGATCACCTCCATGCGGTCCAGCAACGGGCCGGGGATGTTGAGCGAATTGGCCGTGGCGACCCACATCACCTCGCTCAGATCGAAATCCGCTTCCAGATAGTGATCGGCAAAGGCATTGTTCTGCTCCGGATCCAGCACCTCCAGCAGGGCCGAGGACGGATCGCCACGGAAATCGGCCGACATCTTGTCGATCTCGTCCAGCATGAACAGCGGATTGCGGGTTCCAACCTTGCTCAGGTTCTGGATGATGCGGCCCGGCATCGAGCCGATGTAGGTGCGGCGGTGACCGCGAATCTCGGCCTCGTCGCGCACGCCACCCAGGCTCATGCGCACGAACTTGCGGTTCGTGGCGCGCGCAATCGACTGGCCCAGCGAGGTCTTGCCCACGCCCGGCGGCCCGACCAGGCACAGGATCGGGCCTTTCATCTTGTTGACCCGCTGCTGCACGGCCAGGTATTCGAGGATGCGCTCCTTGACCTTTTCCAGGCCGAAATGGTCGGCATCCAGAATCTCCTGGGCGGTCGGCAGGTCCTTGCTGATCTTGCTGCGCTGCTTCCACGGCGCGCCCAGCATCCAGTCCAGATAATTGCGCACGACGGCGGCTTCGGCCGCCATCGGCGACATCTGCTTGAGCTTGTTGAGTTCGCGGTGCACCTTCTTCCGTGTCTCGGCAGGCATGCCGGATTTTTCGATCCGCCGCGCCAGATCCTCCAGCTCGTTGGGCGCATCGTCCATGTCACCCAGTTCCTTCTGGATGGCCTTCATCTGCTCGTTGAGGTAGTACTCGCGCTGGCTCTTCTCCATCTGCGACTTGATCCGGCCGCGCACGCGCTTTTCCACCTGCTGCAGGTCCATCTCGGCCTCGACCAGGGCCACCAGCATTTCCAGGCGCGCGCCGACCGCCAGGGTCTCCAGCGTGCGCTGCTTGTCGGCCAGGCGCACGGACAGGTGTGCCGCCACGGTGTCGGCCAGGCGCGAGGGGTCGTCGATGCCCGAAAGCGCCGACAGCACCTCGGGGGGCAGCTTGCGGCCGCTCTTGACCATGTTTTCGAACTGCGCGACCAGGGTGCGCGAGGCGACCTCCAGCTCACGCTGATCGGCATCGTAGTTTGATTCCAGCGGTGAGGTTCGAGCCCACAGCATGTCGTTGGCCTCGCCCAGCTCATCGACCTGCACCCGCGACTGGCCCTCGACCAGCACCTTGATGGTGCCATCGGGAAGTTTCAGCATTTGCAGGATGCTGGCCAGGGTGCCCACGGCGTACAGGTCCTCGCCGCCCGGATCGTCGGTTTCGGCACTCTTTTGTGCCACCAGGGCAATCTTGCGATCACCCTGCATCGCCGCTTCCAGCGCATGCATCGACTTGTCGCGACCGACAAACAGCGGAATCACCATGTGCGGAAAAACCACCACGTCGCGCAGTGGCAGAACCGGGATTCCGGTCTTTGAACTCAATGTGCCGGAAGGCTTGTCAGACATGCTTGCTCCGTGGATTTGGGCTCAAGGGCCGGCGCGTGTCATCACGTTCGGCCCGTGCCGGCTCCAGGCCGGCTTCAAGTGTATGGGGCAGCTGAAATAGGCTGCCATGGCAGATACGCCTGCCCCGCAGACGGAGTGGCACAGGCTTGCAAGGAAATATGGAGCCGCCGGGGCTGCGCTTCAAGGGCGCAACCAGTGCCGTGTCAGGCCGCGTCGCCGGTCTCGCCGCCCGCCGCGCGCTGCTGCTGCATGTTGCCGCGGTAGATCAGGAAGGGTTCGGCCTTGCCGTCGATGACGGCCTCGTCCACGACCACCTTGCTGACATGCTCCAGCGAGGGCAGCTCGAACATGGTGTCCATCAGCACATGTTCCAGAATCGTGCGCAGACCGCGTGCGCCGGTCTTGCGCTTGATCGCCTTGCGGGCCACGGCATTCAGTGCCTCGGGCCGCAACTCAAGCTCCACATCTTCCATTTCAAAAAGTTTGTGGAACTGCTTGCTGAGCGCATTCTTCGGCTCGGTCAGAATCTGCACCAGGGCCGACTCGTCCAGCTCGTCCAGGGTCGCGACCACCGGCAGGCGACCGACAAACTCGGGGATCAGGCCGAACTTGACCAGATCTTCGGGCTCCACACCGGCCAGCAGCTTGCCGATGTCGTCGTTCGATTCCTTGCTGCGCACTTCGGCGGAAAAGCCGATGCCGGTGGTTTCAGAGCGCTGCTGGATCACTTTTTCCAGACCGGCAAAGGCGCCACCGCAGATGAACAGGATGTTCTTGGTGTCGACCTGCAGAAATTCCTGTTGCGGATGCTTGCGGCCACCCTGTGGCGGGACCGAGGCCTGGGTGCCTTCAATCAGTTTCAGCAGCGCCTGCTGCACACCTTCGCCTGACACGTCGCGGGTAATCGAGGGGTTGTCGCTCTTGCGCGAAATCTTGTCGATCTCGTCGATGTAGACGATGCCCGACTGCGCCTTGTCGACATCGTAGTCGCACTTCTGCAGCAGCTTCTGGATGATGTTCTCGACATCCTCGCCGACATAGCCCGCTTCGGTCAGC
>CBFGSA010000026.1:0-26454 GCA_965651365.1 uncultured Rhodanobacteraceae bacterium | reverse complement strand
TGGCCGGTCGTTCGCCGGCTGCGAACTGCCCCCGGCAGTTCGGTCCGGCTCACCCCGAGTCCCGACTGCTTACACCGGATACCGGTACACCCCGCGCACCACCTTCAGGCGCCGCAGCTTGCGCATCACGTCGGCCAGGTGCTTGCGGTTGCTCACCTCGATAGTGATCAGCAAGGTGGCCGACAGGACCTCGCGGCCGACATATTCGATGTTTTCGATATTGGACTGGACTTCGGCAATGGCGGCCGCAACCTCGGCCAGCACGCCGGTTTCGTTGGCCACTTCCAGACGCAGCTCGACCCGGTACGCGCCCTCGACCTTGCGGTCCCAGCCCATGCCGATGTAGCGGTCCGGTTGCTTGCCCAGTTCCGCAGCATTCGGGCAGTCGGTTCGATGCACCACCACGCCCTTGCCCGAAGACATGTAGCCGAAAATGGCATCACCCGGTACGGGGTGGCAGCAATTGCCGAAACTGAGGACGCCGCGCTCGCTGCCGTTGATCAGGATCTTCTCGCGCTTGCGCGGGCGCCGACGCTTGCGCTTGGCATTGCTGCTGAGGTCATACAACTGGCCGGCCACCTGGTCGGCCATGCGCGTACCCAAGGCGATATCGGCCAGCAGATCCTCCAGTCGGCGCAGCCGCTGCTCCTTCAGGTACTGCTGCAACAGCGGCGGCTCGACGCTTTCCAGGCTGATCGACAGCGCATGGAGAGCCCGGTCCAGCATGCGGTGGCCAAACTCCACGGCATCTTCGTGTTGCAGGTTCTTGAGGTAGTGCCGGATGCCCGTGCGCGCCTTGCCGGTAACCACGAAGTCGAGCCATTGCGGCTTGGGACTGGCTTTCTCGGATGTGGTGATTTCCACCCGCTGTCCGGATTCCAGCCGCGTGCGCAGCGGCACCAGACGCCCGTCGACCCGTGCCATGACGGTGTGATTGCCGACATCGGTGTGCACCGCGTAGGCGAAGTCGAGTGCTGTGGCATTGCGCGGCAGGGACAGAATGTCGCCCTTGGGCGTGAACAGGTAGACCTCGTCCGGGAACAGGTCGATCTTGACGTTCTCCAGAAACTCCAGCGAGCCACTGTCGCGTGCCTGGCTGTCGACCAGACCCTCGACCCAGGCACGCGCCCGGACCTGCGCCGCATTGCCCGCGCTTTCCTCGGTCTTGTAGGCCCAATGCGCCGCCACGCCGCGTTCGGCCACGGTGTCCATGCTCTCGGTGCGAATCTGTACCTCGATCGGCGCATCAAACGGGCCAATCAGCACAGTGTGCAGCGACTGGTAGCCATTCGCCTTGGGGATGGCAATGAAGTCCTTGAAGCGCTTGTCCACCGGCTTGTACAACGCATGCACGGTGCCCAGCGCCTGGTAGCAGCGCGGCACATCGGCGGTCACCACGCGAAAGCCGTAGACATCGGTGACTTCAGCAAAGGTCTTGCTCTCGGCACGCATCTTCTTGTAGATGCTGTAGGGCGACTTGATGCGCCCGACCACCCGCGCCTCGATGCCGTCGTCGGCCAAACGCATCACCAGCTCGGCCTCGATGCGCTGGATCACCTGGCGCCGATTGCCCAGCATCGACTGGATGCGTCCGGAGATGATCCGGTAGCGATCCGGGTACAGGTTGCGGAAGCCGAGATCTTCCAGTTCGGCCTTGATCAGGTTCATGCCCAGGCGCTGGGCAATCGGGGCGTAGATCTCCAGCGTCTCGCGCGCGATGCGGCGCCGCGAGTCGCCCTGCTTGGCACCCAGGGTGCGCATGTTGTGCAGACGGTCGGCCAACTTGATCAGGATCACGCGCAGGTCACGCGCCACCGCCAGCAGCATCTTGCGGAAACTTTCGGCCGTGGCCTCCTGACGGCTGCGGAAACGCACCTTGTCGAGCTTGGTGACGCCATCCACCATCTCCGCGACGGTGGCACCAAATTGCTCCGACAACTCGGCGTGGGTCAGACCGGTGTCTTCCAGCGTGTCATGCAGGATGGCGGCGATGATGGTCTCGGCATCCATGCCCAAGCCGGCCAGTATCGTGGCCACGGCAACGGGATGGGTGATGTAGTCTTCGCCGGAATGGCGCTGCTGGCCCGCGTGCGCCTGGGCCCCGACGCGGTAGGCGCGGCGGACGGCCTCAAGCTGCTCGGGCGCAAAGCCTGCCAGGCATTGCTCCAGGGCCCGCACATCGTCGGGCAGGGCCGCGGCGGAGACCACCGGGCCGGTCATGCTTCAATCCGTGACGGCAAGCGGCCGGTCAGGCCGGCAAACAGGTGGGACTGTGCTCCCGCGTCAAAGATCGTCGCCGGTTTTGGACAGGTCTTCATCCACTTCCGCCGCCGCCCATTCCAGAGCTTCGCGCTCTTTGCGCTCGCGCTCGGCCCGGTCAATCTCGTCGATCGTGGCCATGTCGATGCGGCGTTCGGCGATCTCGCGCAAAGCCACCACGGTCGGCTTGTCCGCCTCCGGTTCCACGGCCGGTTCAGCACCGTTGGCCAACTGGCGTGCGCGGCGGGTCGCCATCATCACCAGCTCAAAGCGGTTGTCCACCACTTCAAGACAATCTTCTACAGTAATTCGAGCCATTTCATCAGAACCTTGTAATCAATGCGTCGGCCCCATGGAGCATGGAGCCAGTGTATCCGCGCTGCACGCAAGCTGGCAATTGTCCGGCATACTCATCCGGGCCATGGTCGCGTATCATCGGCGACCGGCCATTTTACTGCAAATGGCCCGCTGGGGGATACGTGCCGTTTCTCAAACTGCATGGTACAGTAAACCCTTTGCGCGATGCGGCAAACCCCTGGACCTGAATCGATGCTGCTTTCCACACCGAAGACTGCGCCTGCCCTGCTCCGCCGCATCAGCCTGCTGACGCTGGTGGTACTGATCACCGGCTGCGCCATTGCGCAACCGCGCACCGACGATCCGTGGCAGAAGTTCAACCGCAAGACCTACGCCTTCAACGACGCCATGGACAAGGCCGTGATCCGGCCCCTCGCGGTAGGCTACCGCAAGATCACCAACGAGGCGGTCCGCCGCGCGATCAACGACTTCTTCACCAACCTGCGCTTGCCGATCACGGTCGGCAACGACCTGTTGCAGGGTCAGCCCAAACGGGCACTGCAGGCCGGGGGGCGCTTTCTGATCAATCTGACCATCGGCCTGGGCGGATTCTTCGATCCGGCCAGCGGCATCGGTCTGCCGCTGGAGCAGACCGATTTTGGTGTCACCCTGGCCCGCTGGGGCGTCCCCGACGGGCCGTATCTGGTGTTGCCGCTGTTCGGCCCCACCACCACCCGCGATTTCTGGCAGACGCCCGTCGACGGCTATTTCCTGGATCCGATTTCGATCTATGCCCGCAAGCACGACCTGCGCTATCACGCGCAACTGGCGCCGCAGTTCCTGTTTCTGGTGAACCTGCGCTCGCGCGGCATCGATGCCGAAAGCTTCCTGCAGTCGGCCTATGACCCCTACGTGTTCGTGCGTGACGCCTATCGCCAGCGGCGGCTGTACAAGATCTACTACGGTGACCCGCCCGCCGAGGTCATCGAACGCATGCAGGGGCTGGACGACAAGGACTTCGACCCGGAACAATTGCTGGAAGAGCAGCAGAACTGGGAAGAGAAGAACGGCGACAAAAGCAAAAAGTCAGCGGAAAACGGAGAGCAGTAAGCGGAAACACGCGCAAGCTGTTCATACTCTGCACACCGGCACCGCCAGCTACTGCTCACTGCTTACTGCTTGCTGCTCACGGCGCCAGCCATTTCTCGGCACCGCTGACTTGTGCAAGTGCGCGCAGCGATTCGGGTGCATTGCGTATGGACACGCCCGGTTCGTGCTGTTGACCTGCGGCCAGCAGCGCCAGCACGCAGGCCAGGCCGGCGCTGTCGGCGCGCTCGACCCCGGCCAGATCCAGTACGCGCGGCCGCATCTTGCCCAAAATGTCCCGGCCCTCGTGCCAGGCCTGGGCCACACTGGCGAAGCTCAGAGTGCCGACCATGGCCAGCACCTGAGCGTCGCGTGGTTCAAAGCGTACAGCGCCTGGCGTCACGAGTTCATCCTGCCGAATCCTTGTCCATCTGCTTGAGCGCATCGGCACCCTGCGTTTCCAGCCGCTCGATCAGCTTCTCGATGCCTTCCTTGCGGATTTCGGCATCGACCTGATTGCGGTAATTGGTGATGTAGGAAATGCCCTCGATGATCACGTCGTAGGCCTTCCACTGCCCGCTGCGGGTCTTGCGGAAAGCATAATCGACGGAAATGCTCTTGCCGTCATTGAGGATGACGCGTGTGCGCACGATGCTGCGGCGCTGATCCAGATCGCCCTTGAACGGCAGAACCTGGACACTGCCCTTGGTGTAGTTCAGCAGTCCTTCGGCATAACGGTTGGTGATCGACTTGTAAAACGCCTTGGCGAAGCGCTCGCGCTGCTGCGGACTGGCCTCGCGCGCATGTCGGCCCAGCACCAGAATGGAGGCGTAGTCCAGATCGAAATGCGGCAGGAAGATCGAGTCGATCACGGAGATCAGCTTCTCCCGGTCGTTCTTCAATTCGTCACGGTGCCCGTCGATCTTCTGCGCCAGTTCGTCGGCGATCTCCTGCACCACCTGCTGCGGCGTGGCGGCCTTGCTGCCGGCATCGCCTGACGCGTTGTCATCCTGCGCCATGGCCAAAGGCGCAATCAGGAACAGGATCAGCGCCAGCAGGGCGAATTTGCGTGGTGCTCGATTCATCGAATTCTCCGAAAGGAAACGGGTCGCTTGCGCGATCTACTTTTCATCATCGCCGGACTTCTTGTCCGACGACTTGTCATTGACCAGGAACTTGCCGATCAGGTCTTCGAGCTGCATCGCCGACTGGGTCAGAATCAGCTGATCGCCGTCCCTGAGCATTTCCGGCGAGCCGCCCGGCTGCAGGCCAACGTACTGGTCACCCAATAAACCGCTGGTGAATATCGAGGCACCGGTGTCTTCGGGGATCTCCTTGTAGCGCGTGTCGATGGCCAGGGTCACCAGCGCATCGAGGCGCTGCGGCTCCAGCTTGATGGCCTCGACCGAGCCGATGCGAACGCCGGCAATCTTCACCGGCGCGCGCAGCTTGAGCTGGCCGATATTGGTGAACCGGGCCTTGAGCGCATAGGTGTCGCCCTGCCTGAAGTTGGCCACGGACGTGGTCTGGGTGGCCAGATAGGCCAGCGCGGCAAAGCCGAGCAGGATGAACAGGCCGGCGCCGATGGCATAGGACGATCGGGGTTGACTCACGACGAGATCCTCTCGATGAACAGTTGCAGAACAGGCATGGCCGACATCACATCAAAAAGGCGGTCATGACGAAGTCGAGCGCCAGCACCACGATCGACGAGAACACCACGGTGCGGGTGGTGGCAGTGGCCACGCCCTCGCTGGTGGGCGGTGCGGTGTAGCCCTGGTAGACCGAGATCAGCGTCACCACGGCACCAAAGGCAAGACTTTTCCACACGCCATTGACCACGTCGGTCCACACATCGACGCTGGACGTCATGTTGGACCAGAAGGTGCCATTGTCGATACCCAGCCAGCTCACGCCGACCAGGTGGCCACCGAAAATGCCCAGCGCGTTGAACACGCAAGCCAGCAGCGGCATCGCGATCAGCCCGGCCAGAAAACGCGGCGCGACCACATAGGCCATCGGATCGACCGCCATCATCTCCATCGCGTCGAGCTGGTCGGTGGCGCGCATCAGGCCGATCTCGGCCGTGATCGAAGTGCCGGCGCGACCGGCAAACAGCAAGGCCGTGACCACGGGCCCCAGCTCGCGGAACAGGCTCAGCGCCACCACCGAGCCGAGCGCGGCGGTACCGCCGAAGATCGACAGCACGTAGTAGAGCTGCAGGCCCAGCACCATGCCCACGAACAGGCCGCTGGTCATGATGATCACCAGACTCATCGCACCGACGAACCAGACCTGGCGCACGCTCTCGCGGATATAGCGCAGGCTGCGCGGCAGCGCGGCCAGAATCGACAGCCCGAACAGGCCGCAGGCGCCGACTTCGCCGAGCGCCTTGGCGACGATATTGCCCGCGTCCGGCCGGTTCATGCCTTGCCTCCGGCCAGGCCCAGTTCGGCCGCATAATCGCCGGCCGGATAGTGGAACGGCACCGGCCCGTCAGCCTCGCCGCCAAAGAATTGCCGCGTCCAGGGCGAGCCGTCCTCGGCCACATGCTTCGGGTCGCCATCGGCCACCACCTTGCCATTGGCAATCAGGAATACATGATCGGCTGCCTCACGCACCGCGGCCAGCTCGTGCGCCACCAGCACCGAGGTGATGCCGAGGGTGTGGTTGAGCGTGCGGATCAGGCGCAGCACCTGGTTCAGCGCAATCGGGTCGAGGCCCACGAAAGGCTCGTCGTACAGGATCAGCATCGGGTCGAACACGATCGCCCGCGCCAGCGCCACGCGCCGTGCCATGCCGCCGGAAAGCTCCGAGGGCATCAGCCGCGCCGCGCCACGCAGGCCCACTGCCTGCAGCTTGGTCAGCACGATATTGCGCACCAGAACCTCGGGCAGCTTCGCGTGCTGGCGCAAGGGAAACGCCACGTTCTCGAACACGTCGTAGTCGGTCAGCAGGGCCGAATTCTGGAACAGGAAGCCGATCTTCTCGCGCAGCGCGTACAGGGCCTTGCGGTCCAGCCCCGCGACTGGCTGCCCGTCCACCTCAAGCGTGCCCGAATCGGCCTGCATCTGACCGGTGATATGGCGCAGCAGAGTGGTCTTGCCGGTGCCGCTGGGACCCATGATGGCGGTGACCTTGCCGCGCGGAATATCCAGATCCAGCCCGTCAAAAATGATCTTGCCACCCAGACGGGTCGTCAGGCCGCGGATATTGATCAGGGAGGTGTTGGTGTTTGCATCGGGCATAGGCTGGCTACGATAGCCGAGAGTGAACTTGGGAGCCAGCGAGAAGCTCGTCGCAGGGTGCCGCTGACGAAGGAAGCGCACCGTGATATGGAGCTTCCAATGGTGCGCTTGACTTCGTTCAGAAGCACCCTACCCGCCACCCAGCAACTCGGCAATCAGCACCTCGTGGCGATCCGTCTGCAGCGGCTCGCCGGCGCGGACCGCGTGCACGATGGCCTGCATTTCATCGAGGGTGCGGTCGAAGTCGTCGTTGACTACGATGAAGTCGAATTCGTGGGCGTGGGAAATCTCCCCACGCGAGTCGTGCAGGCGGCGCGCAATCGCCTCTTCGCTGTCGGAGGCGCGGCTGCGCAGGCGCCGCTCCAGCTCGGCGCGCGAGGGTGGCAGGATGAAGATGGTCTGGCAGTCGGGCACCTTTTTGCGCACCTGGCGTGCACCCTGCCAGTCGATCTCCAGCAGCACGTCGCGCCCATCTTTCAGCATCGGCGCGACCGCGGTCATCGAGGTCCCTTTCATGTCACCGTGCACCACCGCGTATTCAAAAAACTGGTCGGCGGCGATCATCGCGTCGAACTGCTCGCGCGTGACGAAGTGATAGTGGCTGCCTTCGCTCTCGTTGCTGCGTGGCGCGCGCGTGGTGTGCGAGATCGACAGGCTGATGCCCGGTTCACGCGCCAGCAGTGCATTGACCAGGGTCGACTTGCCGGCACCGGAGGGCGCGGCGACCACGAACAGGGTTCCCGTCGCTTGCGTGGAGGTGTTCATTCGATGTTCTGCACCTGCTCGCGCATTTGTTCAATCAGCACCTTCAGCTCCACCGCCGCTTGCGTACTGCGGGTATCGACCGCTTTCGAGCCCAGGGTGTTGGCTTCGCGGTTGAATTCCTGCATCAGGAAGTCGAGTCGTCGGCCCACCGGTTCATCGCGCTCCAGCACCCGTCGCGCCTCGGCAACGTGGGTATCCAGCCGGTCCAGCTCCTCGTCGACATCGGCTCGTGTGACCTGCAGCACCAGCTCCTGCTCCAGGCGCCCCGGATCGGCCGGCTGCGCCAGATCAGTCAGGCGCGATTCGAGCCGCTGGCGCAAAGCGTCGCGGATTTCCGGCATCAGCCCGCGCAAGATCGCCACCTGCCGCTCAATGCCATCCAGGCGCTCGCGCAACAGTGCCGCCAACTGTGTCCCTTCGCGTTCGCGGGTTGCTCCCAGCGCATCCAGCGCCTGATCCAGGACCGCCAGCACCTGGGCCTGGAGCGCGCCACGGTCGACGGCCGACTGACGCAGCACGCCCGGGAAACGCAGCAATTCGGTGGTCTGCACCTGGGCATCGGGAAAGTGCGCTCGGATCTGTTGGTGCATGCCGGCCAGGCGCTGCAGAAGTACCTCATCCAGCGCCAGGCCTGCATCGTGGCTGTCGGTGCGCACACGCATGCCCAGATCGACCTTGCCCCGGGCCAAATGCTGGCCGATGCGCTCGCGCAGAGTCGGCTCAAGGGCACGCAGATCCTCGGGCAGGCGCAAGGACACATCCAGATAGCGGTGGTTGACCGTGCGCAGTTCGCACGACAACAGCCCCAGTTCGCTGGGGCCTTCGGCGCTGGCAAAAGCCGTCATGCTTCGGATCATCGGTGCGTCCGGGCAGGGAAAAAGACGACAATGGTAAACTTTTCCGTCCCCCTCTGCCCACTGCCTTGCCCATGACCGACCCGCAACGCCCCAGCGGACGCGCCCCCGATCAGCTGCGCGACATCACCATCGAGCGCCACTTCACCCGTCACGCCGAAGGATCGGTGCTGATCAGTGTCGGCGACACCCGCGTGTTGTGCACGGCCAGCATCGAGGACCGCCTGCCGCCCTGGCTGCGCGGCAAGGGCGAGGGCTGGGTCACGGCCGAATACGGCATGCTGCCACGCGCCACGGGCAGCCGTACCCAGCGCGAGGCTACACGCGGCAAGCAGGGCGGCCGCACCCTGGAAATCCAGCGCCTGATCGGCCGCAGCCTGCGTGCCTGCGTCAACCGCAAGGCGCTGGGCGAACGAGTGATCACCTTGGACTGCGATGTGCTGCAGGCCGACGGCGGTACCCGCACCGCCTCCATCACCGGTGCCTACGTGGCCCTGGTCGATGCCGTCAACGTACTCATGCAGCGCGAGAAGCTCAAGCGCAACCCCATCGTCGGTGCCGTCGCCGCCGTGTCCGTCGGCATCTGGAACGGTGTGCCGGTTCTCGACCTCGACTATGCCGAGGACTCGAGTTGCGACACCGACATGAACGTGGTGATGAACGACGGCGGTGGCTTCATTGAAATCCAGGGCACCGCCGAAGGCCACGCTTTCCGCCGCGAGGAAATGGACGCGATGATGGCGCTGGCCGAAAAAGGCATCGGCGAACTGGTGGCGGAGCAGCGGGCGGCGCTGGAGTCGTGAATACGGGACTCGGGACTCGGGACTCGGGACTCGGTTCGCGCGTCGTGCTGGCCAGCGGCAATGCCGGAAAACTGGCCGAGTTCCGCGAGTTGTTTGCCAGCGGCGGACTCGAGTTCGTGGCGCAGGGCGCGTTGGGCGTGGACGATGCCGAGGAAACTGGCGCCACGTTTGTCGAGAATGCCCTGATCAAGGCCCGCCATGCCGCGCACGTGACCGGCCTGCCGACACTGGCCGACGATTCGGGGCTGTGCGTGGATGCGCTGAACGGTGCGCCGGGCTTGTATTCGGCACGCTACGCGGGCCGCCACGGCGACAGCGAGGCCAACAAGGCCAAATTGCTGCGCGAGATCGATGGCGTGGACGATGCGCAGCGCGGCGCGTTCTTCATCTGCGTGCTGGCCCTGCTGCGCCACGCCAACGACCCGGCGCCGCTGATTGTCGAAGGCCGCTGGCCCGGCCGTATCCTGCAAGCGCCACGCGGCGCCGGCGGTTTCGGCTACGATCCACTGTTCCTGCCCGACGGCCATGCGCGCAGCGCCGCCGAACTTGATCCGGCACTGAAGAACCGCATCAGCCACCGCGGCCAGGCACTGACTGTGCTGAAAACCCATTTGCGGAATGGAATACCGTGATGCGTGCACCATGCAGGCCCCGTCATCCCGGACGCCGCCTTGCGGCGATCCGGAATCCACTTGCCTGCGAGACACCGCATGCGCGCGAACGAATGTTCGAAATACGCAAGGCAGCGCGTCAATGACTCCATTCATCCCGCTCGCCTTGTACGTCCACATGCCCTGGTGCGTGCGCAAATGCCCGTACTGCGATTTCAACTCGCACGGCGTGCGCGGTGAGCCACCCTACGCCGGCTATGTCGACAGCCTGCTGGCCGATCTCGATGGCGACCGGGCCGACTTCGCCAACGCACTCGACGGCCGCGAGCTGGTCAGCATCTTCTTCGGTGGCGGCACACCCAGCCTGTTCGATGCCACGCAGATCACGCGGGTGCTCGATGGCGTGCGCCAGCGCCTGCCACTGGCGAAAGATTGCGAAATCACGCTGGAGACCAACCCCGGCACGGTCGAGCACGGCCGCTTTGACGGCTATCGGGAAGCGGGCGTCAACCGGCTGTCTTTCGGCGTGCAAAGCTTCGACGACGCCATGCTCGGGCGCCTGGGGCGCATCCACTCGGCCGCGGAAGCCGAATCGGCCGTTGGCGAAGCGCGCGCCGTGGGCTTCGACAATTTCAATATCGACCTGATGTACGCGCTGCCGCAGCAAACGTTCGACGGCGCCCTGCACGACATCGAGCGCGCCATCGCGCTGCAGCCTGCCCACATCTCGCACTACCAGCTCACCCTGGAGCCAGGCACCACCTTCGCCAACCGGCCACCGGCAGGCATACCCGAAGACGATGCCGCCTGGGACATCCAGCAGGCGTGCCAGGATCGTCTGGCGGCGGCCGACTACGGCCAGTACGAAATTTCCGCCTACGCGCAGCCGGGCCGGCGCTGCGTGCACAACCTCAACTATTGGCAATTCGGTGACTACCTCGGCATCGGCGCCGGCGCCCACGGCAAGATCAGCAACAGGCACAGCGGCCAAACCACGCGCCGCTGGAAGCGCAAGCTGCCGCTGGCCTGGATGCGTCAGGCGACTGGCCACGAACGCATCGAAGGCGAAATGCAGATCGCCGAATCCGAGCTGCCCTTCGAGTACATGCTCAACGCCCTGCGCCTGATCGACGGCGTACCACTGAGCGAATTCAGCGCGCGCACCGGGCTGCCGCTGAGTGCCATCGAGACAACACGCCAGCAGGCCATCGCCCGTGGCTGGCTCACCGCCAACCCCGAGCGCCTGCAAGCCACCGAAACGGGCCAGCGCTTCCTCAACGACGTGATCGCGCTGTTCATGTCCTGACAGACGCACTGTAACAGGACGGTTGATCGGCAACGACAGCTTGTCGCGAGCCGTCTGCACCGGCTAAACTTCCGCCCGCCACAGGTGCCGTGGCCGCTCTTTGGCGGCGCGGTGAAACGGGAAGCCGGTCGAATGCCGGCGCTGCCCCCGCAACGGTAGGCAAGAAAAGTCCGGTCAACACGTCACTGTGCCACATGGCGGCATGGGAAGACGACCGGATCGACGGCAACGTCGCTTGCAAGCCCGGAGACCGGCCTGGGCCGATGCATTCAACTGCATCGTTCTTGTCAGGCGTTGCGGTGGGCAACGGTGGCTGCCGTTGCCCCCGGGCAGCGCGCCACCCGATCCTCCGCCCGCCTGTCGCGGGTGCGCGAACATCGAGGATCCAACATGAACAAGTCCCTTTTCTTCCTGGCCATTGCACTGGCCTTCACGGCGCAGGCGCAATCCACGGACATGCAACACGTCAGCGAACAGCCGAAGGTGGTGGTTACCGCCAATGGCGTGACGCAGACGGTGGACACGGCCCTGGCGGATGTGTCGGTGATCGACCGCGCCGACATCGAAGCCAGCGGCGCGCCGGATGTGTATGAGCTGCTCAAGCTCCAGGCCGGTGTCAACATCGTGCGCTCAGGCGGTGCCGGCACGCAGACCAACGTGTTTCTTCGCGGCACCAACTCCAACCACGTGCTTGTGCTGATCGACGGCGTGCGCGTCGCTTCGCTCAACACCGGAGCCTTCGCCTGGGAGCAGCTGCCACTGGATGTGGTCGAACGGATCGAAATTGTGCGCGGTCCGCGAGCGTCGATCTGGGGCTCGGACGCGATTGGCGGGGTCATCCAGATTTTCACTCGTCACCTGGATGGTGCAGCGGCCAGCGTGCGGCTGGGCAGTTACGGCGACGCGGCGGGCAGCGCCGGCATCGGCCACTGGCGGGACGGCGAGGGTTTCAGCATCAACGCGGGCATTCGCCACGTGCGCGGCTTTTCCGCGCAGAACCGGCAAGGCTTCAGCTACGATCCGGACAATGACGGCGAGCGCAACCGCAACCTGAGTGCGCGCGGCGCTGTCCGACTGGGCAGCCAGATGCTGTCGGCCAGCGGCATGTTCAGCGACAGCACGGTGGAGTTCGACCAGGGCGTGTCGCACAACATCGAGCAGACCGCGGGCGCTCGGCTTGCGGGGCCGCTCACCCGCGCCTGGTCACACCAGCTGATGTTCGGTTACGCCCGCGAGGACCTGTCCACGCCGGCCTACGCCTCGCACTTTCGCAGCCGCCGCCACAGCCTGGGCTGGCGCAATCGCATCGAGCTGGGCCAGGAACAGTATCTGCTGGCCGGCGTCGACCTGCTGCATGAAACCGGTGCCAGCATCGACACCACCGGCAACACCACCACCTACGGCGACGATCGCGACAACCAGGCCCTGTATCTGAGCTGGCACGGTCACCACGGACCCCTGGACTGGGGGCTGTCCGGACGCCGCGACCACAACAGTGAATTCGGCAACGCCAGCACCGCCTCGGCAGCGGCCGGGTGGCGATTTTCACCTGCCTGGCGACTGTCGGCAAGCTGGGGCCAGGGCTTTCGCGGCCCCAACCTCAATGAACAGTTCTCGCCGGGTTTCGGCGGTTACTACGCGGGCAACCCGGATCTGAAGCCGGAACGCTCGCACAGCAGCGAAATCGGCCTCGAGTGGTCGCCCGCCGACACCCTGGCAGTACGCCTGAGCCACTACCAGAATGATGTCGACCAGCTCATCAGCTTTACCGGCGGCACGACGTTCCAGGCCGAAAACATCGCCCGCGCCCGCATCCGCGGCAGCGAACTGAAGGTGGACTGGTCACCCGGTGCATGGCAGCTCAGAGCCGCAGCCACCTGGCAGGACGCACGCGACCGGGTCACGGACAGCCGTCTCCTGCGCCGCCCCAGCCGCAAGGCCAGCGTCGAAGTCGATCGCAAACTGACCGGCTCGACGCGTGCCGGGCTGGAATGGCAGGTCGTGGGACCCCGCCCTGAACTTGGCGGACCGTTGCCCGGCTACAGCCTGCTGAACGCACACCTGAGCTGGCACCTGCTGCCCAATCTGGCCCTGCACCTGCGCGGCCAGAATCTCGCCGATCGCGACTATCAGGAACTGCGCGGCTTCAATACACCGGGCCGATCGTTCTGGTTGCAGCTCGCCTGGCAAGGGGATTGAGTCCGGGCAACGCGTGAGCCGCTGGTTGCGCCAGCACAATGACCGGCCCGGATCAACGACCGACAGGCTCATTGAAGCACGGTTTGGCGGGGCGGCCACATGCTGCTGACTGGAATTTTTCGCATGCACAAGATCTTGATTTTGCGCTACTCTTGCCGTGCCAAGCTTTGCGTCGCCATGCACGCGACTATCGGTCAGGGGGCAGGAAAATGACTACCAGGGACTCAACTGCGCGACTGGATCCAATGCCACCCAGGGTGATCAACGCCCTGGAAGAGCAGCTTGCGGCCTGTGCCGCGTTCCTGCGCCCGTTGCTGCCGGAGGCCCTGGCAGAAGCCGAGGAAGTCATTTTCCGGCGCGCCAACCAGTCCCGCAACAACACCGAGCAGGAGCAGTGCCTGGCCAGCCTGAGCGAAATCAAGAAACACCGCAGCCAGATGGTCAAGCGGGTTCTGGATCGACTGCCGGAGCGCCTCCAGAGTTTCGGCAGCCGCCCGGACAAGCCGACACAGCACACACTGCAGAGCGGTCTGGAACTGCTGGCCGAGCAAAGTCAGGACCAGTCCATCATTCTTGACGACATCGCGGCGCGGGCGGAAGCCCGCGCCACCATGCCGCTGTTCGAACTGGGCCATCGCTACGCCGTGCTGGCTTCCAGCCCGATCATGGAGTCGGACCGGCAACCCTTCGGCCCGGCTGCACTGTGCCATTGTGTGCAGCAGGTCGTTGCCGAGAGGGATATCGCACCGGAGCATCAGATTGAGATCTACCGGGCATTCGACAAGAAGGTGTTGCAGCAGATCGTCCGCTTGTGCGACAGCCTCAATGCAAAGCTGATCGACCGCGAGATCCTGCCCAATCTGCGCACCTTTGCGCCGCGGCGTCAGAATGACGAGGCGCAATCGAAGCGCGATTTTCACGAAGAGGGAAAATCAACCGAGAACGCAGACCTGCCCGCAAATACACTGCCCGCGGATTCCGGCGCCGAGCGTATCGGTACCGGCCCGGAAACCTCGCAAGATGGAGAGATGTACCAGGCTCTGTCCGAGTTGCTGGCGCTGCGGCGCCGCCAGATCGGGCCGACGTCGGCCGGCGGCCGAAGAACAGTTCCCGATCAGGCCGCGCTGAACCAGGTGCTGGGCAACCTGCAACAAAAGCCATCGACGATGCTGTCACCCGACGGCAAGCTGCAACCGCGCAGCATGCAGAATCTGCGCCGTGACATGCTGGCGCAACTGCGCCACGCCAGCAGCGACGGCAGCGCGCCACACTTCAGCCCGCAGCAGCTCGACGTCATGGAACTGATGACGATGCTGTTCGACCGCCTGTCCGAAGACATCCACTCCACTCCGGGCAACTACCTGCTGAGCGAGCTGCAGGCGCCGTTGCTGCGGGTAGCCATGGACGACCAGAGCTTCTTCACCAATCGCCGGCATCCCGCTCGCGGCTGGCTGGACAAGGTCGCCGAAGCCTCGGCGCGCTGGGGTTCGGATCACGGCGAGGACGACGGTGACCCGGCGCTGATCGAGCGCATTCACGGCATGAACCGGGCCATCAACCGCGACTTCGACGGTGACCCGGCCATTTTCGACGGCATGTCGGTTGATCTGCAAAAGCAACTCAATCAACTCGAACACAAGGCCAAGGTCACCGAGCGCCGCTACGTGGAAGCATCGCGCGGCCGCGAGCGCCTGGAGCTGGCCCGTCAACGCGCAGGCGAATTGGTTACGGCACGCATTGCATCGGGGAAGATGCCCAGCCTGACCCGCAACATGCTGCAACACGCGTGGACCGACGTGCTGGCGCTGAGCCTGTTGCGCCAGGGTGAAGAGGGCGAAGACTTCAAGCGCAATCTGCACATCGCCGACGCTCTGGGACAGGATTTCGGCGACAGCGGCGACGAGCCAGAAGCCCTGTGCCGCGAGATCGAGCAGGGCCTGATCCAGGTTGGCATGGCACCGAAGGAAGCCGACCTGCTGGCACGCGAGGCCACCGGCCTGCAAAGCGACGACCCGGACGCGATCAGCGACGACCAGCTGACCCGCACCGAGCTGGCCATGAAACTCAAGCAGCGCAAGCCGGTCGGCTCGGAGCAGATCGACCAGCTGACCGAGGTGGCGCCCGCCAAAGCCGATGACGAGCACACCGAGATGGTCGAGCGCATCAAGAAAATGGCCTTCGGGACCTGGTTCGAATTCGATGATCCGGAACGCGATGCACCGGTACGGCGCAAGATGGCGTGGTTTTCAACCAAGACCGGCCGTTGCCTGTTCGTCAATCGTCGCGGCGTGCGCACCCATGACACCACCATCGACCATCTGGCCCAATCCATGCTCGCCGGCACGGCGCGCCTGCCGGAGCCGGATGAAGGCTCGTTCATCGACCGGGCCTGGAAAAGCATCCTCAATAATCTGAAGAAGATCACCGGCAGCAGTGCGCCGCAGGAGCAGCCGGCATGAATGACACCAGCAACCAGCGGCGTGCCGAGCGCAAGAAGATCTGCGACATGATTCTGGTCGAGGATGCGATCAGCGGCCTCAGTCTCGGCCGCATTGGCAATCTGTCCAGCGGCGGCATGATGCTGATCTGCTCGCAGCGGCTGCACGATGACGCGCTCTACCAGTTGCGCTTTGCCTTGCCGATCGACGAAAACGGCAACGAGGCGGTGCTGGAGGTGGGTGTGCATGAGCAGTGGACCGAGCAGGCTGCCATACCGGGACAATTCTGGTCCGGCTTGCGGATCATCGACATCTCTGGTGAAGCCGAGAAGCAATTGCTGACTTGGCTGGAGCAGGCCTGATAAGCTGGGTCCTCTGCAGCCCTCCTCCGGACATTCCCACGCCGTACTCCGTTCACAACGGACAATCGGCAATGCGCCGGACGAACACCTGATCAGGAATCCGCATGACCGAGCAACTCGCGCAGTCCTATCCCGCCCACGTCGCCACCATGATCCAGCGCGCCGACACGGCACTGGAAAAGAGTGGTCATGAGCACCTGCTGATTGCCGCCGGCAAACTGCAGTATCGCTTCGAAGACGACAACCCCTATCCATTTGCGGTCAACCCGCAGTTCAAGGCCTGGCTTCCCGTGACCCAGGCGCCGGGAAGCTGGCTGGCCTACACCCCCGGCGGGAAGCCGAAGCTGATCTATCTGCAACCTCGCGACTACTGGCACGTGGTGCCCGAGGCGCCACAGGGCTACTGGATCGAACACTTTGACATCGTGGTTGTACACACACCTGATGAAGTACGCCAGCATCTGCCGAAGAACACGGACAAGTGCGCCATCATCGGCCCGGCCGACAGCGGCGTGGAGGATGTCACGCCCAACCGTCCACAGGCGGTCATCGACTACCTGCGCTTTCACCGCGCCTACAAGACCGACTACGAAATCGAGTGCATGCGCGAGGCCAACCGCATCGGCGCCCGCGCACATCGCGCGGCGGAAATGGCCTTCCGCAGCGGCGAGTCCGAATTCGGTATCCAGATGGCCTACCTGCACGCTTCCGGACTGACCCAGGAGCAGCTTCCCTACAGCAACATCGTGGCACTCAACCGCCACGGCGCCGTATTGCACTACTCGCATTTCGACCGTGAACCGGCCTCCAGCGCCGACAGTTTCCTGATCGACGCCGGCGCCGGTTTCAATGGCTACGCCAGTGACATCACGCGCACCCATGCGGCACCCGATGCCGAGGAGTTCCAGGCACTGATCGACGACATGGACGGCATGCAGCGCAAGCTGTGCAGGCAGGTGCGTGACGGCCAGTCCTACGCGCAACTGCACATCAAGGCGCACCACGACATTGCACATATCCTCAACGCCCACGGCCTGATCAGGATGGCGCCCGAAGGCGCGGTCGAATCGGGCTTGAGCAGCCACTTCTTCCCGCACGGACTGGGCCACGGCATCGGTCTGCAGGTGCATGACATCGGTGGATTCATGAAGGGCGAAGACGGCGGCGTGATCGACAAGCCCGAAGGACATCCCTACCTGCGCCTGACCCGGGACCTGGCATCCGGCATGGTGGTCACCATCGAGCCCGGCCTGTACTTCATCGACATGCTGCTGGAAGAGCTCAAGGCCAAACCCGAGGGCAAATCCGTGGTCTGGGACAAGGTCGACGCAATGCGCAAATACGGCGGCATCCGCATCGAAGACGACGTCGTGTGCACGGACGATGAACCGGTCAACCTGACCCGCGCGGCCTTCGCGACACTGGATTCGTGAGCGCCGCTTGGGGCATCCCTCGATTCAAGAAGCTGGTTTTCTGTCAATACCCCGCTCTCTTGCCTGCGCAATCGCATCGCGCAACGGATCGAGCAGATTGCCGTACATCTCGGCACGCGGCCGGGCGCGATGGATGGGTTCGCGCACCTGCGATGTACTCAAGGTGGAGACGCGGCGCCTAGTCAAGTGAAAGTCGACACAAGCCTGCTCGAATGGCAGCTCGCAAAAGTGCAGAAGTTCGCGGATCTGACGCTCCGGGTCCCGGGTCAACTCTTCGTAGGACTGTACCCTGACCCGCTGCGGACAACGCCGCTGCCACTCGCGCACCATCAACTCGAACTGACATTGATACTCGGCCAGGTCGACAAACTGATGTGCGTAGTCATGGCCGTCCAGCTTCATCCGATAGCAGGCCAGACAGTTCTCCAGCGGATCGCGGTGTACGGCCACTACACGCGCATTTGGCAGCATCGAGAGAATGCTGCCGACATGCAGCCAGTTGCCTGGCAACTTGTCGGTCATGCGCGGGTGCTTCTGCCGCCAGCGCACCGTGCGCACCAGATAGCGCTGGCCCAGCGCCTGCCAATCTGCGGGCGTCATTGATGCTGTCCAGTCGGGATAGGCCTCCCCGCATTGGGCCGATTTTTCCAGAAGGACCTGCGGCAGATCCGTCAGCTCGGCAGTGCCTGCCACCTGCGAATGCGATGCCAGAACCTGTTCGACAAGGGTTGAACCTGCGCGTGGCAGACTGACGATGAAGATTACTTCGCGGCCGGGGCCGTCGGCTTGCGCAACTTCCGGGGCAGGCACGCTGTCGAGGCATGAACGGGCAAGGGCTCGAGCTGCCGCCGCGTCCCATGGCTCATGATCAACCCTGGCCAGCTCGTGGCCTTTGCCCAACGCCTCAAACGCGCCCGCCGGATCTCCTTCACTCTCAAGTGCATGCGCCAGTGCAAAGCACATGGCTGCCCGATCCGGGTTCCTGATCTCGGCGCGGGCCAGTTGCACGCGCAACTCGTTGATATCCTCAGGTCCCAGCGGCATCGGCCGCAGCAAAGCCAGCCCCCACCATGCATTGCCGCTGGCCGGTTGTGCCGCGAGCAAACGGCGGTACTCGGAAGTCGCCGCATCCACCTGGCCGTCCTGACCCAGGGTCGCAGCCAGCAGCTCCCGTGCATGGCGCTGATCCGGATCCATTTTGAGTGCATGCTGGAGAATCGCAGCCGCGTGCTCGTACCAGCCACTGCGCGTCAGCGCACTGCCAAAGTTTACCCAAGGCAAAACCTGCTGCGGTGCTTTCTCACATGCCTGGCGATACGCCTTCAAGGCGCTGTCCTGATCACCGATGCGCTCGTAGCTGGCACCCAGATAGCCGTACGCCACTTCGTCCTCGGGGCGCTGCTTGAGCGCGGCAACCAGGGGCTCCAGTGCGGCACCTGCGTTGCCCTGCAGATAGGCCAGCATGCCTCGGAGTCGAAGGGTTTCGGGGTGCTGCCCGACTTCTTTTGCCAGTGCATTGCACCAGCGAGCTGCGTTTTCGAAATCGCTGCCCCGCAAAGCAGCCTCAGCCGCCGTGACCCATTCGACCTGCTCAGGGGCCAGACCCTGGTGGCGTTGCTGCCGCGTCAACATGACGGCATGGTAACAGGACGGCACATTTGCGGCTGCGTTCTTGCATGACTGCGCCCATGATCGGTTTCAACGCCGCAAAGCGCCACCCAGGTACGTCATGCGCTGTGCTGTTGCCCACGACACTCCAACGCAACAGGAACATCTGCCGCAGTCGTTGCATGGCCCGCCGGGGCTTTCGTGTCGAACGCCGCAACGGCATACGCACCGGTTGAACAAACTGACTTGTTGCGAACATGAAGTTCTCCGTGCTGGCTTGTCGAGTCGGCGAGCGCGGCTCAAACCGGCGCCCGATATTGAGCAAGCAATGTTCGTGCCATGATCTGCAAAAATGGCGCAGCATTGAAAAAAAGGCCCCGCACGCAGCGGGGCCTTTCTTCAGGCGGTGAACGCATGGTTTACATCATGCCGCCCATGCCACCCATGCCGCCCATGCCGCCCATGTCCGGGGCACCGCCGCCGGACTCTTCCTTCTTCGGCAGCTCGGCCACCATGGCCTCGGTGGTGATCATCAGGCCGGCAATCGAGGCCGCATTCTGCAGCGCGGTACGGGTCACCTTGGTCGGGTCCAGGATGCCCATCTCGATCATGTCGCCAAACTCGCCGGTAGCGGCGTTGTAGCCGAAGTTGTCCTTGCCTTCGGCGATCTTGTTCAGCACCACGCTGGCCTCTTCGCCGGCATTGTGCACGATCTCGCGCAGTGGCGCTTCCATGGCACGCTTGGCGATCGCAATGCCGTGCTCCTGGTCCTCGTTGTCACCCTTGATCTTGCCGATCGAAGCCAGGGCACGCACCAGGGCCACGCCGCCGCCCGGCACCACGCCTTCCTCGACCGCAGCACGCGTGGCGTGCAGGGCGTCTTCGACGCGGGCCTTCTTTTCCTTCATCTCGACCTCGGTCGCGGCACCGACCTTGATCACGGCCACGCCGCCGGCCAGCTTGGCCACGCGTTCCTGCAGCTTTTCGCGGTCGTAATCGGAGCTGGTTTCCTCGATCTGGGTCTTGATCTGCTTGATGCGGGCTTCGATGTTCTTGGTCTCGCCGGCACCGTCGATCAGGGTGGTGTTCTCCTTGGTCACCTGCACCTTCTTGGCGCGGCCGAGATCATTGACCGTGGCCTTCTCCAGCTGCAGGCCGACTTCCTCGGAAATCACCTGGCCGCCGGTGAGGATGGCCATGTCTTCCAGCATCGCCTTGCGGCGGTCGCCGAAGCCCGGGGCCTTGACGGCGCAGACCTTGACGATGCCGCGGATCGAGTTGACCACCAGGGTGGCCAGCGCCTCGCCCTCGATGTCCTCGGCCACGATCAGCAGCGGCTTGCCGGCCTTGGCCACGCCTTCCAGGATCGGCAGCAGGTCACGCACGTTGGAGATCTTCTTGTCGTGCAGCAGCACGTAGGGATCATCCAGCTCGGCCGACATCGACTGCTGGTTGTTGATGAAGTACGGGCTGAGGTAGCCGCGGTCGAACTGCATGCCCTCGACCACGTCCAGCTCGTTCTCCAGCGACTGGCCTTCCTCGACCGTGATCACGCCTTCCTTGCCGACCTTGTTCATGGCCTCGGCGATGATGTCGCCGACATGGCTGTCGCCGTTGGCGGAAATGGTGCCGACCTGGGCGATCGACTTGTTGTCGGCCGACGGCTTGGACAGCTTTTTCAGCTCCTCGACCGCGGCCGTGACGGCCTTGTCAATGCCGCGCTTCAGATCCATCGGGTTCATGCCGGCGGCAACCGACTTCATGCCTTCGCGCAACATGGCCTGGGCCAGCACGGTGGCCGTGGTGGTGCCGTCACCAGCGACATCGGAGGTCTTGGAAGCGACTTCCTTGACCATCTGCGCGCCCATGTTCTCGAACTTGCCTTCCAGTTCGATTTCCTTGGCCACGGACACGCCGTCCTTGGTGATGGTGGGGGCGCCGAAGCTCTTGTCCAGCACCACGTTGCGGCCCTTCGGGCCCAGCGTCACCTTGACCGCATTGGCCAGGGTGTTGACGCCTGAAATCATGCGCTTGCGCGCGTCTTCGGAAAAACGTACTTCTTTGGCAGCCATGGCTGTTTAACCTCTAGAATTCTTGGAAAAAGGGATATCGAAAGGGTCAGTAGCGGGTCGAAATTGGCCCCGGAGAATTCTCAGCGCGCGTCGCCGCGCTCTTGCGAATCCCGAATCACCAATCCGGAATCCCGGCCGCTCAGCCCTCGACCACGGCGACGATGTCGTCTTCGCGCATCACCAGCAGCTCTTCACCGTCGACCTTGACCTCGGTGCCCGAGTACTTGCCGAACAGCACGGTGTCGCCGACCTTGACCGCCATCGGGCGAACCTTGCCGTCTTCCTGGATCTTGCCGTTGCCGGCGGCCAGCACCTCGCCCTTGATGGGCTTTTCGGCAGCCGAATCCGGAATCACGATGCCCCCGGCGGACTTGGTCTCCGCCTCCAGGCGCTTGACGATCACGCGATCATGCAGCGGACGCAGTTTCATGGAGTTTCCCTCATGTAAGAAATGAAAAAACGGTTCCAGAATGCGGGCTTGCCGCACCCTGTTAGCACTCTAGTCTGGTGAGTGCCAATTTTACGACGAAAGCCGCCGCAAGCAAAGCCCGGCACCAGCACTGACCCACACATGGCGTCTCTGACCGGCATTTCAAGGGGCGGCAGCACTCGGTGATCCGCGGCCCGTCATCATCCGGTGCAGCGCGGACCCCGCCGGGAGTTCTTGGCTACAATGGCTGCATGAGCATCCTCGTGCATTGCACTGTCCCCGACGACGATACCGCCGCCCGACTGGCCCATGCACTGGTCGAGGAACGGCTGGCGGCCTGCGTCAGCCGCATCGGTGCGCTGGCCTCTACCTATCGCTGGCATGGCGAAATCCGCACCGAGCAGGAAATCCTGCTGCTCATCAAGACCAGCCGTTCCCGTTTCGATGCCGTTGAAGCGCGGGTGCTGGAACTGCATCCTCATGACGTGCCGGAGTTGATCGCGGTACCGATCGAACAGGGCCATCAGGCTTATCTGGACTGGATCCGGACCGAGGTGGCTGAAAGCAGCGCCGCCCGCAAACGGTCATAATGGTTTCCCCGAAACCGGACGTTTTTCTGACATGACGCGTTATCGCCGGGCCGCCACGACCGTTCGACACCTGCTGTTCGCGCTTCTTGCCCTGCTTGCGGGCATGTCCTGCGCCACAGCCCAGGACGATGACCTGCTGCAAGTCACCGATGCATTCCAGTTGACCGCCAGGGTGTCCGAGGCAGGCACGATCGCGTTGCACTGGAATATTGCCGACGACTACTACCTGTACCGGGGCCGGATTTCCGCCAAGGCATTGGACGATTCCGTGCAGCTGGGTGCCTTGCAACTGCCGGATGGCAAGAAGAAGCACGACGAATTCCTGGGTGAGGTGGAGATCTATCACCACCAGGTCGAAGCAAGCCTGCCCTACACCGTGGCACCGGGCCGCCAGGGACCGATCGAGCTGGCGGTGACTTTTCAGGGTTGCCATGAAGTCGACCCCAGGATCTGCTATCCGCCGTACACGCAGAAGCTGAGCCTGGAGGTCCCGGCCGCGACACCGGCCACCGCTGCCGCGCCGCTGGCACCAACCAGTCTGAGCGGCGCCCTGGGCAAGCTGGCTGGTGCATCCGCACCCATGGGTCAGGTCGATGCCGGGCCGCTGCCGCCGGAGCAGGCCTTCCGCTTCGAGGCCATCGCCGACAGCCCGACCGCCGTGCTGGCACGCTTCACCATGCCCAAGGGCTACTACTTGTACCGGGTCAAGAGCCACATCGAACTGGCCTCTGGCGATGGCCTGAAGCTGGGTCCGGCCGAATGGCCCAAGGGCGTGCAGCACAAGGACGAGCATTTCGGCACCACCGAGGTCTATTTCGGCGAGGCTGACATTCGCATACCGCTCAAACGCACTTCCCGCCAAGCCCAGCCCATCACGCTCAAGGCCGTGTTCCAGGGCTGCCAGGACGGTGGCATCTGCTATCCGCTGATGACGCGCGAGGTCAGCCTGGATCTGCCTGCGGCCAGTGCCGCACAACTGGCCACGGGCAACGCCGCGGCGCGTGCGGCGCCCGCGCAAGCCCCCGCTGCCGCCAGCGGCCCGTCGGAAGAGCAGCGCCTGGTCGGCGACCTGGCCGGCCCGAACCGCTGGTTCACCCTGCTGCTGTTCCTGGCTGGCGGCCTGCTGTTGGCCTTCACGCCCTGCGTGCTGCCGATGGTACCGATCCTGTCCGGCCTGATCGCCGGCGCCGGCGACAACATTTCCACCGGGCGCGCCTTCGTGCTGAGCGTGGTCTACGTGCTGGCCACGGCCGTGATCTTTACCGCTGCCGGCGTCATCGCGGGCCTGGTCGGCGCCAACCTGCAAGCCGCCTTCCAGACGCCGTGGGTGCTGTGGCTGTTCGCAGCCATCTTCGTGCTGCTGGCGCTGTCGATGTTCGGTTTCTACGAGCTGCAGCTGCCCACCGCCCTGCAGAATCGCCTGACCCGCGCCAGCAACCAGCAAAAGGCAGGTTCGCTGACCGGAGTGGCCATCATGGGTGCACTGTCGGCGCTGATCGTGGGGCCGTGCGTGGCACCGCCGCTGGCCGCCGCGATTCTGTACATCGCCGAGCGCCAGGACCCGGTATTCGGTGGCCTGGCCCTGTTCGCGCTGAGCATCGGCATGGGCATACCGCTGGTGATTTTCGGTACCGCGGCGGGCAAGCTGATTCCGCGCGCCGGCGCCTGGATGAACGCGGTCAAGGCCGTTTTTGGCGTGGCCTTCCTCGGCCTTGCGATCTGGATGCTGTCGCGGATTCTCGACCCGGTCTGGATCATGTTGATGACCGGCGTGCTGCTGATTGCCTGTGCCGTGTACATGGGCGCGCTGGAGCGCATTGCCGAAGGCGCTTCGGGCTGGCGCCGGCTGTGGAAGGCGCTTGGCCTGATCGCCTTGATCATCGGCGCGGCCGAACTGATCGGCGCCACGGCCGGTTCGCGCGATCTGCTGCAGCCGCTGGCCGGGTTGTCAACGGGCAGCGCAACCAAGGCGCGGCATCTTCCATTCCGCACCGTCAAGACCGTCGACGATCTCGATCATGCGCTGGCCGCAGCGCGTGAAGCCGGCCAGCCCGTGATGCTGGACTTCTACGCCGACTGGTGCGTGAGCTGCAAGGAAATGGAACGCTTCACCTATACCAAACCGGAAGTGCAGCAGGCATTGTCGGGATTCGTGCTGCTGAAGGCGGATGTCACCGCCAACGACGATGCCGACAAGGCCATGCTCAAGCGCTTCAAGCTGTACGGCCCGCCTGCAACGATCTTTTACGGCAGCGACGGCACCGCGCTGCGCGGCCTGCGCCTGATCGGCTTCGAGAATGCTGCCGACTTCACGCAACGGGTTCGGAAAGTCGATGCGTCCGACGCAGACCACCCGCAGGAGCGGCCCATGGCTGCAATCACCGCAGTGGCGCATCCGATCGCGACCATGGGCCGCTCCCGCCCCAAGATCCCCAGCCGTGGTGCATGAAACGCCATGAAACCGCGCGGCCCGACGGCCATCGTGCTGCTGGCCTTCGCGGCCGGCGCCGTGGCCCTGATCAGCGGCAACCTGATGTCGCCGGGCGCGAGCCCGGCGGTGTCCTCGCTGATGCACACGCGGCTCGGCAACTGGGTCATGCAGAAGTGGATCGAACACGACGCGCCGCCAGCGGCGGACGGCATCCGCCAGATCAAGCGTGGCGATCAGCGCATCGACTTGACGCTGCCGGATGTCGAAGGCAAACCGCAGCAGCTCGCGCAGTGGGACGGCAAGCGCATTCTGCTCAACTTCTGGGCCACCTGGTGTGCGCCCTGCCGCGCCGAGATGCCCCTGCTCACAGACGCCCAGAAGCGCTTTGCCGCGGACGGCGTGCAGATTGTCGGCATCGCGGTCGACCAGCCCGCGGCCGTGCGCGAGTGGGTGGCGCAAAATCCGCCCGGCTACCCGATCCTGATCGACGCACCGGCAACCCACCGCGCCACCAGCACCTACGGCAACACCCGCGCCATACTGCCCTACAGCGTATTGATCGGTGCCGATGGGCGCATGATCCGCCGCAAGTTCGGCGTGTTCGACGCCGATGAGCTGGCCAAGTGGCTTGAGCCCTGACGGCGAGAGACGAGAGACGAAGAGCGAGGGGCGAGAGACATCTCGCGAATAGGGTGCGCTTCGCTGCGCTCAGCAGCGCCCTACTCGGAACAGAAGGTCAGCCGCGTGCCGCAGGCATGACAACCTGAATGTTTCCTGACCAGAAATCAGATTGAACGCAGCCAATAAATTCAAACATCGCCGAACTGCGCCGATCTGGACATGAACTTCAATTTCCAGCACACTGGGCGCCCTCGCAGCTCCTGGAACTCTTGTGGCCAAACTGCTGGTCCTGCACGGACCCAACCTCAATCTGCTCGGACGGCGCGAGCCGGCCGTCTACGGCCATACCACCCTGGCCGAGATCGATGCCGCCCTGATGGAACAGGCGCATGAGGCCGGACACGAACTTCACTGCATGCAAAGCAATGCCGAGCACGAGCTCATCGAGCGCATCCACGCCGCAGCCAGCGACGACACCGCCCTGATCATCATCAACCCGGCCGCCTTTACCCATACCTCGGTCGCCCTGCGCGATGCGCTGGCCGCCAGCGGCCTGCCCTTCATCGAGGTGCACCTGTCCAATCCCGATGCGCGCGAAGCATTCCGGCATCGCTCGCTGATGTCCGACCTGGCGCTCGGCAGCATCGCCGGCTTCGGCGCCAACAGTTACGCGCTGGCCCTGGAAGCGGCCAGCCACCACCTCACGTCCTGAATCCAAGACAAGGCCCACACCATGGATTTGCGCAAAATCAAGAAACTGATCGACCTGCTCGAATCGTCCGATCTGTCCGAACTGGAAATCAAGGAAGGCGAGGAAACCGTGCGCCTGTCGCGAACGCCACAGGGCAGCGCCACTGCACAACCCGTTGCGGTGGCACAGCCGGTGGCATCCCCCGCAGCGGTCGCACCGGCACAGCCGCCGACCGCCGCAGCACCGGTCGAAAAGTCGACCGAATCCAGCGGCAACGACATCCCGGACGGTCACGTGGTCAAGGCGCCCATGGTCGGCACCTTCTACGCCGCCTCCGCACCCGACGCCGA
>CBFGSA010000025.1:0-26591 GCA_965651365.1 uncultured Rhodanobacteraceae bacterium | reverse complement strand
AGCCGTCCGGCCTGGCCAGCCACGGCGGCAGCGGCATCAGCCACGGCGTGATCGAATTGCTGCGCCATGCCCGGCCCAACGACACGCTGGAACTGGTCCACCGCCTGGATCGCGACACTTCGGGCGTGCTCGTTTTGAGCCGCAGCCGCAAGGCACTCACCGCACTGCAGGCCCTGATTCGCGAACACAAGGTCACCAAGCAGTACCTGGCGCTGCTGGAAGGCCGCCCGGCCACGGCCAAATTCGACGTCAACGCGCCACTGGGCAAATTTGCCGCCGGCGGTGAACGCCTGATGCGGGTGGAGCAGGGCGGCAAGCCCGCGCTGACATTCTTCAGCCGGATCGAGGACTACCGCGATTCCAGTCTGCACGAGGTGCGCCTGGCCACCGGTCGCACACACCAGATCCGCGTGCACGCCGCCCATGTCGGCCACCCCGTTGCCGGCGACGACAAGTACGCCAGCCACGAATCCCTGGGCCGATTTCGCAAAGCCGGTCTCAAGCGCCTGTTCCTGCACGCCGCCCGCTTCGAATTTGACTGGAACGAACAAAACTACAGCTTCAGCACACCCTTGCCCGACGACCTGAAGGAGGTCCTGGACAAGCTGTAGGGTGCTGCGAAGCGCACCATCGGAAGTTTCACGCCACGGTGCGCTTCACTTCGTTCAGCAGCACCCTGCGTGCAACGAAGCTGCACCGTCGCAAAGTCCACGCCACGTTGCGCTTCACTCTATTCAGAAGCACCCTGCGGGTCTACTGAAGAAACCGTGCACCTACCTCAAGCGAACGCAGCGGCAGTTCGGTGATGCCTGAGGCCAGCAGCAGGCCGGCCGCGGCATGGGCCAGAATGATCGGCAGCAGCACCGGTCGGCGCAGGAATTGCCAGGCCCACAACAGCTCGGCCAGCAGGGTCAGCTCCATCAGCATCGCATTGGGCGCATGCGCCAGGGCAAAAATCACCGCCAGGCCCAGCGCACACAACCAGCGCGCTTGCAAGTAGTGGCGCATGCGTGGGGTCAGTGCCGCAAGGATCAGAAGCTGCTGCAGGCCAGCCCACAGGCCGTAGCCGAGCATGCGGCGTGGCGCGGGCAGGTTGGGTTCGGCGGAAAAGACCAGCAGCAATCCGGCTGCGGCCAGGATAGTCAGTGCGGGCATCGCCCAGTCGTGCCAGGCCATGCGACCCTCCCAGCGCAGCCAGCGCCAATGCTCGCCGTAGCCGCGCCAGGCGAGCCACACGGCCACGCCAAGACCGGTGCCCATCGCCACCAGCCAGACCGGCCCGGGTCCGGGATGGCCGAACATGCCGATGGTGAAAGCCAGCAGCGGACCCGCACACACTGCGATCTGCACCGCTGGCAGCACGCGCTGCACAGCTTCCTTGAGCGGCCTGCGACGGGTATTGATCATCGCCCAGAGCACAAAAAGCCCGTAGGCCAGCAGCGCTGCCAGTGTCTCGACGAGGTTTCGCTTACTTGGTGCTCGGCTTTGCAATGCGTCGGGCGTGGCCACCACGATGGCGGAAGGCGTTTCGTCTCGAAAAAGGTCTCGCAGTGCCAGCATGTCCTCCGGTATGGCAATGGGCAGGCTTACTCTCTCCAGGTTTTGCATTTTCGAGCGGGTCGCGTCCAGGCCTGGCACCCTCGCCACCGATTCCCAGTCGATGGCACGCAGGTGCAGGCTCGTCCCCTGCGAATGCTGCAAATTCAGACGCAGCATGGCTGCTGTGCGCGGCAAGCGCGCCGGTTCATGTCCGGGCAGGCGGGTCCAGCGGAGCTGGCGCAAGTCAAGCTGCCGTTCGTGTGTGCCTGGAGTCAGATCGATCGTCTGCGAAGCGAGGAGCGGACCAGTCAAGGTTCGTCCAAGCAGCAAGCGCAAGTGCGTCGCAGCCTCGAAATCCATGACAAGGCGAAGGCGCGGAAAATGGTCCAGATCAACCGGGTAGGGCAGTGGCACCCCCAGCTCGTAGGGCTTGGCACCAGTGGCGCGTGCAATCAGGCCGCGGTCGTCATGGCTCAGTTTGGCATCGCCAAAGGCACGACCGGCAATCAAATCGTCGGCACTGTGCGGCGTGAAATCCCAGGGCGTATGCCCTGCGGCGAAAACCGCAGCCTTGGTCCGAGCCTGGCGGTCAATGCCCTGACGAACCAGTTGCCAGGCCAGTGCATGCAGAAGTGCTGCTGCCAGCAAGGTGACCAATACCGGCAACAGCCACTTGCGCATCGCTGTCAGCCTTTGCCGCCAGCCAGTGCCTCGCTGCGCGCAGCGCAGATGAAGTCGTTCATCGACAGGCCGCCCACGTCATGCGTGGACCAGAACAGACGGCAATGGCCGTAGCCGGCCTCGATGTCGGGATGATGATCCTGCTGATTGGCCATCCAGCCGACCGCGGTGATGAAGCCCAGTGTGTGGTAGAAATTGTCGAAGGAAAAGTCCTTGTGCAGGCCCTTGCCGTCTTCGCTCAACTGCCAGCCAGGCACTGAAGAAAGCAGGCTCTTGACCTGGTCGTCGGACAGGCTGTCATCGGGTGCCTTGCGCGCGCGGCAGGATTGTTGTGCCAGCGGTGTCTCTGTCATCGTGTATGCTCCTTTTCTATGAAATCAAACCCGAACGACGCCTGACTTACCGTGAATTGTGACTCTCGTCATCCTGGGGCCGAGCGTAGCGAGGAACCCGGGATCCATTGTCAAAAATGGCGGGCATTTCCACTTGAGGCCCGGTGTCAAACAAGATCAAAATGGATCCCGGGTTCCGCCTGCGGCGGCCCCAGGATGACTACAACTGCAATCCAGGCTCAGGCAAATGCCATCCAGAACCGGCTACATTGTCGCAGACATGAAACGTTTTCTCCTCGTCATTGCACTGATCCTGCTGGCTGGCTGCGCCGCAGTGAGTCAGCGTGCGCCCACTGCAGAGGCAACGGACGGCTCCGGAGCTTCGTTCACCGCGCTGCTGAGCCAGCTTCCGGGTGAGTACGACAACCACGCCCAGGTGTGGGCAGCGCAGCAGGCCGGCCAATCGGTGCTGCCGGTTCATGTGCGGCAGCAGATCCGGCGCGTTGCCGATCAGGACCATGCCTGGACCTGGCAGCTATCCATGCCCGGCCAGGACAACAAGACCCTGGCCGCGAGCTGGCGCTATCAGTTGCGCAGCTTGCCGGATGGCCGCCTGCAGATGACGCCCTCGCGACAGCTTTCCGGCGACGTTTCGGATCAGACAGCCCAATGGGCCGAACTGGCACCGTGTGCAATGGAAGGTGCCGCCATCGATGGCCGCCTGCAGCTGGCCGCGGACCAGCAGGCCTGCAGTGCCGTTCTCAACGGCTTGGGCGGCAGTGCCGCACTCGTGCCATTGATTCTTGATTTCGACGGCAGGCAGTTGATTATAAAAACATATTCAGATATCGCCAGAGGTGCTGAAGCACGTCAAATTGGCCAGCGCGTACAGCAATACCGCGGCTGGGCCGCGATCAACGGTGCCGGCCCGGACGCAGAGGCCGACAGCAAGGACTGGCACATGCAGCGCGATCTGAAGATCGGCAATCAGGGCCAGGGCGTGGCCATTCGCTGGCGCGACGGCAGCGCCAGCGGCTATTCGCTGCAACTGGAACGACTGCACTATCAAAAGCGCGACATGCAGGTGCTGCGACTGTCGCTGGTTCGAGACGCCGATGGCGGCACCGTGGCCTATGTCTGGGCCGATCCGGATGCGCGACACATTGGATTGAACCTGGGCTGGGTGCAGATCGGCCTGCAACGCGTGCAGGATGGTCCGGGGGACGGCGGCGGACCATGAACCGCACGGCCCAGTCGGCATACCGCGGCTACTACGCCGCCAACATCGGCGCACGATGCGATTACTCACAACTGGCTGGCCATGATGAGACCGGTACGGTCATCGTCGGCGGCGGCTTGGCCGGCATCAATACCGCACTGTCGCTGGCCGAACGTGGTCACACGAATGTGCGATTGCTGGAGGCCGAGCAACTGGGCTTCGGCGCCTCCGGGCGCAACGGCGGTTTCGTGTTTGCCGGTTTTTCGCTGGGTGAGGCAGCGCTGCTGAAACAGCTTGGCGAAACACGCGCACGGGCGCTGTACCAGCGCACCATCGACGCCGTCGACAGCGTGCGCCAGCGCATTGACCGCTACCACATCGACTGTGATCGGGTCGACGAAGGCGTGATCTGGGCCAACTGGTTCGAGGACAAGCGCGTCCTCGAGGTCCGCCAGAAGCTGCTCGCAGAACACTACGGCAGTACCTGGCAATGGCTGCCGCGCGCCACGCTGCGCGAAATGCTGGTCACCGATCGCTACAGCGATGCGCTGTTCGAGCCCAATGCCATGCACATCAACCCGCTCAAATACCTGCTGGGACTGGCCGAGGCGGCCAGCGGGCAGGGCGTGCGCTTCCACGAGCACAGCCCGGTGAGCGCGGTCGAGCGCGACGGCAGCGGCTGGCGCGTACGCTCGGGCGCGGCGTCGCTGCGCTGCAGGCAGGTCGTGCTGGCCTGCGGCGGCTACCTGTCCGGCCTGGTCAGAAAGATCGACCGCGCCGTGCTGCCGATCGCCACCTACGTGATGGTCACCGAGCCACTGGGCAAACGCCTGAAAGAATGTATCCGCACCCGCGCAGCCGTCTACGACACCCGCTTTGCCTTCGACTACTACCGCGTTTTGCCGCAGACACGGTTGCTGTGGGGCGGACGCATCTCGATCCGCGACCGCTCGCCAGGCGAGGTCCAGCGACTGCTGCGCAAGGATCTGGCGCGTGTGTATCCAGCGCTGGCCGACGCACCCGTGGCCGAGTCCTGGTCGGGCCTGATGAGCTACGCGCGGCACCAGATGCCGCAACTCGGCACCCGCGGCGACGGCCTGTACTGGGCCCAGGCTTTCGGCGGCCACGGGCTCGCACCGACCACGGTGGCTGGCGATGTGCTGGCCCAGGCATTGCTTGGCGATGCGACCAGTCTTCAGAACTTCGCGCCGTTCGGTTTGGTGGACAGTTTTCGACCGGCAGGTTTTTGGGCTGCGCAGGCCAATTACATGTTTTTGCAGGCGCTGGATCGGGGTAGAAGTGCGCTGAAACACTGATTTGCTGGTGACCTGACCCGAGGACCTTTGCAGTGCGCATTCCGGCACTGCCGTGCACGCCGCCGCCGTTCCGCACGCTGTGCGGGGAGGTGAGGGGAGCCACGATGCTGTTCGTGCGGCTTGCGCTGTTGCAATGCCCGGAGCCCAGGTTGCCAAACTGAAAATGTGTCTGTATTCTTGGACATATGGACGAAAAAGCGGCTATCCAAAGTCTATCTGCGCTCGCTCAGGAAACGCGGCTGGCCGCTTTTCGTTTGCTGGTCCGCCACGAGCCTGAAGGCCTGCCAGCGGGCGAAGTTGCTCGCCTTCTGGACGTACCGCACAACACCCTGTCAGCACATCTGGCCGTGCTGTCGCGCGCTCGCCTGGTCATGTCGCAGCGTCAGAGTCGCTCCATCATCTACCGTGCGAACCTGGATCACGTACAGGAAACCGCGCAATTTCTTGTCCGTGATTGCTGTGGTGGGCGCGCCGAGGTCTGCCAGCCGTTACTGGAGTCGCTGAGCGCATATGCAAGCCGTTCCCGTCGCTGAGCGATGCCCATGAAACCTCTGATTTACCACAACCCCAAGTGCGGCACATCGCGAAATGTACTGGCGATGATCGAGGCGTCGGGGGAGACGCCACAGATCATCGAGTATCTGGAAGAACCACCCTCGCGTGAGTGTTTGGTTTCCTTGCTCGACGCGATGGCGATGTCGCCACGCGACCTGCTGCGACGCAAAGGGACACCCTGCGATGAGTTGGGACTTGGTGATCCCGCCTTGAGCGATGATCAACTCGTCGACGCCATGCTGGCTCACCCCATCTTGATCAACAGGCCCATTGTGGTGACAGACAAGGGCGTACGATTGTGCCGGCCGTCGGAGATGGTTCTGGGCTTGCTGGCATGCCCAGTCAAGACGTTCACCAAGGAAGACGGCGAGCTCGTGCGTGTGGAAAGTGCGGAAGCGACCTCAATACGCGTCAATCAAGTCACGCGCTGATCCGCTGTTCTTTCTGGAGATCTTGCCATGCTGGCACTCGCCATCTTCATCGTTACGCTGGTGCTGGTCATCTGGCAACCGAAAAAGCTCGGCATAGGCTGGAGTGCGCTGGGCGGTGCGGCCGTTGCACTGGCCACGGGCGTGGTGCAGTGGGCCGACGTCGGTATCGTGTGGGGTATTGTCTGGGATGCGACGTTCACCTTCGTTGCTCTCATCATCATTTCGCTGATCCTCGACGAAGCCGGTTTTTTCTCGTGGGCCGCGCTGCATATTGCACGCTGGGGCAACGGTCACGGACATCTGCTGTTTCCGCTGGTTGTGTTGCTGGGCGCGGTGATCGCGGCCTTGTTCGCCAATGATGGTGCCGCATTGCTGCTCACGCCCATCGTCATCGCGATCCTGCTGCGGCTGGAATTTTCCGGCCCGGCGGCGCTGGCCTTCATCATAGCCACGGGGTTCATTGCCGATACGGCCAGCCTGCCGCTGGTCATTTCCAACTTGGTCAATATCGTCAGCGCGAATTTCTTTGCTGTGTCATTCAGCCGCTATGCTGCGGTAATGGTACCGGTCGATCTGGTCTCGATTGCCGCGACACTGGGCGTTCTGTGGCTGGCTTTCGGACGCCACATCCCACGACGCTACCCGCTGGACGTACTCGATCAGCCCGCCGGCGTGATCGTTGATCCCTATGTGTTTCGGGCCGCGTTTCCAATGCTCGCCGCGTTGCTCATCGCCTATTTTGTCCTGGCCAGGTGGAATGTGCCTTTTTGCGTCGTGACCGGTGCCGGAGCGCTCGTTCTCATGGCGATCGCTGGGCGCTGGTGGCAGGGAGGGAAGGGCGCAGTGGTGCCAATGCGCTCGGTCCTTCGCCACGCACCCTGGCAAATCGTACTGTTCTCGATCGGCATGTACCTTGTGGTTTACGGCCTCGGCCAAGCCGGTCTCACCCGGTATGGCTCCACGACACTTGAGTGGCTGGCGCAGCAGGGCAATTTTGCCTCTACCGTGGGCACCGGCTTCCTGGCAGCGATCGTCGCGTCAATCATGAACAACATGCCGTCAACGCTGGTAGGCGCCTTGGCCATCAAGCAGGCACACGTACCCGGATTGACACAGGAGTTGATGATCTACGCGAGCATCATCGGTAACGATCTCGGCCCCAAATTCACCCCGATCGGCAGCCTGGCCACGCTGCTGTGGCTGCATGTGCTCGCCCGCAAAGGACACCGTATTGGTTGGGGCCAGTACATGAAGATCGGCCTGATGCTGGCACCACCGGTTTTGCTGGCAACCCTGATCGCACTGGCGATCTGGCTGCCAGCGATCTCCAGCGGGTAAGCATGCTCCGTTTGGCTTGGTGGACTTCGCATAATGTATATTATGTAAAATTATAAGAAGACAGCTGAACACGGGCAGGCTTGGCGCTTCAGGTCACAGCAGCGGGCTGCAGGTCAACTGCAACCCGGCACGGCCCGGAAAGCCTCGGTAGCGTAACGGCCGTCGCAGCCTATTGGCGCGCCGTCGGACCCCAGGACCTGCGTATAGGTGTGGCCTTCCTGTTCAATGATGCTGCCGCCCATGCAACGCTGGTTCGATGCAAGGGCGCGACTTTCCAGGTCGCATTGCTGCCGTTTGCGCTGTGCAAGCAACTGTTGCCGTTGCCGTGTGCGCTGGCGCGCATCAGCCCGCCGCCGCCTGTCGGCCACGGACTTGGCCGCAGCCTGTGTACTCCTCGCCCAACTCTGGATAGCCTCCTGAACGGCCACGGCCGCAAGATGTTCCCGGTACAGTTGCACCGAGAAGACAATGCCGCCGAATGCAAGCAAGGCGAGAAATACTGCCCAGAAAATGCCCAGATTGATACCCTGCCCCCGGCCCATATTCCGAGTTTGCTACGGGGAACGAACTTTGTCCATCCAGCGAGGCCGCAAGGCGACTCGCCAACCATGCCGGTTTGTGACTTGGAGCGCGTTGCACTAGGGTAAATAGAGAAATCCTGTTTGGGTCGACGGTAATCCTGACCGTCGCCACGGTGTATGTTCGCTGCTGTCCGGCCCTTGAACGCGAGCTTCGGCTCGCACTGCATGGGGGTACTTGATGGCAAAGATCCGGGTCGACAAGCTCACCAAGATTTTTGGCCCGCGCCCTGCCCGCGGTCTCGAAATGCTGGACGCAGGCAAGAGCAACGCGGAGATCCGGGAAACCGGGCATGCGGTGGGCTGTGCCAATGTGTCGTTCGAAGTGGCCGAGGGCGAGTTCCTGGTCGTGATGGGTCTCAGCGGCAGCGGCAAGTCCACCCTGATTCGCTGCCTCAATCTGCTCAACAAGCCCACACGGGGACATATCTTCATCGACGACGATGACATCACCCGCCATGACGGTGAAGAGCTGCTGAGGTTGCGTCAGCAGAAGATCTCGATGGTGTTCCAGCATTTTGCCCTGTTCCCGCATCGCAGTGTGGTCGACAACGCGGCCTACGGCCTGGAGATCCAGGGTGTCGGCGCCGACGAGCGGCGCAAGGCTGCCAACGAGGCGCTGGAGCTGGTGGGCCTGAAGGGCTGGTCTGATTCTTATCCCGGTCAGTTGAGTGGCGGCATGCAGCAGCGCGTCGGCCTTGCCAGGGCTTTGGCCGTAAAGCCGGATATACTGCTGATGGACGAAGCTTTCAGTGCGCTCGATCCGCTGATTCGGCGCGACATGCAGCATGAGATCATCGCGCTGCAGCAGCGCATGAAAAAGACGGTCGTGTTCATCACCCATGATCTGGATGAAGCGCTGCAGGTTGGCGACCGCATCGTGCTGATGAAGGACGGGCGTGTGGTGCAGATCGGCACGCCCGAGGAGATTCTGCACAATCCGGCCAATGCGTACGTTGAACGCTTCGTCGAGAATGTCGACATGTCACGGGTGTTGACGGCGGAATCGATCATGACTCGTGCCCGGGTGGTGGCTTTTCCCAAGGATGGTCCGCGCACCACCCTGCACAAGATGCGCGACGCCGACGTGGGCAGCCTGCTGGTGGTCAAGCGCGATTACACCCTGCTGGGCGCGATCAGCATCGAAGCAGCCGACAGGGCCGCGCGCGACAATGCCGACTCCATCGAGTCGTTGATCGAGGAAACGCCTTCGGTGCGGCCCGGTCAGACGCTGATGGAAATCTTCCACGTGCTGGCGGAATGGCGCTGGTCGGTGCCCGTGGTCAATGACGACAACGAGGTACTGGGCGTGGTGACCCGCGCCAGCGTGTTGTCGGCACTGGCCGAACATCCGGATGAAGACACCGAAAGGGACCAGCCCGAGCCGGAACCCAGGAGTGACACGGCATGACGATCCCAGAGTTCCCGCTGCCGAAGTTTCCGCTGGCACACCTGATTGATGTCGGCCTGAACTGGCTGACACACAATTTCGCCTTCATCACCAAGGCGCTCAGTCACATCACGTCCAATGTCATCGACGGCATCGTCAACGGTCTGTTGTGGTTGCCACCGTGGCTGCTGATACTCATTGTTGCCCTGCTCGCCTGGCGCGCTGCCGGCATCCGCGTGGCGATCGGATCGGCGGCGGGATTGCTGTTGTTGTGGAACCTGCGGTTGTGGGAGGCGACCATCGAAACCTTCACCCTGGTGCTGATCTCGACCTTCATCGCCGTGGCCATCGGTTTGCCGATCGGCATTGGTGCGGCGTTGAGCAAGCGCGCATCGAGAGTGGTGATGCCGATCCTGGATTTCATGCAGACCATGCCGGCTTTCGTCTACCTGATACCGGCCATTCCATTCTTTGGCCTGGGCGCGGTTTCCGCCAGCGTCGCCACGGTGATCTTTGCCACGCCGCCGACGATCCGCCTGACGGCGCTGGGCATTCGCCAGGTGCCCGCTGACCTGATCGAGGCGGCCGACGCCTTCGGTTCCAGCCGCCGGCAGAAGTTGTTCAAGGTGCAGTTGCCGATGGCCGTGCCGACCATCATGGCGGGCATCAACCAGACCATCATGCTGGCGCTGTCGATGGTGGTGATTGCGGCCATGATCGGCGCCGGCGGCCTGGGCGGTGAAGTCTGGCGCGCCATTCAGCGGCTGGAGCCGGGCAAAGGGTTCGAGTCCGGCATCGCCATTGTCATCCTGGCCATGATCCTGGACCGCATCACGCAGCGCCTGGGCAACAAGTCCCCGGCCAAGGCAAAAACCAAGTAGTTCGCCTGACATTCTTTTCTATCTGGAGGCATCATCCATGGAAAACCTCAACAAAAATCGCAGCTTGCTGCTCGCCGCCCTGCTTCTGGGCAGCGTGGCACTGGCCGGCTGCTCCAATGGCAACAACGAAACCACCGCGAACGGCCCCGGCGACGGCAGCGCCACGAGCGCTGCCACCAGCGAGGCCTCCCCTGCCCCGGCCGCCAAGTCGGCTGGCGGCAACATCAACCTGGTGTATGTGGAATGGTCCAGTTGCGTCGCCTCGACCAACGTCATCAAGACCGTGCTGGAGGACAAGGGCTACACGGTGAAGACGACTTCCGTCAGCGCGGCCGCCATGTACGAGGCGATTGCCGGTGGCGATGCCGACGCCACCGTCTGCGCGTGGCTGCCGACCACGCATGAAGGCTACTACGCCAAGACCCGGGACCGGCTGGACAATCTGGGTCCCAACCTGACCAAGGGCACCCGCCTGGGGCTGGTGGTTCCCGATTACGTGACCATCGACTCGATCGCCGATCTGCCGGCCAACGCCGACAAGTTCAAGAATCGCATCATCGGCATCGATCCCGGCGCCGGGATCATGAACCTGACCCAGAAGGTGATCAAGGCATACGACCTGCCGGAAAAGCTGGTCAGCGGCAGTGGTGCCACCATGACGGCGGCGCTGAAAAGTGCGATCGACTCGAAGCAATGGGTGGTCGTGACCGGCTGGTCGCCGCACTGGATGTGGGCGCGCTGGGATCTCAAGTATCTGGATGACCCCAAGGGCGTGTACGGCAAGCCGGACAACATCGATACCCTGGCCCGCAAGGGACTGAATCAGGACCTGCCCGGCGCATGGGCCATCCTCGATGCCTACCACTGGACCGCCGACCAGATGGGTCAGGTCATGGCGCTGAACCAGCAGGATGGCACGACGCCCGAGGACAATGCCAGGAAGTGGATCAGCGAGCATCCCGACGTCGTCCAGTCCTGGACGTCCGGTTCCTGATGACCTGCCAGACCAGCAGTCCGCCGGGTGGAAATCCGCCCGGCGGCTTCTGGCGCACCCATTTTGGGGAGAACACAATGAACGGAAAAAATCTTGCACGCTGCATCGCCATTTGCCTGGGCAGCGCATGTCTGACACCCGGCCTCGCACTAGCGACCAATGCGCAATCGGACAACGATGCGCTGAGCCGGAAGATGGAAGCCATGCAACAGCAGATCAGCGCCCTGCAACAGCAGCTCGACGAACTTCGCAAACAGCAGGCTGCGCAGCAGCAGGCCAACAAGACGCAACAGGAAACCGGCAAGGTCAACAGCAAGAAGATCGACAAGCTGGCCAAGGCACGCGAAAAGGAAAAGGAGGCTTCGAAGGAAGGCATCGAGTTCGGCGGTGCGATGCGCTTCCAGTACAGCTACGAAAGCTATGACAAGGGCAACAAGGACCGCATCGGCGATACCGACTTCGACATCTTCCGGCTCAATATGCGCGGCACCTACAAGGGCATCGACCTGAACGCCGAATGGCGCTGGTTCCAGTACATGAGCGCGATCAAGTACGCCTGGATCGGCCATCACTTCAATGACAACTCGCAGATCCAGATCGGCCTGACCCGCATTCCCTTCGGCAACCAGGCCTTCAACTCGCACAACTATTTCTTCAGCTCCAACTACTACGTCGGCCTGGAGGACACCTATCACGCCGGTGTCGAGTACGTGTATTCGGGTGATCCGTGGAATGTGCAACTGGCGTTCTTCAAGAACGACGCCATGGGCGGCGTCGACGGCTATGTCAGTGACCGTTCCAACAGTTATTCCTACAACGTGGTCGGCGTGCGCGGGCCGGATGAAGGCATCTACGACGATCCGCAGAACCCGACTGGCAGCGCCGACACCGCGGCAGCGCGGGTGGCCTACACCTTCAAGCCCGGCAATGACTTGTCGGTGGAAGTTGGCGGCTCGGCGCTGCACGGCAACCTGGAAGGGCCCAGCGACAAGATCGGCGACTATGACGCCTGGGCCGTGCACGCCAATGCCAACTACAAGGGCTGGAACTTCCAGGCCCAGGCCCTGCGCTACGACTACAACACCGACAGCAACGCCACCCGCCTGGCCGTCGGTGCCTATGCCTTCTACGACACCATCGCCGCCAGCGCCAACGGCTGGTCACTCAATGCACGCTACCACCAGCCGGTGGACTGGGGTCCGATCCGCAGCCTTGATTTCTACAACGACTATTCGCGCATCTACCACAAGTCCGGCGGCTTGCCGATGACCTACATGAACGTGCTGGGCGTCGGCGCGTCGGCCGGCTACCTGTACACCTACTTCGACTTCGTCACCGGCCGCAACCAGCCCTTCGTCGGTGGCAGCATGGCCGGCGACGGCGACACCGAGCACCGCTTCAACATCAACTTCGGCTTTTATTTCTGACCAATGCCCACAAGCAGATGAAGTGCCCCATGACTCGTCTTTCTGCGCGGAAGTCGCGCCGCGACTGGAGTCGCAGAATCCAATGCACGAAGGACCTTCGCCTTTCCGGGCAAAGACTCTGCGACTCCGCTTCGCTGGACGCAGAATGACGACAAACGTTGGCAACAAGCAGCGCTCAGAACCAGAAGCGCACACCGGCAACCCACTGGTGCTCGGACACCGGGGCACCGGACTGCCGGGCCAGCTCAGCGGTGCCACCGAAGCGGTGTTGCCATTGGATGCCCAGGTACGGCGCAAACCGGCGACGGATTTCATAGCGCAGGCGCAGGCCGACGCTGGCATCGCTCAGGCCGCTGCCGATGCCGCGGGCCGGATCATCCTTGCCGTAGGCACTGAGTTCCAGCTTCGGTTGCAGGATCAGGCGCTGGGTGAGGAGGATTTCGTATTCGGCCTCGAAGCGTGCTGCCGTGCGCCCGCCCTGCCCCACGTACGCCGTCGCCGAGACTTCGAACCAGTACGGGGCCAGGCCCTGGATGCCGAACGCGGCCCAGTTGCGAGCCGGCCCGGCACCGCCGTCATGGCGCAGGCCGAGCTGGGTATCGAAGTAGGCACTGATCGCATGTGACCACAGCGCCTCGGCGCGGTAGTCCTCGAGCCTGCCGACGGCGTGCTCGCCCTCCAGCTTCCACCACAACTTGTCGAGGTCGCCGCCGTACCAGCCCTCGGCGTCCAGCGCCGCACCGTGCTCGTCACCGGTGTCGAAATACTCCAGTCGATCAACCAGCAGCATGGCGTAGCGCGCCGTACCCATCATGTGAGCGTCGTTGTCCGGCTGAAAGCGGATGCCGTCGGAGTAGTCCGGATCACGCGCGTCGGGCGGTGCGCTGCCGCCCTGCATCGAGTCCTTGTCCATGCCGGAATGATCCATTTCTGCAGGTTCGTTCCCGGAGTGATTCTTCTTCGAGTGATCCATTGCACTGTCGCCGTGTTGGTGCTGCGGCGCGGCGGTGGCCGAATGTTTGTGCTGCTCGTGATTGGCCGCGTGCGTGGTGTGCTGGCCGTGATCGGAACTCGAGTGGTCCTGCGCCCGCGTCGGCACAGCGCCCAGCAGCAGCCATGCGCCGAGTACGAGCGTGATGGCAAATCCAGTACGCTTCATGACACCACTACCTCGCGGAACATGCCCGCTTCCATGTGATACAGCAGGTGGCAGTGGTAGGCCCAGCGTCCCCTGGCATCGACCTTGACCCGGTAGCTGACGCGCTGCGTCGGCTGCACGCTGATGGTGTGCTTGCGCACCTGGAAGTCGCCGACGGGGTTTTCCAGCTCGCTCCACATGCCGTGCAGGTGGATCGGGTGGGTCATCATGGTGTCGTTGACCAGGGTCACCCGCAGATGCTCGCCGTAGCGAAAATGCAGCGGATGCGCATCGGCGAACTTCTGCCCGTCGAAGGACCACATGTAGCGGTGCATGTTGCCGGTCAGGTGCAGCTCGATCTCGCGGCCGGGTTCACGTGCGTCAAGCGGCCCGCCGATCGTGTGCAGGTCGGCGTAGGTGAGTACCCGGCGGCCGTTGTCGCGCAGGCCGATGCCCGGGTCGTCAATGTTGTCGCGCGGCATGTCCACGCGCATGTCCGTGCCGGGCCCGTACTCGGTGCGTGCATGATGTGCCATGCCACGCCCTGCCCCCGCGCTGTCGTCGCCGTGCGACATTTCGGCCATGTCGTGCCCGTCATGTCCGCCATGCCCGTCACCCATGGTCATTGCACCCATCATGTCGGCCATCGCCAGACGCGCACGCGGATCCATGTCGGGCACCTCGGCTTGCATGCCCGGGCGTGGCGTCAGCGTGCCGCGCGCATAGCCGGTCCGGTCCATGGAGGCAGCAAACAGGGTATATGCGCGATCATCTTCTGGTTCCACGATCACATCATAGGTCTCGGCCACCCCAATGCGGAACTCGTCCACCGTCACCGGTTCGACATCCTGACCATCGGCGGCGACCACCATCATCTTCAGGCCTGGAATGCGCACGTCGAAAAAGCTCATGGCCGAGCCGTTGATGAAGCGCAGACGGACCTTTTCACCGGGCTCGAACAGGCCGGTCCAATTGGCGGCCGGGGTATTGCCGTTCATCAGGAAGGTGTAGGTATGCCCCGAGACATCGGCCAGATCGGCCGGGCTCATGCGCATCCGGTTCCACATGCGCCGCTTCGCCAGGGCCTTGTCGAGACCTTGTTGCTTGATGTCACGCAAGAACTCCGGCGCCGTGGGTTCGGCAAAGTTGTAGAAATCACTCTGCTTCTTGAGGATGCCGAACAGGTCGCTCGGGTCCTCGTCGGTCCAGTCGCTGAGCACGATCACGTGTTCGCGGTCGACCGGATGGCGCTCGCCGCCGGTCGGCTCGATCACCAGCGGGCCGTAGACACCGGTCTGCTCCTGGAAGCCCGAGTGGCTGTGGTACCAGTAGGTCCCGCTCTGCTTTACCGGGAAGCGGTAGGTGAAGGTCTCACCGGGGGCAATGCCGGGAAAGCTGAGGCCCGGCACGCCATCCATGTCCGTCGGCAACAGGATGCCGTGCCAGTGGATTGAAGTGGGCACCGGCAGGGTGTTGCGCACCTTCAGGGTGACGGTGTCGCCCTGTTTCCAGTGCAGCAGCGGGCCGGGCACGCCGCCGTTTATAGTGGTCGCGCTGCGTGCACGACCGGTGAAATTGACCGGCGTCTGGCCAATCGTGAGGTCAAAAGTGCTGCCGGACAGCGGCTTGAGCTGATTTCCGGACAAGGATCGGGCTTCGGCTCGCGCGGTGCGCAGCAGGCCGAGGCTGGCGGCAGCGCCACCCAGCGCCAGGCCCTGTACAAAGCGTCGCCGCGACAACTGCGGCAACCGGTATATGAGGTGTTTCATCTGGAATCTCCGTTGCATCGCGCGCTCGGCGCACGACAAGACGCTTCGGCACAGAGCCGAAGTCACAGCCATCAATGGGGAGATTCAGACCCGTGGAGGGCGGTATGGCGGACTCGACGATTGCATTGCCAAGGCGGGAGGCGTGGCCTGCCATTCGGGCAGTGCGGGCCACAGTTCGGCGATCAGGCCGGTGACAGGCAAGACCACACACGCACCGCATGTGACCGCGCAGTGACAGCCGTGGCTGTCTGCATGTTGACCCGCAGCGCCCTCACAACAGCCAGCCATCAGCTCGGGTGTGCCGTGCTGCATGGTGCTGCTCGTATCCGCCGGCGGTGCCGACATCTCGGCAGCATGGGCTGGCATCATGGCCGGCATGGCAACCATCGCAAGCCATGCCAATGCAGCCAGCACACGAAGCGTGCGCCAGCGGCACAGGAGAAGCTTGTGGGCCGGACGGGTCATGGGGCAATCCTACTGCATTTGCGCCTCTCGCGCTGTCAGACGCTGCGCTCGCCGAACAGGTTTTTGTTGCGGTCCTCGTCGCTGGCGCGGCTGACGTATTTTTCGCCAATGGCGTAGGCGTTCTTCGTGGCAGGACGCGCGGCAATGCGTTCGCACCAGGTCATGAGGTTGGCGAGGCGGCCCATATCCTGGCCATGAAAGTCGCCGGTCGCGATCCACGGGTAGCAGGCAATGTCGGCAATGCTGTACTCGTCACCGGCAATGAAGGCACGGCCTTCCAGGTGCTTGTCGAGCACCCGGTACAGCCGCGCGGTTTCCTTCTCGTAACGCTCGATGGCGTAGGGAATCTTTTCCGGCGCGTAGCTGGTGAAGTGATGGTGCTGACCCAGCATCGGGCCGAGACTGCCGACCTGCCAGTACAGCCACTCCAGCACGGTCTTGTGCGCGCGCATGTCGGCGGGAATCAGTTGACGGGACTTCTCGGCCAGATACTGCAGAATCGCACCCGACTCGAACACATTGATCGGCTCGCCACCGTCGACCGGATCAAGGTCAACGATGGCGGGCATCTTGTTGTTGGGCGCGATTGCCAGAAACTCCGCCTTGAATTGGTCACCGGCCCCGATATCGACTGGCTTGATGGTGTATTCCAGGCCGGTCTCTTCCAGGAACATCGTGACCTTGTGGCCGTTGGGTGTGGGCCAGTAGTGGAGTTCGATCATGTTTTTTGTCCTTTCGGGTTCACTGGTCGAGATTGCGTCTGGGCGCACGCAATTCAACCCCCGCTTGGCGCAAACCTTCGTGGATATGGCGGGCAAAGGCAGCGGCATCGTGCCGGTCGCCGTGGATGCACAGGGTGTCGGCATGCACTTCCACATGACCGCCATCGGACAGTGGCGCGCGCCCTGCCCTGACCAGCTCCAGCGCCTGGGCCAGGGCCTGTTGCGGATCGTCGATGACGGCACCGTCCTCGCCCCGTGGCACCAGTCCGCCGTCATGGCGGTAGCGGCGGTCGACAAAGGCCTCGTTGCCGGCGCGCATGCCGGCCTCCTCAGCCGCACCGACCAGTGCGCCGTCGGCCAGGCCCACCACGCGCAAGCTGCGGTCCACCGCGGCGATCGCATCGACCAGCGCATCGGCGATGTCCGGCTGATGCTCGGCCATGTGATACAGCGCGCCGTGCGGTTTGACGTGCGTCAGTCTTGCACCAACGGTTGTGGCCATGGCCATCAGTGCACCGATCTGCACGACCGTCATGGCATGGACCTCGCTGGCCGACACCGCCATGGCGCGGCGACCAAAGCCGGCCAGATCGGGCAAGGCCACATGAGCCCCGATGGCCACGCCAGCCTCGGCGGCGGCGGTCACGGTTTTGCGCATCGTCACCGGATCGCCGGCGTGGAAGCCGCAGGCGATGTTGACCGAGGTGACCCACGGCATCACTTCAGCGTCGGCGCCCATGGTCCAGGCACCGTAGGATTCGCCCATGTCGCAATTGAGGTCGATGTATGGTGTCATGCCGCCTGCTCCAGTCGCTGGCGAATCTGCAATTCAATCTGTTCGATCAGTTGTCGCTGCGCGCGCCGCGCGTCGAGCGCCGTGGCCATGTCCACCCATTCGAAACGGACTTCATCACCCGGCCGACACTGCGCCAGGCGCGGCAGATCGGCTTCGATCACTTGCGCGATGCGCGGGTAGCCGCCACTGACCGGATGCTCGCAGCCCAGCACGATGGGCTGGCCCCCGGGTGGCAGCTGCATGCTGCCGGCAACGCTGCCGGTGCTGATGATCTCCAGGGGCTTGATCAAGCGCAATTCGGGGCCATCAAGTCGCGTGCCGACCCGGTTGCTGGCCGGGCTGATCCGGAATGTTGCATCGCCCAGCAAGCCACGCGAGGTCTCATTGAGCTGGTTGGTGTGTGCACCTTTCAGCAAGCGCAAGCTGCGCGGCGCATCCGAATGCTGCCAGGGGCGCAGATCCAGTGACCAGTCGAAGGTGTTGGGCAGCACCCTGTCGGCAGGCCCCACGGGCAATCGATCGCCGGCTTTCAGAGGCATCGGACCCAGCCCGGCATTGACATCGCAAGAGCGGCTGCCCAGCCAGGGCGCAACGTCAATCCCGCCGGCTACGGCAAGATAACTGCGGCAGCCGCTGGACATGCCACCCAGACTCAATCGATCGCCGCGCTGCACCAGGCGGGCCACGCCCATTGGCCACGGATCGTCGTTGATGCGCGCCTGTGGCAGGGGTGCGCCCGACAGCGCCACCCGGTGCGAGGCGAGCGCTTTCAGCACCGGTCCTTGCAATGTGATTTCGATGGCGCAGGCGTCCACCGGATTGCCGACCAGGGCATTGGCCAGATGCAGCGCGGTCCAGTCTGCCGCCCCGGCCCGGCCGATGCCGAGATGTGCATGGCCGGAGCGCCCTGCATCCTGCGGCGTGCTCAGCATTCCGGGCTGGACGACCTCAAACACCGTTCGCCTCCGACTGCTGCAGAAATTCCTTTTCGCTGATGGCCACGAAACGTACCCGGTCGCCGGGTTCCAGCAGCGTCGGGTTCTTGCTGTTGGTGGCGTCGAACAGGCGTGCCGACGTGCGTCCCAGCAACTGCCAGCCGCCGGGAAGCTGGCGTGGATAGATACCGGTCTGGGCGCCACCGATGCCGATCGAACCTGCGGGAACCCGCGTACGCGGCTGGGCGCGCCGCGGCATCTCCAGTGCCGGGTCCAGGCCGAGCAGGTAGGCGAAACCCGGCGCGAAGCCCAGCATGGCCACCTGGTAAACGGGTGCACAGTGGCGTCTGATGAGTTCGTCGATGCCCAGGCCGCAGTGCATGGCCACGGCATCCAGGTCCGCGCCGTGGTCGCCTCCATAGCAGACCGGCAATTCATGCAGCCGACCCTTGCCGACTTCGGGCTCCCATTGCGGCAATGCATCCAGAATGGGCTGGATCGCTTCACGCAACGCGGCGTGCGGGTCACCATCGCCCTGCCCGGCCCAATGATCGGGATCGAAGCGCAGCAAAGCACCCGCGTAGGCCGGCATCACTTGGTCAAGGCCCTGCACCTGCAACTTGCGCAATGCAGCACACAGCGCGTGCACGCGTGCATTCACCTTGACGTCGATGCACTGCTCGAAATGCACCAGCAACGCCGATTCACTGAGTGCTTCGAAACGCGGATTGCTTTCCTCGGAGGCCATTCACGCCATCCTATCGCCTGTTCGCTGAGTGGCAGGGAAATGCTGCCGGATCACCGCCGCTCGCGGAAGAAGTTGCGCAGCAATTGCGCGGACTCCTCGGCCAGCACACCGCCGACCACTTCGATGCGGTGATTGTGGCGCGCCGAGATCAGGGTATCGAACACGCTGCCTGCCGCGCCGGTCTTGGGATCGGCAGCGGCATACACCACCCGCGCCACCCGGGCGTGGATCAGCGCCATGGCGCACATCGCGCACGGCTCCAGGGTCACGTACAGCGTCGTATTGACAAGGCGATGATTGCGAAGCTTCGCACCGGCTGCGCGCATGGCGACAATTTCGGCATGTGCCGTGGGATCATGCAGGGTGATGTTGCGGTTCCAGCCCTCGCCCAGCACTTCACCATCACGAATCAGCGCCGCGCCCACGGGAATCTCGCCTTCGGCATCGCGTGCGTGCACGGCCAGATCCAGGGCACGCTGCATCCAGCGCCGCTCGACTTCAGCCGTCTTCGCAAGCGACGCGCCTGTGTCGGACCGTATCGGGAATGTTGGATCAGGCATCCCTTGAAAACGTGTGTTCACGGCGATTACCGCTGCTGTCTTTGCTGCCGAAGCATCCCCTGGTTTCTGTCACGTTCACCCCGCACCCGCGCGACGTGCGCGCCACCAGTGATCGACCGCATAGCGGCCGGCGCCCGCGACATACAGAGCGAGCAGGCCCCCGGTGATGCTCACGTTCTTGTAGAAGTTGATCTCGTTTGCATAGCGTTCCATGCCGGTCATCGTCCAGTAATGATGGCCGATGACTGCCGTCGCCATGGTGTAGATCGCCAGCAGTATCGCCAGCGGCCGCGTCGCTATCCCGAGAGCCAGTGCAATGCCCACGAGAAACTCCATGACCACCGCGATCACTGCCGCGAACTCGGGTACGGGCGCACCAACATGGGCCATGTACTGCACGGCTGCCTGGAAGCCGGTGAGCTTGCTCCATCCGAAAATCAGGAACAGCAGCACCAGCAGAATACGGGCCAGAAGCAATATGCTGTCCCGGGCCTTGACCGTTGCATGTTGGTTCATGAGCGGAACCTCCTGCTCGTGGCGGTTGGCAAGCAGGCCGTTGTCGAGCACGATGGCCGCTTCCATTCGCGTATGGTAGCGCGGATCGAACACTTAGATGGCGCCCACGCCGTGAATGCGTGTACCCGGGGTGGACTTTGCCTTTCCGGGGATCATGTCAGCGACGTACGGGCCGGACAACATCACCCCCATGGCCGCCAGGCAGCAAGCGACGAGCAAAACCCGAGGGTCGGATTCCCGGCAGCACTCGGCACCTGGTGCACGGTTGCACACTTGCAGGAGTCATTCGCCACAACGGCACTTTGGCGCAAAGGTGTGCGCCGTGGTCGATACATGCGTTTCTGCCTTGTTGAAGCGTGTTTCCACGCTGCCGATCATCGGATGCGCGAAGCGGGAACGGGTGTGGAAGGGGATCAGCATGCCGCCCGCATGATGGCTGCGGAAGACAGCAATGCAGCCCCTCAACGCGACCATCGTGCATCCACAGGGAGTCGACATACATCGGCCGGGATTGGAGACATGCGTGGTCCTCCTCGACGGGTGTTGGGGAAATCAGCGGAGTGGAAGTTGCCGTCAATCCGCGTCGTGGTTGACTGCGTAGGCGCTGAAATCGAGGTCGTCCAGGCGCAGGCTGCGCAAGGACAGACCGACCGACAAGATGGCAATGAGCTGGAAGTACATACTCATGGCGGTCGCGTCGAGGTAATGCAGCGCATGGAGATCGCCGATGGTCTGCCAGATCAGAAACACGCTCAGCACGCAACTGATCAGCAGCAGTGAAGTCAGTTGCGTCCGGATCTGGCGGGTACGATCGACGGTGGCCTGATGCGGGTTGAGCTTGCGCCCGTGCAACTGCCACACCCCCACCATCAGCAGGGCCAGGTTGGTGACCAGCATGACGAGGGACTGCTGCATGGCGTCACTGCCCCAGATCAGGTGAAAGTCGTGGGCGTACAGGTTGAAACCGATCACCGCCACCAGCAGCGCCAGCGCCAGCGTCAGCAGGACGGGCGACACGAAATCGAACAGGCGGCGTGGGCGCAAGCTGGCCTTGCGCGTGACATCCGTATTGGCTTTTCGCATCAAATGAAGCTGCCGGAATCCCAGCAGCTCCATGATCACCAGGGGCATGAACTGGCAAAGCCCGTAGGCCGCGGGCCAGACCTCGGAAATGTAGCCGTCGTCGGCAAAGCGGCCGCCGTCCAGCGCAAACGCGCCGTACAACATGGCGAAGCCGAGCACGAACACCAGCCGACACGCCCACACAAAGAGTGACCGGCTGGACGCAAAGGCGTCGCTCGATCCAGGGTAGAGCCGCGGATAGCGCTCGGGCGGATACTCGCTGCGTACACGGTCGATCCGGGCCAGGATGATCCTGGGCAGCCAGTACGAACTGACAAAGATTTGCGCCAGGAATACGGCGAAGAACAGCGGGTTGTGCCAGGTGTTCATGATCGTGTTGCTCCAGGATTGCGTGTGTTCATGGCGTGGTTGAACGCGATGCGGATTTCGGAGTCGGTCAGGCCGGCTCCTCTCAGGTCGGTGATGGTTTTCCGGATGGATTTGTCCAGCCAGCCATGCAGATCGATCTTGCTGTTGGCCCTGGCTTCGGGATGCACGAAGGTGCCGCGGTAGCCACGGGTCTGGATGATCGAGTCGCGTTCCAGCAGGCGGTAGGCTTTGGCTACCGTCTTGCTGTTCAAGTCCAGATCACCGGCCAGTTGCCGGATCGACGGCAGGGGGTCGCCCGCCCCGATCCTGCCGTCTTGCACGGCAGCCTTGATCTGGGCGACCAGTTGCGCGAACAGTGGCTGCGCGTCTTCGATGTTGATGACAATTTCCATGAGACTTGTTGTTCCATATGTACCCTATGCACACATGGTACAACTGGTACATGGAAATGTGCAAGCAGTTGCGCGCAAGGCAAACATCATCATGGAGAAAGGCACGCAAAAATCTAAATGTTATAATATAACATTTTGTGGAATGACACTATGCTTTCCTGGATCTTGCCCCTGGTGGCCAGCTTGGCGGTAGCCGCGATCACGCTGATGGCGCGCTGGGTGATGCTGGTGCCCCATCGCAAAGTACAGACCTGGTTGCCGTGGATGCAGGCCACGACTGCCGGTCTGCTGCTGGGCGACAGTCTGTTGCACATGCTGCCCGAGGCGATCTCGCACGGGCTGGCAATGGACTTCGCCTGCCTGGTGCTGGCACTGGGCATGCTGTTGCTGGTGTGCGTTGAAACGGGGGTCCGCGTCCTGGCGGCGAAATCCGGAATCGCGGCCTTCGCCCGCATGGACATCCTGGGCGATGCCTTGCATCATCTGATCGATGGCGTGGTCATTGGCGCGGCTTTCGAGGTGAATCCGGCCCTGGGCATGATCATGGCCACCACCATCTTGCTGCATGAACTGCCGCGCAGCATCGGGCATGCGGGCGTGCTGGTCGCCGGCGGCTATGCGCCGCGCGCCGCGTTCCGCATTTCGGTGCTGGCGGCCGTGGCCGTGCCGATCGGCGCAATCGGCACCACCCTGCTCTCGGTACTGCCCGGATTCATCGGCATGGGTCTTGCGTTTGCCGCAGGTTGTACGATCTACCTGGCCTGCGTCGATGTGCTCCCGGCCGTGTGGCAACGTCTGGATGCACGCAGCCGACTGGCGCCGATGACGGGCATGACCGGTGGCATGATGTTCATGTGGCTGGCCGCCGTCATCGATCATCTGCACTGAAACTTGCGCCAGCGGTGATATTTGCGGCCGGGCACACGCAAGCATGCCGGTGGCGCACGGCTCTCGACCCATGAAGAAAAAGGAATGAGCGAAATGTGGAAGACCGTCTGCGTATCGGGCCTGATGCTGACCGCAGCATCCGCAGCGTCCGCAATGACAAGCCAGGCCGCTCCCGGTTTCAGCATCGTCGAAAGCGTGCCGGAAGAAACGGATTACGGTGCGCAAGGCGTGGCGCGCACGCAGGCGGTGTGGCTGGACATGATCCGCGGCGCACACAAGCGCATCGACATAGCCGCCTTCTACATCACCAACAAACCGGGCAGCGCGCTGGCACCGGTGCTCGATGCGCTGGTTGACCGTGCGCGCCATGGCGTCGAAGTGCACGTGTTGCTGGGCAGCCATTTCATGCGCTACAGCCGCGACAGTGTCGAGCGCCTGAAAAAGGTGGGCAATATCAGTATCCGCGTGCTGCCCATGGATACGCTGACCGGAGGCGTGCTGCACGCCAAGTACTTGATCGTCGATGACCGGGAGGTGTTCGTCGGCAGTGCCAACTGGGACTGGCGTGCGCTGACCCAGATCCACGAGATCGGCGCGCGCATCCGCAATGCGCGCTTTGCCCGCACCTTCACGGCCAGCTTCGATTTCGACTGGCAACTGGCCGCGCATGCGGACATGCCGGCCGCCACGAAACACGCGCAGCAGACGCTGCCGTTTGCGCCGGTCACCGCAGCCGACCCGGTACAGCTCACGGATGCCAACGGCGACACCCTGAGCGCCTTCCCCGCCTTCAGCCCGCCCGCGTTGCTGCCGCACGGGCTGAGCGCGGAGCAGGACGTACTGGTGCGCATGATCCGTTCTGCCCGGCAGGTGCTGCGGGTCCAGGTGATGACCCTGTCGGCGCTGCGCGAGTACGGCTACAAGGGCTGGTGGGCGCCGGTCGATGCAGCCCTGCGCGATGCGGCCGCGCGTGGCGTGGACGTGCGCATCATCGTGGCCGACTGGGCGCTGCGCGAACCGATGCAGGCCTATCTCAAGAGCCTGGCCGTGCTGCCGCACATCACGGTGAAGTTCAGCCATCTGCCGCCCTCCTCGCAGGGCTTCATCGACTACGCCAGGGTCGAACACGCCAAGTACGCGGTCGCCGACGCGCGCAGCGCGTACATCGGCACCGGCAACTGGAGCTGGAGCTATTTCAACAACACCATCGATGCCTCGGTGTTCGTGCACGGTGCGGGACCGGCGAAAACCCTGAGCGGGATATTCGATCACGACTGGAACGGCACGTACGTCACCACGCTGCAGGCCGGCACCCGCTACACGCCGCCGCGCACGCACTGATTCCAGGCGGTGTGATTGACGCTGTCGTTGAAGGTGAAGCTGCTGGCGCGTGGATGTTGCCGCACCAGCCAGTACCGGTCACTCCCACTCGATGGTCGCGGGAGGTTTGCCGGAGATGTCATAGACCACGCGAGAAATGCCTCTCAACTCGTTGATTATTCTATTTGAAACCTTGGAAAGAAAGGCATGGGGCAGCTCCGCCCAATGCGCGGTCATGAAGTCGATGGTCTCGACGGCGCGCAGGGCGATGACCCATTCGTAGGCGCGCGCGTCACCGACCACGCCGACCGAGCGCACGGGCAGGAACACGGCGAAGGCCTGGCTGGTCTTGTCGTACAGGCCAGCGGCGCGCAGCTCCTCAATGAAGATCGCATCGGCGCGGGCCAGCAGCTCGGCAAACTCGCGTTTCACTTCGCCCAGGATGCGCACGCCCAGGCCCGGGCCGGGGAACGGGTGACGGTAGACCATCTCGCGCGGCAGGCCCAGTTCGATGCCGATGCGACGCACTTCGTCCTTGAACAGTTCGCGCAGCGGCTCGACCAGTTTCAGCTTCATGTGCTCGGGCAGGCCGCCGACATTGTGGTGGCTCTTGATCACATGGGCCTTTCCGGTGGCGCTGCCGGCCGATTCGATCACGTCCGGGTAGATGGTGCCCTGGGCCAGCCATTGGACGCCCTCGAGCTTGGCGGCCTCCTCGTCGAAGATATCGATGAACAGGCGACCGATGATCTTGCGTTTTTGTTCGGGGTCGGCCACGCCTTCAAGTGCCTTGAAATAGCGCTCGGCAGCGTTGACGCGGATCACCTTGACGCCCATGTGTTCGGCCATGGTGGCCATGACCTGGTCGCCTTCCCGGTAGCGCAGCAGCCCGGTATCGACGAACACGCAGGTGAGCTGATCGCCGATGGCCTCGTGCAGCAGGGCCGCGACGACCGAAGAATCGACCCCGCCTGAAAGGCCCAGCAGCACCCTGTCCCTGCCCACCGTCTGGCGTACCCGCGCCACCTGGTCGGCGATGATGGCCGGTGCCGTCCACAGTGTGCGGCAGCCGCAGATATCGAGCAGGAAACGCTTCAGCAGTGCTCCGCCCTGTTTGGTGTGGGTGACTTCGGGATGGAACTGGACGCCGTAGAATTTGCGCGATTCGTTGGCCATGGCCGCCACCGGCACACGTGCGTTGCCCGCCACAACCGTGAAACCCGGTGGCGCCTCGGCCACATGGTCACCATGGCTCATCCACACATCGAGCCGCCCTGCTCCGCCGTGATCGTCCAGACCCTCGAACAGCGCACCGGGTTCCCGCAGGTCGATCTCGGCGTGGCCGTATTCGCGTCCCTCGGCCGATTCGGTACGGCCGCCGAACTGCTTGGCCATGGTCTGCATGCCGTAGCAGATGCCCAGTACCGGCACCCCGGCCTCGAACACCTGTTGCGGCGCTTGGGGTGCATTGTCGGCCAGCGTGGATTCGGGACCACCGGAAAGAATGATCCCCCGTGGCGCGAATTCGGCGATCTGCTCCGGATCGTGATCCCAGGCCCGGATCTCGCAATACACCCCCAGCTCGCGCACCCGCCGCGCAATGAGCTGGGTGTACTGCGCCCCGAAGTCGAGGATCAGAATGCGATCGGAATGAATGTTCTTGGACATACGCAACCCGGGCGAGGGACGAGGGGCAAAACAAAACGGGGCTGGATGGGGCTTTTACGATTCCCGATTCCCCATTCCCGGCGCTACTTCAACCGATAATTCGGCGCTTCCTTGGTGATCTGGATGTCATGCGGATGGGCCTCGACCACACCCGCGGCACTGACCTGGACGAAGCGGGCCTGCTTGCGTACATCCTCGACAGTGGCCGCGCCCAAATAGCCCATCGAGGCACGCAAGCCACCAATCAACTGATGCACGATGTTGCGCAGTGGGCCACGGTAGGGTACCCGGCCTTCGATGCCCTCGGGCACCAGCTTGTCGGCGTCCACCTCGTCCTGGAAATAGCGGTCTTTCGAGCCTTGCGACATCGCCCCCAGCGAGCCCATGCCACGATAGCTCTTGTAGGAACGGCCCTGGAACAGCTCGACTTCGCCCGGGCACTCCTCGGTGCCGGCGAACATCGAGCCCAGCATCACGCAGGATGCGCCCGCCGCCAGCGCCTTGGGAATGTCGCCCGAATAGCGGATGCCGCCATCGGCAA